>JBMYXP010000033.1:0-17166 GCA_049608525.1 Winogradskyella sp.
CATTATTTGGTGTCAATCCTCCACGGTGGATTTAATCTATTTTCGCCACCATAAAATAAAATCAGTGAATTTCCGTCCAAATCTTTTAATCTTGCTTCTCTCCATAGCCAACTTTGATCAGTTGGTTCTTGGTCAAATTTAATTCCAGATTCCTTAAGTTTATTAACATATATATCAAGATTTTCACACTCAAAGTAAACATAAATTCCGTCGCCTTTTGGTAAAAATTCAGTTTTGTGAATCGAAAATGTAGAATTTCCGTTTGGGCATTCAAATCTTGCGTAATTCGGTAGCGATTTTACTATTAACTTTAATCCTAATTTTTCATAAAATGGAATTGATTTTTCCAAGTTCAATGAAGGAATAGTTATTTGGTTTAAGTTCATATTTTTAATTTCAGGACGATTTTTTTGTATTCACACAACATTAGTGTTAATAACTTCTCTGTAAGGATTTGTTTAAAAAACCTACTTTTGTTTATACAAAAAAACAAATTTTTATGTCTAATACAATAGAAAAAGTAAAATGCTTAATTATAGGTTCGGGACCTGCAGGTTATACTGCTGCAATTTACGCATCAAGAGCAAACATGTTTCCTGTTTTATATCAAGGCACACAACCTGGTGGGCAATTAACGACTACTAATGATGTTGAAAATTTTCCAGGTTACCCAGATGGTATTACAGGCCCAGAAATGATGGTGCAATTGCAAAAACAAGCCGAGCGTTTTGGTACAGATGTACGTAATGGCTGGATTACTAAGGTAGATTTTTCTGGCGATGTACATAAAGTTTGGGTAAATGACGAAAAGGAAATTCATGCTTCAACAGTTATTATATCTACTGGTGCATCTGCAAAGTACTTAGGTTTACCATCAGAGCAAAAATACTTAAAATTAGGAGGTGGAGTTTCTGCGTGTGCCATCTGTGACGGTTTCTTTTACAGAAACCAGGAAGTGGTTATTGTTGGTGCTGGTGATTCTGCATGCGAAGAAGCCCATTACTTATCTAAACTTTGTAAAAAGGTAACTATGTTAGTGCGCCGAGATACCTTTAGAGCCTCAAAAATTATGGCAAATCGTGTTAAAAATACAGAAAACATATCCATTTTATTTAATACCGAAACTGATGAAGTTTTAGGCGATGGCCAAGTAGTTACTGGTGTACGTGTAGTTAATAACACTACTAAAGTAAAACACGATATCTCTGCTACTGGTTTTTTTGTAGCTATTGGCCACAAACCCAATACAGATATTTTTAAAGGGTATGTAGATTTAGACGAAACAGGTTACATTATTAATGCAAAACCTGGTACAAGCAAAACCAATATTGATGGTGTTTTTGTTAGTGGAGATGCTGCAGACCATGTTTATAGACAAGCAATAACTGCTGCTGGCACAGGCTGTATGGCTGCTTTAGATGCAGAACGTTATTTAGCCGCCAAAGATGCAGATTTTGAAACCACAACACCAACATATAACTAATACCAAAATAGCAATAAGATGTCGTGTATAATTAGGTTATTTTCATTCTTGTTTCAATATAAAATAGAAACTTTGCAATTGCTATGCTTATCATTTCTATTTCATCTGAACAAAAAATAATTAAAATTAGTTATACAATATTTTAATGCTATTTGGGTATAATATCTGTTTTATTATTACCCTTTTATCCTTGTTGTTATTGATGATAACTAAAAAACTACAACGTCTAAATGAATTAAAATTCAATTAGACGTTGTAGTTTTTTTTAAAATACGTATTACAAAACTATCGTTTTACCTTTTTTTGAAGCTTTGCAGTATCTTCAAACTTAGATATTGTAATTTTTGGGTTGCCGTATAGGTACATTTCACTATCACCAGAAGCCGCAATTACAATACTTTCGTTTACAGAAAGCGTTAGGTCGCTGTTATATTCTAAAGATGCGTCTGCAGTTTTAATATTAAATTTTTCGCCATCAAAATGGGCTGTATTATCTAAACGGATTACCGCCATTTCTGCTGTACCATCTATTGTTGCATTAGCACGTTGATACAAATCGAAATGTGCAACTTTGCTTGTTATTGATCCTTCTAACTTACTGTTATCACTAAGTTCTACTTTAGCCGAGTCTGCAGCAATATTTAAGCGTGTTTTAGATTTTCCTGAACTTTTGAAATTAAAATGCTTTGCGTTAATGTTTAGATAAACTCTACTGTTATCTTCAGCAATTAAATTTACATCTCCAAGATTCATCGTTGTTAAAGATCTAATTTCTCCATCTCCGCTAGTTTTTATATGTTTTAGCGCATCACTAAAACTAACTGTTATTCGTAGTTTCTTTTTGGAAGTTATACGTGTTACTTCACTAAATGATAAAACACCTTCAACGACATTAAACTGTATAATATCGTGTAAGTTATTATCGGTTTCAATTTCTACGGCAGCTTCATTACCGTAAACAACTTCTATAGAAAAATCGCCATCTACTAGTAGTGTTTCAAACTCATCTATTAAGGTTTGCTTAATGGTAACATTTCTATCTCCTTTAATTTTTTCTGCTTGTGCAGTAACAATTAAATTGCTACTAAAAATTAAAACCAATATGAGTACTATTTTTTTCATTTGTAGTTATTTGTTTTTTAAAAGACACAGAGACATTCTATTAAGTTACATCTAAGTATGTAAAACAAATATATACAAAAACCATCCCAAATTTGATATAGAATTTGAAATGGCTTTTTTAATACTGAAAAAAATAGACTAAACCAATAGGTTTTAGTGGCGTTTTACACTACCCGATGAGGTATCTGAAGTGTTAATTGTTTCTGGGTTACCCGAGTACCTAACATCTCCTCCACTCGTTGCTTTTGCGGTTAATGCTTTTGTGGTAGTTACAAAAATATCTGCTCCACTTGTCGCTTTTACGTTAGAAGTTTCTGCGTTTAAATTTGAGGCTTTAATATCGCTGCCACTAGTGGCTACGGCATAAAACTGTTCTGTTTGTCCGCTTAACTTTATATCGCTGCCACTTGTAGATGTACAATTGAGCTGTTTTGTGTTTACCTTTAGCTCTATGTCTGCTCCACTTGTTGTATTTAACTCTAACTCATCTGCCTCAATAGTGTTTGTTGCAAAAACATCACTACCGCTAGTGGCATTAATAACAGAAATAGCTTTTATATGTAACACAATTTTTTTTGATGATGCGCTACGAATGTTTTCTGTTGTGTAGATTTTTAAAACATTGTTTTCTACATCTGTCATAATTAAATCGTGCAAATTTTCATCGGCTTCAACGCTAAGAGACACGTCGTTAGATTGTGTAAGGTAAAGGTCTAAGCCTTGGCTTACTTTTATTTCTTTAAACTCGGTTGAGATCGTTCTGTTGGTAGAAACAACATGACCGTTACCACTTACCCCATTTCCGAAGTCCATTGAAAAATTACAGGACACCATAAGTAATCCTATAATACTGCTAATAATTAATCGTATTAATGTGCTCATAATTTTTGATTTTTTTTGATTGATTTTGATTGATTTTTTTTCGAAATTTATTAATGATTCAAATATTGCATACTAACTTTGTTTTTAAAACTATTTAATGACCAACTGTTGTTTCTGTAAGCTCAATTGTCGTTTACAGAAATATTTACCCCATCTTTTTCGTTGATACTAATTTCTACACCAGATTTGTTTTCGTTTTTAGATATTTTAATTAACGGAGTATTAATAATTTCTACCTCTTCTTTATCTTCCTCAGTACAGTCTAAACACTCTACATCATTTTCAATAATTTTTAGATAATGCGTTTCCATACCGTTATCTAAAATATCATTATAATAACTCGTATTTCTATGAAAATTGTACGTGTTTTTGTCTGCAAAAAGTGTGCTTCCTTCTGGCAAATAAACAATAACTGTAACATCTTGTTTACTAAACTTATGTTTTACGTCTGTAGTTAAAAAAGCATCTAGTTGTAATTTATTATTTTCTAAAACATAAGCGTAATTAATATGTTCTGCTCTATTTTTAGCAACATCATAGCTACTTCCGTTGGCTTGTTTTTCTATAATTAAATACGCTAACGCATCTGTTGTAGATCTAACAATAAGCCTAATATCTGAAGACACAATAGATCTTCCGTTTTCGTTTTCTTCTATAGATTCGTAACCTCTTCTTTGACGCGAATAATTAGAATAAAAACTATCATTGTTATTCATTTTAATAGTTAACGTATCGTTTGCACTTATATTTATTTGCTCTTTTACGGTAACTTTAGCATCAAAAGCATGCTCAGTAGCTTGTTTAACTCCTGCAACTACAAGCCCAATAATTGCCATAAGCCATAATCCTAAAAGTGTAAATTTTGCAATGTTACCAATAGATTTAAGATTGTTTATTAGAATTTTTAAGCCTAAATAGAATACAAAAAAGAATGGAACACCAATAGCAAAAAATAAAAGCAGAGACATTAACCACATTGGTATATTAGCTGCATTTGCAGCATCTATAAAATCCATTGGCGGAATATGTACCGCATCTGTAACACCAACTGTAAAAAATGCCACAATTAATGCAATTAGAGTACTAATGCCAATAATAATTAAAATAATCCCAATACATTTCGCTATTAATTTTAAGAGAAACATAACTATAGATCCAATAGTATCAAAAAAATGTTGCGAACTCGACTTTAGCTTGTTGCCTTGTTTCTGAAAATCTATATTTTTTACCGTCTCAGATACGTTATCAGACACGCTATCAAAACCTTCTTTTAGTTTGTCTCCATGTTTTTTAAAATCTACATTTTTTATGTTTTCTGAAACGATATCAATGCCGTCTTTAATTTTTTTTTCAATAGTACTAATGTTTACAGCATCACCAGACATGGTTAATTTCTCTGCCGTTGTTTTTGCTTCTGGTATTAAAGCCCAGAGCAAAATATAAAGTAAAAACCCAGTACCTGCACCAAATATTAGTAGCACCCAAATTAAACGAACCCATAAAGCATCTATTCCAAAATAATGCCCTAAACCAGCGCAAACACCACCAACATAAGAGTTATCTGTATCTCTGTATAAGCGTCTTGTTTTAGTAGATTTTTGTTTGTAATTCTGCTGGGGTTCATCTTCAAAAATTTCGTTATCAACTAAGTAATCTTCTGGTTGCCCCATTATGGTGATTATAGCATCTACTAACTTAACACCAACAACTTGTTTTTCGTTTTTAATTCGTTCAGAAAACAACTCTGCTATACGAGCTTCTATATCTGCTATAATTTCAGACTGACCCTGAGAGTCTGTAAATGAACGTTTTATAGCCTCAAGATAGCGTTGTAATTTTAGATACGCATCTTCATCTATATGAAAAAATATACCTGCTAAATTTATATTAACTGTCTTATTCATTGGTTGTGGTTTTTGTACGTGTTACTAAGTTTACTGCATTTTGTAATTCACACCAAGTGGTGTTTAATTCTTTAAGAAACAACTGGCCTGTTTCTGTAAGTCCGTAATATTTTCTTGGCGGACCAGATGTAGATTCTTCCCAACGGTAGTTTAGTAATCCTGCATTTTTTAGCCTTGTTAATAGCGGGTATATTGTACCCTCTACAACAAGCATTTTTGCGTCTTTTAATGTGCCTAAAATTTCTGCAACATAAGCGTCCTCATCTTTAAGAACTGATAAAATGCAGTATTCTAAAACACCTTTTCGCATTTGTGCTTTTGTGTTTTCTATTTTCATACTCTAATGCGCTTTAATTTGATTAAACTGTTCATTTTTTGATTGATTTGATTGATTTGATTATTATGATGTGCTAAAACGTATTCAGCAAAAACTATTTTAAAAAATTAATTGTAAATGGGTATTGAAACGATTTTCCGTCTCTAGCAGATAAACTTGCTTTAACAATAAAAACTAATTCTAGTATAAAAGCAACCACAGCAATAGCACCTAATCCGCCACCTATATACAAAAGTGGAGACGGCTGCCCAACGTTAATATGAACATTTTGAAAGCCATGAAAATCTATAACATCTAGACCTTTAAATAATTTAAAAATAAAAAACGGAACACTAACAGTACCTATTATTATAGCATACAACAAAACGCTTATTTGAAAATTAATCGCCTGCTTTCCATGCTTATCTATAAATTCAGATTTGTCTTTATTGGCAACCCACAATACTATAGGCCCAATAAAGTTACCAAAAGGAATAATAAACCTAGAAAAAGTGGAGAGATGAATACATGTTGCTAAATTTTTGTGATGGTTGTTTAACATAATTAAAAGTATATAATAGTTTCTTATACAAATATATGTCTTTAAAAAGGTAATATGTTACGCATAGTACTAAATATTAACATTTTATTAACATTAGCATGGTTTGAAAATTTGGTTTAATTTCGTGAAAAATCATAAAAATACATTTAAAAAATTACCGCTTTCGCGGGAAATAAACATGAAAATATCACCATCTAAACTCAATCTGTTTTTACTATTAAAGTTACCCGCAGCCTATTTTACGGGTGTACGTACAACATTTATAGACGCTACAACTTGCGTGGTGACTGTAAAGCACAGATGGATAAGCCAAAATCCGTTTAAGTCTATGTTTTGGGCTGTACAAGGAATGGCGGCAGAATTAACTACTGGTGCTTTGGTAATGCAAAAAGCTAAAGAAAGTGGCAAAAACATATCTATGCTTGTTGCAAACAATAATGCTACATTTACAAAAAAAGCAACTGGCAGAATTACATTTACCTGCAATGAAGGCTTAAAAATTGATGAAGCCATAAGCCGTGCCATTGCAACAGGCAACGGACAAACAGTTTGGTTAAACTCTAAAGGTATTAATAAAGATGGTGTAGAAGTATCGTCTTTTAATTTTGAATGGACGCTTAAGGTTAGGGCTTAATTTTTTTTTTAAAATGACGTTATAAAGTTATAACGTAAAAAACCTGTAACAACCTACTACCTAGTAAAAACTACCAATTTCTAAGCTTGTTTAAACGTTCTTTTTCTTCTAAAACCGCTTTAGGAATTACTTTTAAAAATGAAGGGTGTTGCTCAATGGCATATTCAATTTTTTCAACAATATCTGCAATAGATTCGTTATCGTAATCTATTTGCAAAGGTGCTTTTACTTCAAAAGATTGAAAAATATTCTTCTTCTTTATACGTAATCCTTTTTTATCAAAAGAACGTCTAAAACCGTCAATAACAATGGGTACTACAATAGGTTTGTACGTTTTTATAATATGCGCCGTGCCTTTTCTTATAGGCTTAAAAGGTGTTGTTGTACCTTGCGGAAACGTTACTACCCAACCATCATCTAAGGCTTTTTTAATACTTGTAATGTCGCTCATTTTAACTTGGCGATTTACGTTTTCTCCTTTAGATCTCCAAGTTCGTTCTATACTAATAGAACCCGTATAAGCAAATATTTTTGGCAACAAACCAGATTTCATGGTTTCCTTTGCCGCTACATAATACATGTTTAACTTAGGATTCCATAAATAACCTACATTTTTAATGTTGTCTAATCTACCACTAAGACTAGCATTAAACACATGAAACATTGCAATAACATCTGCAAAATAAGTTTGATGGTTAGAAATAAATAACACATTGGTATCTGGCAGATTTTTTATAATTTCTGAGCCTTCAATCTGCAGATTATTAAAACCTCTAAAACGCCTATGCGTAGCTACACCTAAGATTCTAATTAACCATTTTTTTACAAAGAGTATATGTCCAAAAGGATTTCTTTTAAATAATCCCATAGTTTATGTTTAGTTTTAGTCTATTACAAATGTAACAAAATAGCTAGGTTATAAAACTTGTTTTAATAAGTCTTTTAACTCTCCAAGCATCATTGCAGTTGCACCCCAAACGTTATGCCCGTTCAATTTTAATGCTGGCACATTAGCTGTAACACCAAAAGATGTTGATACTCTTGCTGTTGTATTATTTTCTTCGTTTAAAAAATCGGTTAAACGCACTTCTATTATCGCTTCAACTTCTTCATCTTGTTTTATAAAATTAGGAGTCTTTTTTGACATCGCTACATACGGATGCACCATAAAATTACTCGGCGGAATGTATAATGGAGATAGCTTTTTAATAACTTCTATGCTAGATTTTGGCACACCGATTTCTTCTTCGGTTTCTCTAATAGCAGTAACTTGCAAATCTTTATCAGCAAGCTCATATTTACCACCAGGAAACCCCACTTGTGCAGAATGTACTCCTTTATAGGTTTTACGAAGTATTAACACCAAACAGGTTTCTCCTTGTGCATTAGGGTAAAACAAAGCCAATATAGCAGCTTCTTTTGGTGTTTTTTCTTTTTCTTTCATTTGCTCTGCCAATTTTAATCGATAAGGTGGCGACATTTTTGCATGCGATATTTCGCCAAAAAGGTTGAGATGTTTTATTTTTACTACAGATTCAAAAAACGAATTAAAAAGCATTTATGAGAGTTCTATTAGTTGTTAGTTTTACACTGTTATTATTTAATTGTGAAGATAAACAAAGGTCTAAAAAAAATGACACTACTATTATAAAAGATTCCGTTATTACTAAAACCGAACCCAAAAAAGCACAAAAACCTAAATACCCAAAGCTAACAGATGCTAATGCTATGGATTTCTTTTTTAATTATGAAAAAGAACACAACGAAAATAAAGTAAGAATTACTACTGCGTTTGGCGCTATTGATATTTTATTGTACAACAAAACAAAATTCCATAGAGCTAACTTTATTTATTTAACCAAACAAAACTATTTTAACGGCACGCAATTTTACAGAGTCGTAAAAAACTTTGTAATACAAGGTGGTAACAGCGATGATTATAATATTGCTAAACGACGCAGCAAAATAGGAAATTACTTATTACCACCAGACACAAAACGTGGTTACACACACAAACGTGGCGCATTATCTATGCCTAGCAGCGAAATAGAAAATGCTTATAAATTAGCTTCCCCATATCAGTTTTTTATTATTCAACGCAAAGGAGGTGCAAGTTATTTAGATAACGACTATACTGTTTTTGGCGAAGTTATTAAAGGTATGGATGTGGTAGATAAAATTAATGCAGTCGCTACAGATACCGGAGATTGGCCTATAAGAAATGTGTATATTAAAAGTGTAGAGATTATAGAATAATGAGAAATGAAATTATTTTTTTTGTTTGAATTTTGTAAGGTATTAAACACTAAATATATGATAATCTGCTTTCTAAATTCTTCGTAAAGAATTATGTAAGGAAATTTTTTAAATGGTAGTGCTCTAAAAACAAGTGCAATAACAGTTCTTTTAAGAACGTTCTAAATAAAAAAAAATTAATATCTTGTCGTCCTAACGTTTTATAAACCCGTACAATGATTTCAAAATCAATTAAAATTGCCGTTGTAGGCTGTATCGTCTTATTTACAAGTTGTAAAGAGGAGGCCAAAACCGAAGATAAACTAATGACACAAAATATCTTACTCCAACCATGGACAGGAGATTACAATGGAGTCCCAGCTTTTGATAAAATGAAGGTTACAGATATTAAAGACGCTGTAGAAAAAGGTATGGAGCTTAAGTTGGCAGAAATTGATGCTATTGCCAACAATACAGCGGCTCCAACTTTTAAGAATACCATTGTAGCTATGGAAAGTGCTGGTAAAGACCTCACTCGTGTTTTTACCTATTATGGCATAATGAGTAGCAATACATCGTCGCAAGAGTTTAGAGATGTACGAGCAGAATTAGCTCCTAAACTATCAGAGTTTAATTCAAAAATAACACAAAACGAAAAATTATTTAAACGTATAAAAGCCGTTTACGATGCCTCTCAAAACACTCCTTTAGAGCCACAAGCACAACGTGTGGTTAATTTAACCTATAAAGGTTTTGAAATGAACGGGGCAAACCTAAACAGTGAAAAGAAAAAACGTTATGCCCAAATTAACAAAGAATTATCTAGTTTGTACAACACGTTTTCTAATAATGTGTTACACGACGAAGAAAATTATGTTACTTATTTAACTAAAGATCAACTTAACGGTTTATCTGATGGTTTTATAAAATCGGCAGCAAAAATAGCAACAGACAAAGGCGAAGATGGAAAATATGCCATTACAAATTCGCGATCTTCTATGGATCCGTTTTTAACTTATTCTACCGAGCGCGAATTGCGCAAACAAGTATGGACCAACTACTACTCGCGCGGAGATAATGGAGATGATTACGATAATAATGCGATTATTGCCGAAATTTTAAAATTACGTAAAGCGCGTGTTGGCTTAATGGGCTATAACAATTATGCCGAATGGAGATTGCAAGATCGTATGGCAAAAACCCCAGAAAACGCCATGAATTTAATGTTAAAAGTTTGGCCTGCTGCAACAGCAAGAGTAAAAGAAGAAGTGGCAGATATGCAAACCGTTGCTAACGAGTTGGGCGATAATATTACCATTAAACCTTGGGATTACAGATACTATGCAGAAAAAGTACGCAAAAAGAAATACGACTTAGACAGTGACGAGGTAAAGCAATATTTACAATTAGACAAACTCACCGAAGCTATGTTTTTTACTGCTGGCGAGTTATTTAACTTTAAATTTACTTCGGTTGCAGAAGGTTCAGTACCCGTTTTTCATGAAGATGTAAAAGTTTGGGAAGTTACAGACAAAGACTCTAACAAACATATAGGTTTATGGTATTTAGATCCATTTGCTCGCCAAGGCAAACGCTCGGGTGCATGGGCAACAACATACAGAAGTTTCACCTCTTTTGAAGGCAAAACAAATGTGCTCGCTTCTAACAACTCTAACTTTGTAAAACCCGCACCTGGCGAGTCTGTTTTAGTCTCTTGGGACGATGCCACAACATTTTTTCATGAGTTTGGGCACGCACTACATTTCTTTTCTGCAAATGTAAAATACCCAACACTAAATGGTGGAGTACGAGATTACACCGAGTTTCAATCGCAATTATTAGAACGTTGGTTATCTACAGATAAAGTGATTAATCAATTTTTGGTACACCACAAAACAGGCAAACCTATACCAGCTGCCTTAGTTAAAAAAATTAAAAAAGCAGCTACATTTAATCAAGGTTTTGGCACAACAGAATATTTAGCTTCTGCATTAATAGACATGAAATTGCATTTAGCAGACCCAACACATATTGATATTGATAAATTTGAACGAGAAACCTTAGACGAATTAGGCATGCCAAAAGAATTACCAATGCGTCACAGAACTCCACATTTTGGACATGTATTTTCTGGCGAAGGTTATGCAACTGCATATTATGGCTATATGTGGGCAGATGTTTTAACCAGTGATGCCTCTGAAGCGTTTAAAGAAGCCAAAGGCGGGTTTTACGATAAAGACGTCGCTGCCAAATTAGTAAAATATCTATTTGCACCACGCAATGCAATGGACCCAGCAGAAGCGTATCGTTTATTTAGAGGTAGAGATGCTAAGATTGAAGCCTTAATGAGAGATCGCGGATTTCCGGTTCCGAAACTTTAGAGATAGAATTACTTTTATATAACAGTTCAACTAAACATAGTAACATTGAGTAAATTAAAAAAACTGATCGATAGAATTATTGAATTTGGGACAAATGAAAAACTTGAATCCGAAAACAAAACCGTTGAAATTAAAAGATTATTAGTTGAAATTTATGCTGAATACCTAAAAGTTGAAACTGAATTTGATGAAACTGATTATGAAGACCCCATCTATTTAGATTATGATGGTATTAGAAGTATAGTAAGAGAACATTTTCCAGATTTTGACTGGTATCATTCCATTTTGGAAAGTCATAAAATTAATGAAGATGCTGAAGTAACAACAGGCGATTCAATTGACGATTTAACAGACATCATAATAGATTTAATTGAGGTTCAGTGGAGATTAGAAAACAACAGTGAAAAAGATGGACTTTACCATTTTGAGTTTTTAATGAAACATCATTCTGAAAAACATCTTGTGGATTTGTTAAAATATTTGAAAGACAAAAACACATAATAAGGTATAACAAAAGACAGATAATTATTGAGACTGTCATAATAATATCAATTTAAACTAACCCAGCATTCATTTCAAAATTAGACTTCAAAAAAAATCTAATTAACGTATCTTGCTGGCTTAATTTGAAAGTGAAAATTATGGAAGCTACAAAAACACTAAATTATATAAAAGCGGTATTAAAAAATAAGCCAACAGATTGGCTAAACCTAACTACACATCGATTAGATATTTACAATGAAACACTAGCAAAAACGCAATTTTTAGATGCCTTTAACAACTTATTTAATGCAAATAACACCAAATTAACAGCACTCAAAGAATTGCCAACGGCTTACGATTATATTCGTTTGGGGCATCCGTTATCTTGTATTTTAGAATGGGCAGTAGCAAAATTGCACCAGTTACAACCAGAACATGTCGTTAGTTTTTCGTCTCAAACTGCACCTATTTTATCAATTCTAAGAACTAATTTATTAGAGCAAAAACATACACAAATTCTGTACACCAACGCGTTACCAAACGCTTTTAATGCAGACATTATAAAACGTGTGTATGGTTATAATTTTGAAATAAAACAAGTTGAAAATGCTCAATCAGTTTCAAAATTTAATGGGAGTACTATTTTTATTTCAGAACAAAATGAAATTACAACACACAACCTCAATCCAAATATAGATTTTTACAGTACTAATTATAACACTCTAGGAAGTCTATTAATCATTAATGGAGATAAAAATGCAAATTACATTTCAGATATTCAGCATGTAAGACGTCGCGAAACTATTGCAATGACACCTATTAATTGCTTGGCGGCTTTACATAGCTTAACAGCACAAACAACAATTACCACTCAAAACAGTAATTACAGTACTCACAAAGTTTCTGTTTTAAGTTCAATTAAAACTATCACTAATACTACATCTCAACCTATAGTAGGCTCTAGCGGGCTTTCTGTACAATATGCCATAATGATGGGATTGGTAGATTATTCATTAGAACATTATAATGGAAAGGCCATTAAATTTGTTGTGCCTACCAACTGTTATGGTGGTACAAATGACCAAGCAAGACGTGTTGCTGCGTGTTTAGATAATGTAGAAGTGGTAGATTTGGCTGTAGATGGTGATAATGATATGGTAAAAAGTATCGACACTGTTTTAGATAACATTGCGCACAATGATGCAATTGCTTATATTATTGCAGAAATACCAACCAACCCAAGAGTAGAAGTCCCTAATCTTCAAAAATTAAAAGAAACCTTAAGTGCAAAACGCAAAACGGCATCTGGTACAATTGCAGTAAATCCTGTTTTTATATTAGACCAAACGTTTTGTCCTAATATTCACTTTTTAGGAGACGGAGATATCCTTTCAACCGTAAAAACTATTTCATATGCTAGTGGCTCAAAATTTCCGAGTGGTGGCAAATGTACTGCGGGTTATTGCGTAGGTAATACAAAAGCCAATGCACTTATGGATAAGATTGCTTTGCATATTCAAATTTGCGATAACGAAGCTACCGAACTGCAAATGGAAATATTAGCAACGCAATTGCCATCTATGAATCAGAGAATTAATGAGGCTTACAAAAACACACGCAAGTTTGTTAACTTTATCCATGAAACGTTACCAGAAGCGAAAATTAATTTTGTAACCGAGGACCTTGCAGCACAAGGATTTACTCCTTCTGTATTTTCATTAGATTTACCAACAAAAGGTAATACTCTCGCAGAAAAAGAAACTTATAAACGCAAATTAAATCATAAACTTATTAATTTAATGATTACTAAAATTCCTAACGAAAGTAAATATTGCGTAAGTTACGGACAATTAAAAGGGTGTTATTGGACCATACCAGCAACCTCAACACAAGGCACAACCAAAGAAGGCGACAAAGATTATATTGCTAGAGTCGCATTATCACCAAATATGGATTTAGAGCTACACAAAAAAGTTTTTTTAGAATTTGTTGAGTCTATCTAAACACATTTTAATCAATTCTGTGTTGAGATTAGTTTCAATACAGAATTGATTAAAACAATTAAGTTTAGTTGTTTTTTGGTGTGCATAACATCCACTCCATTATAGATGCTCTACCTTCGCCTAATATTTTACGTTTGCTATTAAGACTTAAATGTCGTGTTTCTGGGTAATCAAATGTTAGCGCTTTTTGAATATCATCTAAGCTGTAGATAGATTCAATAGTATGCGTTTTTGATAGTAAGTTTTTTAGATATGTAGAAATTTCTATATCGTTAAAATCGTGTACTTCAATAAGAATATCACTTTGAGATAAATTACTAAGGTTAGACGCATTAAAAAGCGTTTTCTCATAACCTTCACAATCAGAGATAATTAAATTCTTACCTGTAAATTCAAAATCTTTTAATTTTTCTGGTGTTAATGTGCTTCTAAGTGTAATTCTGTCTTCAACATTATTTCTTTTTGCTAATTCTGCACATAATGCTCTACACTTTTCTTCGGTATCGTAAGCATAAATTTTTGCGGTTTTATTTTTCAGAGCCATGCCAACAACATAATACCCTTCAGCAGAACCAACATCTATAATTTCAGTATAATCTTTGGCAGCAAGAGTTTCAGTAATGTCATGCAGTTCAGTTTCGTATGAGCCTAAAATCTTTTTGTAAATAGCATCTCCATTTTCACTATTGTAATCTAAATATTTCATCCCTTTAAAAGGGCCATTTAACACGGTTTTAGACTGGCGCAGTTTGGCTTTTAAAGCCGCTAAATCTTTACAATCAGGATCCTCTAGAGCCTTCATTTTATTATAAAGTTTAAAAAAAAGAGAGACACCAACTTTTGCTGTTGATTTAACAGGTTTACTTTTTAAAAGAGAACTTAACATTATTTTGTAGTATTTTTTTAGGCTGCAAAAATAAAATAAAAAGTACGGCTACATAAATTTTATCCTTTTTTTATGTAAGGCAAAACCTTATTTTGGGTTAATGATTAGGTTTACTTTAATTCAATACTCAAAAAATCTTTATAGTTTATTACATTTTTAGCGGTATAAATAGAAACCAACTAATTGCTTATTACTGGTAATGAGTTAAACAAGCCTCCTTTTATTAGGGTTAATTTTTATACTTTTGTAAACGCTTTTTAAAATTACAACTATTTAAATTGCCTAAAGCTCCAATTATTAAATATTACTGTAATACAGATTAACTTATGATTAAAATCCTTATTGTTTTTGGTACAAGGCCAGAAGCTATTAAAATGGCGCCACTTGTAAAGTCATTTTTAGAAGCTTCGGATGCTTTTGAAACTAAAGTTTGTGTAACTGCTCAGCATAGAGAAATGTTAGACCAAGTACTCGATTTTTTTGAAATACAACCCGATTTTGATTTAGATTTAATGAAACCTGGGCAAAACTTATACCAATTGACCTCCAACATTATTCTCAACATGAAACCTGTTTTAGAGGCCTATAAACCAGATTATGTATTTGTGCACGGAGACACAACTACAACTATGGCAGCTAGTATTGCGGCATTTTATAGCGGCGCAAAAGTTTGCCACGTAGAAGCTGGGCTAAGAACTTTTGATAAACGATCACCATTTCCTGAAGAAATAAATAGAAGTATTGCAGGCAGAATAAGTGATTACCATTTTGCACCAACGCAAACCTCTTGCACAAATTTATTAAATGAAAATATAAATAAAGATCACATTCTTATAACGGGTAATACAGTAATTGATGCGTTACAATTTAGCTCTAAAAAAGTAACAAGCTCTAATTTTGAAGACAAAGAAATAGCCGCATTAAAAGAAATAATAGACACGTCTAAGAAACTAATTTTAGTTACAGGTCATCGTAGAGAAAACCATGGGGAACGATTTATAAACATCTGTAATGCTCTAAAAACTATAGCAGAAAACAACCAAGACAATGTACAATTAATATACCCAGTACACCTTAACCCTAATATACAAAAGCCAGTTTATGAGCTTTTAGATACTACAGATAACATTAAACTAATAGATCCATTATCTTACCCAGCATTTGTGTGGCTAATGAACCAAGCACATTTAATTATTACAGATAGTGGTGGTGTACAAGAAGAAGCACCAAGTTTAGGAAAACCTGTATTGGTAATGAGAGATACCACTGAGCGTCCTGAAGCAGTAGATGCAGGCACCGTAGTTTTAGTTGGCGCAAATACGGATAAAATTATTAGTGTAACACAAAATTTATTAAAAAATACCACCGCTTACGAAGCCATGAGTAAATTACATAACCCTTATGGAGACGGAACAGCCTGCGAAAAAATAGTAGAATTTATTAAAACAAAACATAATGCATAATCCAGATGTTGTAATGATTGGTTTAGGGTATATTGGGTTGCCAACTGCGGCACTTATTGCGTCTAACCAAGTTAAAGTACATGGTGTAGATATAAACCAAAACGTTGTAGATACCATTAACCAAGGGAAAATACACATTGTAGAGCCCGAATTAGATGAAGCTGTAGCCAATGCTGTAAACGATGGTTACTTAAAAGCGGCAATCAAAGCTGT
The DNA here is from genome assembly GCA_049608525.1 of Winogradskyella sp. Taxonomy (GTDB): domain Bacteria; phylum Bacteroidota; class Bacteroidia; order Flavobacteriales; family Flavobacteriaceae; genus Winogradskyella. Next base: position 16,568 of record JBMYXP010000033.1, read on the forward strand.
TGAAGCAAATACTTATATAATAGTAGTACCAACGCCATTTAAAGCTAAAAACGAACCCGATATCTCTTTTGTAGAATCTGCTACCAGAGGCATATTACCACTACTAAAGGCAGGAGATCTTTATATAATAGAATCTACTTCGCCAATTGGTACTACAGAGAAAATGATGAATTTTATCTATACTGAACGTCCAGAGCTTAAAGACAAACTACACATCGCCTATTGCCCAGAGCGTGTTTTGCCAGGCAATGTTATGTACGAGCTTGTAGAAAACGATAGAGTTATTGGTGGTGTAAACGAAGCATCTACAAAAAAAGCTGTTGCATTTTATAGCCAATATGTAAAGGGGCAATTACACCCCACAAATGCCAGAACTGCAGAAATGTGCAAGTTGGTAGAGAACTCATCTAGAGATGTACAAATTGCGTTTGCAAACGAATTATCATTAATATGTGATAAAGCAGATATCAACGTATGGGAACTTATAAATTTAGCAAACAAACATCCAAGAGTTAATATTTTACAACCAGGTTGTGGAGTTGGCGGGCATTGTATTGCGGTAGATCCTTATTTTATTGTATCTGATTATCCTATGGAAT
>JBMYXP010000034.1:0-16964 GCA_049608525.1 Winogradskyella sp.
AATTAATTTAGTGAATATTTACTGACCAAGAAAGTCTGTGAGGACTTTCGTAAGTGAGCGACAACCAAGCAATAAATTTTATACTGTGTTACCTGCAGGCTTTATTCTTTCATTTTATTCAGTCGTTGAAATATTCTTTCTCCTAAATCAATATTCCCAACGAAATCGTCCCATTGGCAAGTTGGTGCAAACCAAATCCATAAAACCTCAATCACGCTTTTATCTCCGTTTTCCAATTTATTTATTCTGTCAACAAGGTCTTTGTGGAATTCCTCCGCTGATAAATGTTCTCCAGAATAACCACCAGAATATTCAGACAAGATTTTTTCCGCTTTCTTTAAATCAGATATCAAAGAGTCCATTTTATTCTGATTCTTGAAAATATTCGTAAGCATATCCTTCAATTTCTCTATTTAATTGATTCCCATTTTCGTCTTTCAGTTCATACGCTTCTTGTGTTCCTCCAATTGAAGCACAACCATCTAAACCTAAAAGGATAGTATAAAAAGCATCAGTCAAAGTCGAATTCATAACCTTTTTCATTATAACGTTCTGTTCGTGAGTCAGATTAAGAGATTTAATTAATTGTCCAACTTCAGTTTCAGGATTTTCAGATAAATATTCTTTTAGAAAATCCTGTTTTTCGGTATAAAACGCTTTTACTAATTCTTCTGTGTTCATCGGTTTTTTCAGCTTACGCACAACACTATATTTATTGCCAATTAGCTAAAAAATTACGACGTGTAAGCATCATTTTTAGTAAGTAGTGTTGCTAGCAGTTTTTTAGCTCTTAGTAGTTTTACTTTTACATTGGTAATGGGTTCATTAAGCGATTCGGAAATTTCCTTATAACTTAATTCTTGAAAATACCTTAAGTTAATAACCTGCTGATAATGTGGTTTTAATTTTTTTATATCGCGTAGCAGTTTACTTAAGTTTTGTTTTGTAATAATTAAATCTTCTGGTGTTGGAGCATCATCTGCAATTTGATGCAAATTATTAGCTTCTGCCTTTACGGTATTTTTTATAATAGATTTTTGTTTTCTAACTAAATCTATATGAATGTTTTTAGAAATAGTAATCAGCCAAGTTTTAAAAACATAAGTATCATTATATGAGTTTATTTTGTCAAAAGCTTTAGAAAACGTCTGTATTGTAATATCCTCAGCGTCATTTTCGTTTTTTGTGCGTTTTAATTGAAACGCATATATGGTGTTCCAATATGTATCTAAAAGAAACCTAAATGCAACTTGTTCATTATTTTTTGCTTTATTAATTGCGTCTTCTATTTTCAAAAAAAAATAAGATTATGTGTTAATTTATAGAGCTAAACCTGTGTTTTACCTTTAAGAATGTTGAGAGTCGTTACAATCTTTAAATTCGTCTGGTGTTTTGCCACAAAAGCCACAAGCCTCTCCTTCTTTATTTAACATAGGGTTTTGGCTTGCGCATGTACCAGCAAATTCGCCCCCTTTTTTTGCCCAAATTTTTATAGTTATACCTAATATTCCTAATGCTAAAAGTCCAAGTGTGAATAAGAGTAGTTTCATTTGCTAGCGTTTAAATAGTTATAAACATAAAGTTATTAATAACTGGTAAGTGTTTCTAAATTTAAAACAAAGATACGATTTTTACTTTGTTTTATTTTTGTATAAATGTGACTTCGTTTTAATGTATTGTGTCTTAGAGTTAAAATTTATTTAATTGATGAAAAAATTATTCCCTGAGTTTCTAGGTGCATTTTTACTTGTTTTTGGTGGTTGTGGTAGTGCTATTCTTGTAGCTGGGTTTTCGGAATTAGGAATAGAGCTTACAGGGTTTTCATTAATTCTTGGCTGTATTGTATTAGCAATATTGTATGCTTATGGTTATTTTTCTGGTAGGGATTTAATGGAAGGACATTTTAATCCGACGGTTTCTATTGGCTTTTGGATAGGAGGGAAGCTTAACGCTAAAGATTTGCCGGGTTATGTAGTTGCACAGGTAATAGGTGCAGTTGTAGCGCTAGCTTTGTTGTACTTTATAGTGTCTGTTACTACTGGTTTTGAAACCGTTGATAATTTTGCAATTAATGATTTTGAAGACATACCTTTAGCGCATTACAGCATGGTTTGGTTAATTATTGCTGAGGTTGTGGTAGCTGCTTTATTTATAATAGTTGTGTTAAAAAAAACAAATACAGATGCTACTAAAGGTTTTGGTCTTGTTGCTACAGGTATAGCTTTAGTTTTTATTTACTTAATAAATACGACGATTTCTAATACGTTAATAGATGTAAGTAGATCTTTAAGTCAAACTTTATTTGGTTACGTTACCTATCTATGTCAGGTTTGGGTGTTTTGGGTTGCACCACTAATAGGAGCAATTATTGGTGGGTTAATTTATGAAAAGGTATTAAAAAAATAATAATTTAAATAATATTTACTTCAGTTTCAATAGTAATATTAAAGAGTCTTTTTATGGTATGCTGTATTAATTTTGCTAGTTCAAAAATAGCTTTGCCATCTGCATTACCATAGTTAACAAGTACCAAAGCTTGTTTATGGTGTACACCATAATTATTAAAACGCTTGCCTTTAAAACCCGCTTTTTCGATAAGCCAACCCGCTGGTACTTTTACTTTGTGCTCTGAAATAATATAAGATGGTACATTAGGAAATTTTGCTTTTAGCGAATTAAAAAGTGCAGTAGATATAATAGGGTTTTTAAAAAAGCTACCGCTATTACCAATCGCTTTTGGATCTGGTAATTTACTTTGTCTTATAGCAATTACTGCATTAGATACGGCTTGTATTGTTGGTTGCTTAATGTTACTGGCTTCTAATTTGTTGGTTATAGCTCCGTAATTAATATGTAGTTTGTGGTTGGTTTTTGTGAGTTTTAAATTAACACTTGTAATAATGTATTTGCCTTTTAATTCATTCTTAAAAACAGAGTCTCTATACCCAAATTTGCACTCAGATTTTGTAAATGTTTTTACCGATAAATCTGAAATAGCAATAGCTTCGCAACTCTCAAAAACAGCTTTAAGTTCTACACCATAAGCTCCAATATTTTGTATTGGAGCTGTGCCAATATTACCAGGAATTAGAGATAGGTTTTCTATACCTCCATAGTTTTTTTCTAAACACCATAATACAAACTTGTGCCAGTTTTCGCCAGCAAAAGCCTTTATAATAATAGAGGTTTCTGTTTGACTAACAACTTCAATCCCTTTTAGGTTAATATGAAGTACAAGTGCTTCAATATTTTTAGTCAGTAGCATATTACTGCCACCACCAAGTATAAAGAGAGGTTTGGATTTATAGTGCTGCAATACCTCTTTTAACATAAGTATAGATGTAATGTTGCAAAAAAGTTTTGCTTTAGCATCTATGCCAAACGTGTTATAAGGTTGTAATGAAACATTTTTTTTTATCATTTAGTCTTTGTAAATTTTTAGCGCTTCCTTTAAAATGTTAACAGCAGTTTTAAGGCTGGCTTCATTAAGTACGTAAGCAATTCTAATTTGGTTTTCACCAACACCTTTTGTTGAGTAAAAACCAGCGGCAGGAGCTACCATAATGGTACTGTTTTCAAAACTAAAAGATTCTAAAAGCCAACGCGCAAAATCGTCTGCATTTTTTACAGGTAATTCTGCAATACAATAAAATGCACCGTTAGGTTTTGCTACTTTAACACCTTCAATTTTTTCTAAACCTTCAATGAGAGTGTTTCTACGTTTTACATATTCGTCTTTAACATCGTCAAAATAACTTTGAGGTGTTAGTAATGCAGCTTCAGAAGCAATTTGTGCTAAAGTTGGTGGGCTTAATCGTGCTTGTGCAAATTTTATAGCGGTTTTTATAAAACTTTTGTTTTTTGAAACTAAATACCCAATACGTGCACCACACATACTGTAACGTTTAGATACAGAATCTATAATAATTGCATGTTCTTCTAAACCCGCTTCTTGAAGGATGGAATAATGTGTAGCTCCGTCATAAACAAATTCTCTATAAACCTCATCAGCTATTAAAAATAAATCGTGTTTTTTTACAATCGCAGCGAGTTTTTGTATTTCTTCTTTAGAGTATAGATAACCTGTTGGGTTGCCAGGATTACATATTAAAATGGCCTTAGTTTTTGGTGTAATTAATTTTTCAAATTCGTCTATTGGTGGTAATGCAAAGTTGTCTTCTATTTTAGATATAACAGGTACTATATTAACATCAGATGCTGTTGAAAACCCATTGTAATTGGCATAAAAAGGTTCGGGTATAATAATTTCATCACCTTTGTCCATAATACTTCCAAAGGCAAAAAGCAATGCTTCACTACCGCCAGTTGTAACAATAATATCATTGTGCGTTACGTCTATAGAGTTGCGTTTATAATATGCTGCAATTTTTGTTCTATAATTTTCTGAACCTTCAGACCTAGAATATGCTAAAATATCTAAAGAATGGGTTTTTACAGCATCTAAGGCTACGTTTGGGGTTTTTATATCGGGTTGCCCAATGTTTAAATAATAAACTGTTTTTCCTTGCTTATGAGCTTCTTCTGCATAAGGTACCAATTTTCTAATTGGCGATTCTGGCATGTTTATACCTTTTTTTGATAGGGTTGGCATAGTAATAGTTTTTAAGGTGCTAAGTTCTAAAATTTCTTAAAATTATTAAAAAAAATAGCGTATAAATGTACTCGTAAAATAAATATTAGTAAATTCAGAACTAAATAATAAATTATTGAACTTATTACCTAAACATATTGTACTTTATTTCTTTGTATTTGCTTTTAGCACTATTACTGCCCAAGGTGAGTTTTCTATAAAAAGAAATAAAAGTGAAAAAATAAGATTTAAGCTTATTAATAATCTAATGATTATACCTGTTTCTATTAATGGGGTAACACTCTCTTTTGTTTTAGATACTGGTGTGAGTAAGCCCATACTTTTTAATTTGGCAGATAGTGACTCTTTAGAAGTAAAAAATGTAGAAACTATTTTTTTGCACGGTCTAGGTTCTGGTGGTAAAATAGAAGCCTTAAAATCTAATGGTAATCGTTTTACCGTTGGTAACGCTACCAAAGAGAACCAGACGATGTATGTGGTTTACGATAATAATTTAGATTTTGGGCTTCGCTTAGGGCTACCTATACATGGCATTATCGGTTACGACTTATTTAAGGATTTTATTGTTGAGGTTAATTATACCTCTACCTATATTAGATTGCATAATAGAAAATTTTTTAAACCAAAGACTTCAAAAAAATGGAAGCAAATACCAATAGATATTATAAAACGTAAGCCATATATAAACGCTAAAGTTACTATTGGAGACTCAAAAACTATAGTTAAATTATTAATTGATACTGGCGGAAGTGATGCTTTATGGCTTTTTGAAGAAGAAAAAAAAGGATTGGTGCCAGATAAGAATTTATATTTTGATGATTATTTGGGAGCAGGATTAAGTGGTGCTGTTTATGGTAAAAGATCCAAAGTGGCAGCGTTAGAGTTAAGTGATTTTCAATTAAATAAGGTTAATGTTGCTTACCCAGATTCTACATCAATAGCATTGGCTAGAAAACAAAAAAATAGAAATGGTAGTATTGCTGGCGGTATATTAAAACGATTTAATTATTTTTTTGATTACAATAACGAGATGCTGTACCTAAAGAAAAATTACCAATTTAAAACTCCTTTTTATTATAATAATAGTGGCATAACATTTCAGCATAATGGAGTTAGAGTTGTAAAACAGCAAATTAATAAAATTAATAGAGGATCTTACACTAGTAAAAATAATGAAAATGCAAAACAGATAGATTTTTCTATTAACTATGTGTACTCACTAAAGCCTGCTTTTCAAATTGTAGAAATTAGAGAAACATCTAATGCGTACAAAGTGGGTTTAAGAAAAGGAGATGTTTTAATAAGTATTAACGGAAAACCATCTTACAATTTAGATTTAAATAAAATAAATGCGTCGCTATATAATAAAGAAGGGAAAGTGGTTACTCTAAGGATTGAACGCAACCAAAAACAAATAAAATACCAGTTTAAGCTCGATAATGTCTTTAAAAAACAAGAGCTCTCAAAAAAATGAGAGCTCAAGGGTAATAACTTTTAAGTCGTATTGCAATTATTGCTCAATCATACGTTTACTTTTTTGTTCTAAAACACTAGTTTTATTTGTGTCTATAATTAAGCCTTTAATCTTTAGAGCTACAGTAGGTGTTTCGGCATTAGATGTTATCGTAATTGTTTTTCTAATTGGGTTTACTCTTTTAGTATCGTACTTTACTTTAATCTCACCCGATTCACCTGGCATTATTGGTTCTTTAGGCCAATTTGGTACCGTACAACCACAAGTAGATTTAGCATTACTAATAATTAATGGTGCATTACCTGTATTTGTAAATTCAAAAACTCTAAGACCATCAGCACCTTTTTCAATAGTGCCATAATCAATAACATCTGTTTTAAATTCAATCTTTGCTATTTTTTTTTGAGCAAAAACTCCCAAACTCATAGCAGTAATAAATAAAATTGTAATAAGATTTTTCATCGTTAATTTTTTTAAATTAGTATAAAATTACTCACTTTTTTAGTTTCGACAAAATTAATTAGGCTTAATCAACGTATTTCTCAAAAAATAGAGCTTTACTATGATATAAACCGATTAATAATTTTCAAAAAAAAGAAATATAAGTACTTTTGTTTATCTCATAGCAAAAACGATACCAAATATGGACATCCCATCAAAATATAATGCGTCTCAAGTAGAAAATAAATGGTACAACTACTGGATGGAAAATAAATATTTTCATTCTAAACCAGATGAAAGAGAACCCTACACCATTGTAATTCCTCCACCAAACGTTACTGGAGTGTTACACATGGGTCATATGCTAAACAATACCATACAAGATGTATTAATTCGCCGTGCACGTTTGTTGGGTAAAAATGCGTGTTGGGTACCAGGTACAGATCATGCGTCTATTGCCACCGAAGCTAAAGTTGTTGCCAAACTAAAAGCACAAGGCATTGATAAAAATGATTTAACACGCGACCAATTTTTAGAACACGCTTGGGAATGGACAGAAGAGTATGGTGGAGTTATTCTTGAGCAATTAAAAAAATTGGGATGCTCTTGCGATTGGGACAGAACAAAATTTACAATGGACGACGATATGTCTGAAGCGGTAATAAAAGTGTTTGTAGATTTATATGAAAAAGGACTTATTTATCGTGGCTACCGCATGGTAAATTGGGATCCTGAGGCTAAAACGACCTTATCTGATGAAGAAGTAATCCATGTTGAAAAACAAGGTTCGCTATATTATTTAAACTATAAAATTGTAAATGCAGATGGTTCTTCTCCTTTGGATATTGAAGGTATAACCATTGCAACCACGAGACCCGAAACTATTTTTGGAGATACAGCAATATGTATTAACCCAAACGACGAACGTTTTTTTCATCTAAAAGGAAAAAAAGCAATTGTACCAATTTGTGGCAGAGTAATTCCTATTATAGAAGATGAGTATGTAGATATAGAATTTGGTACAGGTTGCCTTAAAGTAACACCAGCACACGATGAAAATGATAAAGTTTTAGGAGATAAACACAAGCTAGACGTTATTGATATTTTTAACGAAGATGCAAGTTTAAACAGTTATGGGTTGCATTACCAAGGTCAAGATCGTTTTGTTGCCAGAAAAAATGTAGTAAAAGCACTTGAAGAGACAGGTGTTTTAATAAAAACGGAAACACATATTAATAAAGTTGGTACATCTGAGCGTACAAAAGCTATAATAGAACCACGACTAAGCGATCAATGGTTTTTAAAAATGGAAGAACTAGCAAAACCCGCTATTGATGCCGTTTTAAAAACAGGAGATGTAAAGCTATTTCCAAAGAAGTTTGAAAACACTTACAGACATTGGATGGAGAATGTACGCGACTGGAATATTTCGCGCCAATTACTTTGGGGGCAACAAATACCAGCATACTACTACGGAGATGGAAAAGAAGATTTTGTTGTTGCAGAATCTATAGAAGACGCTGTAGTATTAGCGAAGCAAAAAACCAACAACCAACAACTAACCGCTAACGACTTAACGCAAGATACAGATGCGTTAGACACATGGTTTAGTTCGTGGTTATGGCCAATGAGCGTTTTTGATGGTATAAGAAACCCAGAAAATGAAGACATTAAATACTATTACCCAACCAACGATTTAGTAACTGGTCCAGATATTTTATTCTTCTGGGTGGCACGTATGATTGTTGCAGGTTATGAATATAAAGACCAAAAACCTTTTGAAAATGTATATTTAACAGGTTTAGTAAGAGATAAACAAAGACGAAAAATGTCTAAATCTCTTGGTAACTCACCAGATGCTTTAAAACTCATTGAAGATTATTCTGCCGATGGTATCCGAGTTGGTTTACTACTAAGTTCTGCCGCAGGCAATGATTTAATGTTTGATGAAGCACTTTGCCAACAAGGAAAAGGTTTTGGAAACAAAATTTGGAACGCTTTTCAGTTAACCAACCTTTGGGAGGTTGCAGATATAGAGCAACCAGAATCTAGCAAAATTGCTTTAGAGTGGTACGAGGCTAAGTTCCAAGCCACTTTAATAGATATTGAGGATCATTTTAGTAAATACAGGCTTAGTGATGCTTTAATGGCAACTTACAAATTAATTTACGACGATTTTTGTGGTTGGATGCTAGAAATGGTAAAACCAGCATACCAGCAACCTATAGATGCTACAACGTACAAAAAAGTGATGTCTATTTTTGAAGATAACTTAAAAATAGTACATCCATTTATGCCATTTTTAACTGAAGATATTTGGCATTATATAAAAGAACGTTCGCCAGAAGAGGCTTTAATTATTGCTAAATGGCCAGAAGCAAAACCAATTAATGAAACTTTAATTTCTGAATTTGATTTTGCTTCAGAAGTCATTTCGGGGATTAGAAACATTAGAAAACAAAAAAATATTGCGTTTAGAGATACCATTAGTTTTTCAGTTGTAAACAATGAAAATATAGCTCCAACTTTTGATACCGTAATTAGTAAGTTAGGTAATTTAGAAACCCTCAATTATGTTAACGCACCTGTAGAAGGAGCTTTAACCTATAGAGTAAAATCTAATGAATATTTTATCCCAATGGAAGGCAGTATTGATGTTGAGGCCGAAATTAAAAAACTAACCGAAGAACTTAATTACACCGAAGGCTTTTTAAAATCGGTACAAAAAAAATTAGCTAACGAGCGTTTTGTAGCTGGTGCGCCAGAGCAAGTTGTAGCTTCTGAAAAAAAGAAAGAAGCCGATGCTTTGGCTAAAATTGAAACTATTAAAGCGAGTTTGGATAGTTTGAGGTAAATATTATCAACCTACAAGGTTTCTAAAACCTTGTAGGTTTTATTGCATTTAATTGGTTTTTATTCTAACGATTTAAAAGCCGTTTTTCTTGGTTTAAGTTAAATTTAGGTTTGTGATTTTATCAGCAATGATTGTTAACCCAAGTATTTTATAAAACGCTACAGATTTAGTAATTTTTAAAGATGCTATTGTTACCTAGTTGAGGTTCATAATTTTTCTTTTTTAACTCTATTAAATAGCCAATACGATAATATAATGCCTAGCAATCCATAACCAGCAGACACTAACCAATTAACTTGATAGCCATAGTTGTAAATAATACTTAAACTAACCTTTGGACTAAAAATATGTGCTAAAGAAAAAGACATTGCGTACGTAGCCATATAGCTGCCTTCTAGCCCTTCTTTTGCTCGAGATAGTGCAAATTTGTTGGTGTAAGGAAATCCTAACATTTCACTAAGTGTTATAAATAGCATGCTTATTAGTAGCGTGCCAACCCAAAAGTTTTTATAGAGCACTAAATAACTTAGGCATAATAAAAGGCATGACATTATTATAAATTTAGTTATCGGAATTGCGCGTTTCTCAAGAAAATTAAGTAGCGGCATTTCAAAAATGACTATAACTAAAATATTAATTAGCATTAGTACGCTTATTTTAAATTCATTAAGCTTAAAAACGTCATTGTAGTATAAAGGCAAAGCCGAAATTAATTGAAAAAAACCCATTCCAAAAAGAAAACATATTGCAGAATGAATCCAAAAGGAAACATCTTTATAGACACTATTTTTGTCTATTTTTTTATGCACATTAAGCTGTTTTGTTGGTTTTAGTAAAGGCTCTTTTACTAAAACACAAAATAATAGTACAGCAGTAATACAAGTTATACCATCTATCCAAAATAAAATGCTATAACCTTTTACAACAATTATAATACCTGCAAGCGTTGGGCCAACTCCCATACCAGCATTTATGGCGAGTCGTAATAGGCCTATAGACCGTGTTCTGTTTTTTGATTTGCTATACGCTTTTATGGCAACAAAAATTGCAGGTCTAAAACAGTCTGCAATAGCCATTGTTAATAATATTCCTAGACATAGCCCTAAAAAAGAATTAATATACTGAAGCCCAATAAAACAGAAGCCAGTTAAAAATAGACTTAGTACCATTACTTTGTAAAACCCAAAAATGTCGGTAAGTTTACCACCTAGCCAAGAGCCAATTAGAGAGCCAATACCAAAACAAGCCAAAATCCATCCAATGTCATTTTCACTGTAATCTAAGTCGTTTTTTAGATATAATGATAAAAACGGAATTACCATTGTACCTGCTCTATTAACTAAACTTATTATAGAGAGGTACCAAATTTCTTTAGATAAGCCTTTAAAGGACTCAACGTAATTAAGGTATAGTTTTTTCATTTTTGGGGTTATAAAAAATATAAAAGTCCGACGTTAGGGTCGGACTTTTATATAGTGATTATATATAGGTGTATCGTTATACTAAATAATGCGTCCGCATGTTTTTTGAATAGACCGAGTTGGTTGGTTTGCAATATCTAACGGTTTGTAACATTATTTTTTTATCTTAATTGAAATTCAAAACTACAATAAATTTTGATAAGTTGTATTTTTGATTTTTAAATTATTTTCAGGTGAAAAAAATAGTTATACCAAAATAGCATTAAATGTCGCATATAATTATGTTTCTTTTTCATTCATATTTCAATATAAAATAGAACCGTAGCAAATGCTATGCTTATATTTTCTATTTCATCTGAACAAAAAATAATTCAAATTATTTATACAACATTTTAAAACTATTTTGGTATTACATATTTTCCTGAACAACTTGTACAAACTTATAAAGCAGATTTATAGCCGTCATTTAATCTTACTAATCAATGAGAAACTTTTTTATTTTAATAGTGTTTGGCATTTCAATTTTAAATTGCGCAAAAGAAAAAACGAAAATTGCTGGTGAAACTAAATTTCAAAAAGCCATAAATGCTGAGTATAAAGACGCATCAACATCTCCATTAAAGGCAAAAGATTTAAAACGCTTTAAAGGTTTAGATTTTTTTGAGCTAGACTCTACTTATGTTACCACGGCAACATTAAAAAGAATGCCAAACTCTGAGTGGTTTAGCATGAAAACAACTACAAACCGTGTTTCTCAAGAACGTATTTTTGGAATATTAACGTTTCAGTTAAAAGGAAAAACATATCAACTAAACGTCTATCAGGGTAAAGATACAATGCAGAATGACGGTTTTGAGGATTATTTGTTTCTTCCGTTTTTAGATCATACAAACGGTGAAACGAGTTATGGAGGCGGTCGTTATATAGATTTAAGAATACCTAATAATGATACTATTGTTATAGATTTTAATACAGCTTACAATCCTTATTGTGCTTATAATGCAAAGTACTCTTGCCCAATAGTGCCAAATGAAAATTATTTAGATTTAGAAATTAAAGCTGGTGTAAAAGTGTTTAAAAAACATTAAGCTTTAACTAAATACATGCCAAAGAAAACAGCTAAAAATCCGATAACAAAACTAACAATGGTATAAAGAGCAAAACTGGCGAAGTCGCCAGATTTTAAAAGGATATGATTTTCATAAGCAAAAGTAGAAAATGTTGTAAAACCTCCGCAAAATCCTGTAGCTAATAATAGCGTTTGGTTAGAAGAGAGTGTTTCGTTTTTTGCGGCTATGCCTAGTATAATCCCAATTAATAGACTACCTAATATATTAGCAGTAAATGTACCGTAAGGGATTCCGTTTTCAGAATTATTTAGCCATTTACCGATAATAAAGCGCAATACGCTACCAAATCCTCCACCAATAAAAACTAGTAATAACTGTTTCATACACGTATTGCTCTTATAATAAAATAGGCTAGTTGATATATTTTTTTTTCAATACAAATAATTTTATCCATTGTGGCATTATATGAGTATTCTACCAAATTAACATTAAAATGTCGCTTATAATTCGGTTTCTTTTTATTCATAGTTCAAAATAAAATAGAACCGTAGCAAATGCGATGCTTATAGTTTCTATTTCAGATGAACAAAAAATAATTCAAATTATATAACATTTTAAAACTATTTTGGTGTTACATATTTTTAAAACTATTTATTGGCCTTAAATTTAGTTAAAACTATATGTTTTAGTGCATTTCGTTTTAGCTTTTAAAAGAAAAATTGATACGAATTTTACCAATTGTAACGGGTCTGTGGTATTATGTACTCGTTATTTTACCAAACAGATTTTTAATGTGCCAACCAGACCGATAGACTTTTAGTCTATAATGGTTTAGTTTTTGTGTGATAATGTGTACAATAAAAGAGGCTGCTAAAAAAAGCAGCCTCTTTTATTAATGTTTTGTGTATTGTAAAAAAGCAGCATTGCTGCTATAATTTTTAATTTCCACTAGTAGAATTTGCTTCCATTTGTTCAACTCTAGTTTTCATAGCCTTAAACTTTGCAGTTTCTCCTTGTGCACCATATATATTCATTAGCGTTTTTGATGCGTTTATATCATTTCCTCTCAGCTCTAAAGCTTTTTCTAAATAAGGAATAGCTTGTGCGTACAATTGCGAACGTTTTTCTTTTAGTACATCGTATCTTTTGTTGTCTGCAGAGCTATTACCTAAGGTGTTCATTTCTTCTATAATAGCTGTTTCGTCACCTAGTATAACTACTGCAAGGTTGTTGTAAGCATCTATATAATTAGGATCTAGAGTAATGGCTTTTTTATAATACGTTTTTGCTTCTTCTGCACTTCCGCCTTCAGCAGCTAAAACACCTAAATTATATTGTAATTCTGCATTGTTAGGGTCTTTTAAGGTTGCTTCATGCATTAATGACTTAAATTTTTCTTTGTTACCCATTTTTAAGTACACATTAGCTTCAGAAAGTAATAATCCTAAATCGTCTGGGTTTTCTGTTCTTGCCTCTGCCATTGCAGTTAATGCTTTGTCATTTTCGCCTTGAGTAACATAAATTAGCGCAATGTTTTTTACAATTTCGGCTTTTCTAGATTTTGTTTTTTCATCTCTTGGTTTTGAGTGAGTTTTAGATTTTACTGAAAAGTCTCTTGTAGTTTTATTACTAAAATATTCCTCAACGTTAGTTTCGGTTTTTGTAGCATAATAGTTCATTTCTATACCGGTGTAATTTATGTTTTTTAATTGCTGGTATAGATTTAAGGCTGTACTAAAATCTTGGTGACTAACAGCAGATGAAGCTGCGTAATACAAATATACTGTGTCTTTTGGTGACATTTTGTATGCCTTTTCAAAACCATTTGCAGCAGTTTTAAAATCTTTACTTTTAAAGGCATCATTAGATTTTGCGATATAGTTATTAATCATGCCCGTCTTTAACTCATTTATTTTGCTTGTGTATTTTGGTTTGCCAGTAGAGGACTCTAAATTTACTAGATTTTCCATTGCTGTTATGGCATTATCCATGTCTTTATCTGATCCTTTTCCTTTAGCATAGAGTGCCTGTACTTTTAAGAAGTAAAATTTTGCTTTCGTTTTATCGTCCATATTGCCGATTAATGCTTCGGCAGAAGATAACGCAGATTTTGCATCGGCAAACTTTAAGTTTTTAATAGCTTTTTCTATAACTTTAATCTCGTTCTTTTGTGCAAAAGATAGTGCTGAAAAAGTAACAGCTATTGTTAGTAAAATTAATTTTTTCATGTTGTAATAAATAATTTAGTGTTTAATTTTAGTTTTCAGTTTCATTATTATCAATAGCCGTGCCATCTTCTTTAGTGTCTTGGTTTTCGGTTATTTCAGCATCTATTTCTGTAGGTTCTTCATCGTCTTTCATAACCTTAGCAACAGCTGCGATAGAGTCGTTACCTTTTAGGTTAATTAATTTTACACCTTGAGTAGCTCTGCCCATAACACGCAAATCTGCAACCGCCATACGAATGGCAATACCAGACTTGTTAATAATCATTAAATCGTCCTCGTCTGTTACATTTTTTATTGAAACTAAGTTGCCTGTTTTCTCTGTTATCGAAATAGTTTTTACACCTTTTCCTCCACGATTTGTAATTCTGTAATCTTCTAAGCTTGAGCGTTTACCATAGCCATTTTCTGATACAACGAGGATATTACTTTCCATGTCATCTACGGCTATCATACCAATAACTTCGTCTGTTTTTTCGTCTTGAAGTCTTATTCCTCTAACACCAGAAGCATTTCTACCCATTGGTCTTGTTTTAGCTTCTTCAAAACGAATGGCTTTACCAGATTTTAATGCTAACATAACTTGGCTTTCACCTGTTGTAAGTTTAGCTTCTAATAAAACATCGTCTTCTTTAATGGTAATGGCATTAATTCCGTTAGATCTTGGACGAGAATACTGTTCTAAAGCGGTCTTTTTTACTTGACCTTTTTTTGTTGCCATAATTACATAATGGCTATTGATATAATCTTCATCTTTTAAATCTTGAGTGCAGATAAAAGCCATCACTTTATCATCTTGCTCAATGTTTATAAGGTTTTGTATAGCTCTACCTTTAGATGTTTTTGCTCCTTCTGGTATTTCGTAAACACGCATCCAAAAACATTTTCCTTTTTGAGTAAAAAACAACATGTATTGGTGGTTTGTGCCAACAAATAAATGTTCTAAGAAATCCTCGTTACGTGTGGTTGATGCTTTTTGCCCTACACCACCTCTGTTTTGTGTTTTATATTCGGTTAGAGATGTACGTTTTATGTAGCCTGCATGAGAAATTGTAATGACTACTTTTTCATTTGGAATCATGTCTTCGATACTTAAATCTCCACCAGCATACTCAATAAGTGAGCGACGTTCATCTCCATATTTATCTCTTATAACTTCTAATTCGGATTTAATAATAGACATTCGTCGTTCTTTATCACCTAAGATAGCTTTAAGATCTTCAATTGTAATCATTATTGCATCATATTCGGCACGCAATTTATTTTGTTCTAAACCTGTAAGTTGGCGCAGACGCATTTCTACTATTGCCTTGGCTTGTATTTCAGATAAATTAAAACGTTCAATTAATTTAGCTCTAGCTTCATCTGCATTTGTTGAAGCTCTAATAATAGCAATGACTTCGTCTATATTATCTGAAGCAATAATTAAACCTTCAAGTATGTGTGCACGTTCTTCAGCTTTGCGCAATTCGTAAGTAGTACGTCTTACAACAACTTCGTGTCTGTGTTCAACAAAATAATGTATAAGCTCTTTTAGGTTTAATAATTGAGGTCTGCCATTAACTAAAGCAATATTATTAACGCTAAACGACGACTGTAATGCGGTGTACTTATATAATTTATTGAGTACTATATTTGGTATTGCATCGCGTTTTAAAACATATACAATTCGCATTCCGTTTCTATCAGATTCGTCTCTAATAAGCGAAATGCCTTCTAACTTTTTATCGTTAACTAAGTCCGCAGTCTTTTTAATCATGTCTGCTTTGTTAACTTGGTACGGAATTTCTTCTACAATAATACATTCTCGCCCATTAACCTCTTCAATATTTGCTTTAGCACGCATTACTATACGACCACGACCTGTATGAAAAGCTTCTTTAACACCGTCGTAACCATAAATAGTTCCGCCTGTTGGAAAATCTGGTGCTTTAACATGTGTAATTAATTCGTCAATTTCTATAGCGTTATTATCAATGTATGCAATTGTACCATTAACTACTTCGGTAAGGTTGTGTGGTGGCATATTAGTTGCCATACCAACGGCGATACCAGATGCTCCGTTTACCAATAACCCAGGAATACGGGTTGGTAAAACGGTAGGTTCTTGTAACGTATCGTCAAAATTCAGCTTATGATCTACAGTTTCTTTATCAATATCTGCTAACATTTCTTCAGATATTTTCTTCATTCTAGCTTCGGTATAACGCATTGCCGCAGGACTATCACCATCTATAGAGCCAAAATTTCCTTGCCCATCTACAAGCATATAACGTAAACTCCACTCTTGAGCCATACGCACCATTGCATCGTAAACAGATGTATCGCCGTGCGGGTGATACTTCCCTAAAACTTCACCAACAATTCTTGCCGATTTTTTATGTGCTGTATTTGCTCTAATACCAAGCTCATGCATGCCATAAAGCACACGTCTATGAACTGGTTTTAAACCATCTCTAACATCTGGAAGTGCACGTGACACAATGACTGACATTGAATAATCAATGTAAGCCGATTTCATCTCGTCTTCAATATTAATAGGAATGAGTTTTTCTCCTTCTGCCATATATAAATTAATTAGTTTTTATTAGGTTTAGATAACACGCTAATATATATAATTTAACCGTGTTTAATCAAGTTTTTTTGAATGAATTTAAAATGTTTTATTAACAATATTCTAAAGCTATTTGGTTAATAAATATCCGTTAATTTGCTTTGAAATACATATCTTTTTTAGTCTATTCGTTATAAACTTATAAAAAGGTATAGTTTTTGCCCGTTATTAACTATGTTTTTATTATTTTTAATGCACAACGACTATTAAATATGGATGATAATTTTTCCCCAAGAGTTAAAGATGTAATTGC
>JBMYXP010000035.1:0-16546 GCA_049608525.1 Winogradskyella sp.
CAGTGTTAATACCCCTAATTAACCGATGCCGCTTTTACCCCATAATCATTCAAAAATAAGTCGTCTATGTCAATATCAAAATTTTGAATAAATGCTATAGAAGCTTCAATACTATGATGCAAAACCTCATCGGCTTTAATAAATGGTACAACTTTGGTATAGGCTTCTAAAAAAGACTCTAAAAAAAGAGAGGTTTTTAATGGTTTTCTAAAATGTAAGGCTTGAGATGCGTTCATTAACTCAATAGCAATAATACGCTCTACATTTTTTATTAAAGTATAGGCTTGTGTCGCTGCATTTGCTCCCATACTAACATGATCTTCTTGCCCGTTAGAAGATACAATTGAATCTATACTCGCAGGTGTAGCCATCTGCTTATTGGCACTTACAATACTTGCTGCTGTGTATTGCGGAATCATAAAACCAGAGTTTAACCCAGGATTATCTACTAAAAATGCAGGCAAACCACGCAAGCCAGATACGAGTTGAAATGTTCTACGTTCTGATATATTACCTAGCTCTGCCATTGCAATTTTTAAATAATCTAAGGCTAAGGCTAAGGGTTGCCCATGAAAATTTCCTCCAGAAATAATTAAATCGTCTTCATAAAAAATGTTAGGGTTATCTGTTACCGAGTTAATCTCTGTAAGTATTACATTTTCAACAAAATCTAAAGTATCTTTTGTTGCGCCGTGTACTTGCGGAATACATCGAAAAGAATACGGATCTTGCACATGTGCTTTTTCACGGTTAATAAGTTCGCTGCCATTTAAAAATTCATTAACACGTCTTGCTACTTTTCGTTGCCCTAAATGTGGTCTTACTTGGTGTATTAAATCATTAAAAGGGTCTAATCTACCATCAAAAGCATCTAATGAAACACAAGCAACAAGATCTGCCATATACGATGCCTTATGAGACATTAGCAATAAATAAACTCCGTAAGCACTCATAAACTGCGTACCATTTAATAAGGCTAAACCTTCTTTTGCCTCTAGTGTAATTGGTTGCCAATTGTACTTTTTTAGAAGCTCAGAAGCTTCAAACTCTTTATTGTTATGTATTACTTTTCCTTTGCCTAATAGTGGTAGTGCCAAATGCGCTAATGGTGCTAAATCACCAGACGCTCCCAAAGATCCTTGCGTGTAAACCACAGGAAAAATAGCGTTGTTAAAAAAATCGATAAGTCGGTTTACAGTACATAATTGTACACCACTATGTCCGTAACTTAAAGACTGTATTTTTAATAATAACATTACTTTTACTATAGACTCTGGCACACGGTTACCAGTACCACAGGCATGAGACATTACTAAGTTTTCTTGTAATTTGGTTAAATCGTTATTAGAAATTTTTACATTATACAACGAACCAAAACCCGTATTTATACCATACATTGGCTTTTTATTTGTTGCTAATTTTTCGTCTAAATAGGTTTTACAAGCTTCTATTTTTGAAATTGAATCTTCTGAAAGTTTTAATTTCTTATTTGCTTTAATGATATTATAAATGGTAACAATATCTAAAGTTTTAGAGGATATAGTATGATAGTTTTCCATGGATTTATATTTAGTAAGTCTCAAATTTGAGAATAATTTTGGACTCTACAAGCATATTGTTAATAATTAGGTTAAATAATCATAATTAATGACAGAATGTTTATTTTTGAGCACAACAAAAAAAATTCTAATCATGAAAAGATTATTAGTCTTATGTACACTAATTACACTATTAGCGTGTAAAACTGAAACCCCAAAAGATTATGTTACACTTTCTGGTAAAATTGAAAATTCTTTAGACGATAAAACTTTAAAAATCTTTAGAGGAAGACAGTTTGAAAAAACAATTACTCTAAATGAAGATGGTACTTTTAAAGATACATTAAAGGTTGAAACTGGTACTTACAATTTTAAACATGGGCAGCAATTTGGCGAAATTTATTTGAGCAACAATAACACCTCTACTTTAAATACCGATTACACTAATTTTGATGATACATTAGTATTTGGTGGAGATGCTGCAAACACAAATAACTTATCTATAAAAGCGTATTTAATTTCTAATAATCATTTTACTAATGCCATTGTATCTAGCGGAACAAAAGAAGATTTAGATACCGCAATAAAAAATTATAGAGCAGAATATGAAAGCTTAAAGGTTAAATATACAGGTGTAGATTCTACAAATTTAGCTAGGATAGATAATAATATTACCAAGACTATAAACCAAATGAAAAGGTTTATGTCTTCAAAAATAGCCATGCGTGCAAGTTTTCCTAAAGGTAGTCCGTCTCCTACTTTTACCAATTACGAAAACCATGCTGGTGGTACGGTATCGCTTAGTGATTTAAAAGGAACTTACGTTTATATAGATGTTTGGGCCTCTTGGTGTGGACCATGTATTGCTGAGATTCCTTCACTCAAAAAAGTAGAAAAACAATTTCATGGTAAAAACATAACATTTGTAAGTATATCTATTGACGAAGGTAGAGGCTATAAAGGTGATGCTGCAGAAGCTTATAAAGGTTGGAAGAAAATGGTTACTGAAAAAGAGCTTGGTGGCTTACAACTTATAGCAGATAATGGATTTAGATCTCAATTTACCAAAGCTTATAAAGTTAACGGAATTCCGAGGTTTTTATTAATTGATCCTAACGGAAACATTGTAAATGCAGATGCACCAAGACCATCTAACCCTCAATTAGTAGAATTGCTAAAATCATTAGGGATTTAGGTACACGCATTGTTAGAAGCGTATTACCAAACAACAATTTATACCATAATTCTATACTTAGTAATTAGGTCTCCATCGGAGACCTAATTACTCTTAATGTCCTAGCAGACAACACGTTAAATAAAAGCCTTTATCTATTATTTGCTTATCATCTAGGCCTAGCTAATCATTTATAAAACTATTGACTGCTAAATTATAACTTAGCAAACCAAAACCTATTATTACTCCTTTTGCATTGGCAGAAATATAAGATTGATGTCTAAATACTTCTCTAGAAAATGTATTAGAGATATGAACTTCTATAACTGGTGTTGTAATTGCTTTAACGGCATCACCAATACCAACAGAGGTATGCGTATAAGCAGCCGCATTTAAAATAACACCATCGTAACTAAATCCTATATCCTGAAGCTTATTAATAAGTTCTCCTTCTATATTAGATTGAAAATAATCAATAGAAACATCTTTAAATTTAGATTTTAAGGTCTCTAAATATTCTTCAAACGTTTCAGTACCATATAAATCGGGTTCGCGTTTCCCTAGTAAGTTAAGATTTGGACCGTTAATGATAATGAGTTTTTTCATTTTTACTTATCGCCTTAAAATATCTATTTGCGTGGTTTCGCCTTTCTGTAAATTAGTTAATGTTTTAATTGTTTGGGCATTATCTACATATTCTATTACCGCTGTATTAGAGCCAATAGTACCAATAGATTCCGATAGTATTGTTAGTGTGGTTTTCTTAGACGTTAAGCTTAGCACTATACTTTTCTTGTGTTGGGTAATTTTATACTTAGACAAAATAACGTTATTACCATTTTTTATAGTAATACGATCTCCATCTAACTTACCACCATCGTAAATATATAATGTTACTTTTTCGGAATTTGTAAATACCGATGTTACTTGATTTTTCTTTAAAACATTTAGATTCACTTTATCTAAAATTTTTAGAGTATTGAGCTTGTCCTTAATAGTATCGTTAATTTTTTTAGATTTTTTTACTTTTTTTGAAACCTTAGCAATTCTTTTATTTACGTTTTCAACAGAATTAAGAAAAATTTCACCATTAATACACTCAGTACCATCGCTAAATTTACCTTTAAACTTACCTGTAAAATATTTAGTTTTACCCAATTTAAAAGCTGTTGGCATAAAATAAACATTACAAAAATCGTTTTGAGACACAGGTGATTTTGTATATACTATTTGTGTTTCGTTAAAAGCTATTACTTTTTTATGGGCATCGTACGTCCCTTTAATAATTGATTTTGTCTCGTGCTCACCACCAAAATCTGTTATAGAAAAACCATCTATTATACCTCTTTGCGCTTTAAATTTTATTCTGTAAGTTATTACAGACGTATCATTTAGCTTAATTGCGCCAATATATTCGTTTGATGCTTGTGCAAAACACTGATAAAAAGAAATAAAAATAAAGCAAATAACTAATGTATATATTTTCATTTTTTATATATTTGAGAAACAAATCTAAACCAAATAATTATGAAAATTAAAGCTTTACTTACGTTTTTAGTATTTTTTGTAGCCATGTCAACTTGCTACGCATCATTTCCTGTTAAACGTGCTGCAACTACTACAGTAACAACAACTAATGCCGATGTTTCTGTAAATGAAGATGCAAATGCAGATTATTACTCGCCTGCTGCAGCGAATGACGAAAAATGGGTTGCCGTAGCTTTATTCGCTTTTTTATGGCCTTTTGCTGCTCACAGATGGTATTTGGGCTGGGGAACTGGCTGGAATATTCTATTTATCTTAACTTTTGGTGGTCTAGGAATATGGGCAATTGTTGATATTATCAATATTTTAACTGACAATTATTAATTTTATAACGGTGTTTATTTAACACTTATTAATTAAGATTGTAATCATTTAAAAAGAGGACGCAAAAACTAAATTGCGTCCTCTTTTTTTGTTTAAAGCAAAAAACTAAACCCATGCAAAAAAAATTAGACACTAAAACAGATCGTTTTATTTCTGCATTGAAATTACCGCAATAAAACCCCCTTTTTCCTTTCTTATTTAACATAAAAAAACGTAACTAGGCTATGCTTTATTTTTCTGTTCCAACTAAACCAAACCTATGGACTGGAAGTCTATAGGTTTGGTTTGCAGACTAAAAGTTTGCTTCGTGAAATGACAAATAGATAACACCATAAATTCGTGAAATCCGTATCAATTTTTTTTTTAGAGGCTAAAACGAGATGCACTAAAGTAGATAGTTTTAACTGAAATTTGAGACCAGTAAAGAAAAAAAATCATCGTTTCCTTTTACAGTAATTTCAATGCAGAAATAGTATAATTAAAAAAAACAGGCAAAAAGGAATTATTTACGGCATTTTAATTACTTTTAAATTTCATAATTTGCAAATCAACAAACGCGACAGAATCACATGACAGAAATAAGCAGACTTTTCGATTTTCCTTACTATCAATTAAAGCACAAACCAAATGATTCTGCGTTAGTTACAAAATACAACGGCAAATGGACACCAATATCCACACAAGCGTATATTAATAAAGCAAATGCCATAAGTAGAGCGTTATTAAAATTAGGCATTCAAAAAAACGATAAAATTGCTGTAATTTCTTCAACAAACAGAACAGAATGGAATATAATGGATATAGGTATTCTTCAAACTGGTGCTCAAAACATACCTGTTTATCCAACAATATGCGCAGAAGATTATGAATATGTTTTAAACCATAGCGAGTCTATTTATTGTTTTGTTTCAGATGAAGAAGTTTTAGAAAAAGTAAATAAAATAAAAGCTAAAACTCAACTAAAAGACGTCTATTCTTTTAACCATATTGAAGGTTGTAAGCACTATTCTGAATTATTTGAATTAGGAAAAGATGAAAGTAACCAACCCGAAGTTGAAGCAAGAAAAGACAACGTAAAACCCACAGATTTAGCAACCATAATATACACCTCTGGCACCACAGGAAAACCAAAAGGAGTCATGTTATCGCATTGGAATATTACAAGCAATGTATTAGATAGCTCCCCAAGAGTACCACTAAAGGAAGGAGAAACACGTGTATTGAGTTTTTTACCCATATGCCATATTTTTGAACGTGTATTAATATACGTCTATCAATATGCGGGCACATCTATCTATTTTGCTGAAGGCTTAGATAAAATTGGCGAAAACGCAAAAGATATTAAACCCAACCTAATGAGTGTTGTACCAAGACTTATAGAAAAGGTTTTTGATAAAATAATGCTAAAGGGCGAAGAGCTATCTGGCCTTAAAAAAAAGTTGTTCTATTGGGCTGTTGCTCTAGGCGAAAAATGGGAACCCTACGGAGCCAATGGCAAATGGTACGAATTAAAATTGAGCATAGCTAACACCCTCATTTTTAGTAAATGGAGAGAAGCCTTAGGTGGTGAGTTAACAACAATGGTTTCTGGTAGTGCAGCTTTACAACCACGATTAGCAAGAATTTTTAGTGCCGCAGGCATGAAGATTATGGAAGGCTATGGGCTTACCGAAACCTCACCAGTTGTTACAGTTGGGATGTACAAAAACAACCATTATAAGGTTGGCACAGTTGGTAAACCAATAGCAAACGTAGAAATTAAAATTGCTGAAGACGGCGAACTGCTTATTAAAGGGCCAAATGTAATGATGGGCTATTATAAAGACCCCGAAAAAACAGCTAGTGTTATGTCTGGCAATTATTTTCATACTGGAGATAAAGGCATCATTGACAATGAAGGGTTTTTAAAAATAACTGGTCGTAAAAAAGAAATGTTTAAAACCTCTGGTGGCAAATATGTGATTCCGCCTTTATTAGAAAACGAAATGAAACAATCGCTTTTTATAGAACAAATTATGGTTGTTGGTGAAGGCGAAAAAATGCCTGCTGCCATTATACAACCCAATTTTGATTTTATTAGAGATTGGATAAGCCATAAAAAACATACTATTGGCACATCGAATGCAGAAATTGCAACCTCTGCTGTTGTAATTGAGCGTATTCAAAAAGAAATAGATAAATACAATAAACACTTTGGTAAATGGGAACAAATTAAACGTTTTGAGTTAACCTTAGATGTTTGGTCTATTGATGGTGGGCACTTAACACCTACTATGAAAATGAAACGTAAAGTTATAAAAAGCATTTACCAAGATTTATATGATAAAATATATTGTTAGTAAATGCCTAATATTTAGCGTTTATAAATTTTAGTTAATTATTTAGTTTTCCTGTTTTATAAAGAAAAAATAGAATGATAATTGGTATGGCTAAAAGACCTATATAACCCAAATCTGTTTTAAATAAACTTGGTGTTAATACTAAAGTAATTACATAACCACCAATAGCGCCACCAAAATGAGCATCATGACCAATGTTGCCAATTCGTTTTTTCATTCCATAAATAGAATATAATAAGTAGCCTATGCCAAACACATAGCCAGGAATTGGTATGGGTATAAACATAAAACCCAATCTCATTTCTGGCTGTAATAATATAGCAGAATAAAGAATCCCAGTAACCGCACCACTAGCACCAATAGCACTATACCAATGTTCATTTTTATGAAAATAAAGCGATAACAAGTTACCAAATATTAAACTACCAAAATAAATAAGGATAAAATTAATTGAGCCTAACTGAGCAATGACAGCATCTGCAAAAAAATAAAGCGTAAACATATTAAAAAACAAGTGCGTAATGTCTGCATGCAAAAAGCCAGAACTTATCATGCGTATTTGCTCACCGCGTCTTATACTACCTACATTAAACTTATATTTTTCAAAAAACAAACGATTATCAAACCCTTTTAATGACATTATAACGTTTGCGGCAATTACTACAATGGTAACAAGATCTAATTTCTGCATAAACTTCTCATCTTATAAATCAAATATAACATATATTTGTTGCTACAAAATTAACACACTTTAATGCAACTTATTGCTTACATCTTAATTTATCCTTTGCTTTGGGTAATCTCTAATTTACCATTTAGGTTGCTTTATGGTTTTTCAGATATTTTGTACCTATTTATTTATAAAATTTTTGGTTACAGAACTTCTACAGTAAAAGAAAACCTAAAATTAGTTTTCCCAAATAAGTCTGAAAAAGAAATTTCAAAAATTACGTCAAAATTTTACCACCATCTTTGCGATATGGTTGTTGAAGCTATAAAATCTCTTACCATAAGTAAAGCCGAAATGCAAAAACGCTACAAATTTACCAACGTAGCACTTATTAACGATTTAGAAGAAAAAAACCGTAGCATTATATTAATGTGTGCACATTACGGCAGCTGGGAATGGATATTTATACTTCAAACTTATGTAAAACACAAAGGATATGCGGTTTACAAACGTTTAAAAAACAAATATTTTGATCGTTTAATAAAAAGCATTAGAGCAAAATACAACTCGCATCTTATTACAACAAAAGAAACATTTTCTATATTAAATGCCTCTAAAAGCAAAGGAGAATTAACCATTAGCGGATTTGTATCAGACCAATCCCCAAAAGTAAACAAAGCATATCATTGGAATGAGTTTATGGGTATTAAAGTACCAATGCACACTGGTGCAGAGCTATTGGCTAAAAAACTAGATATGGCAGTTGTATTTTTTAAAGTAAAACGCATTAAACGTGGGTATTACGAAACTACTTTTGAAACTATTGCAGAACACCCAAAAGATTTTAACGATTACGAAATAACTGACCTATTTTTTAAGTTAGTTGAAAAACAAATCTTAGAAGCACCTCAATATTATCTTTGGACGCACAAACGCTGGAAACATAGAGACAAAGTACCAAACAGTTTTAAGGACTAAAGAAATCTTTATAACCTCTACGACTAAACAATTGAAATAAAAGGTTTTAGAAAAAAATATTTTATAAAACCTTATAAAAAATAAGGTTAATCCTTTTTGAATTTAAAAAATACAATTACATTTGTTGTCCGCTAATTTTAGTTTTAATTTTAAACACCTATAGATTATGATTACAACAATTACTATTATTACTGCTTTGGTTGTAATTAACTTTTCATTACTGGCTTTTAGCTGTAATAAGGCGCCAAAAAGAAAACTAAACAGTAAAAAGCCTCATATTATTAAACATACAAGTTCAACTAAAAGCCCCATTCAATTACAGACTGGTCCGCTTGCTGCAACAGGTAGTTAGTTTTACTAAAGTGTTTATTACCAAACCAATACCCTCTATTTGCACTCAATGGAGATGGATGTCCACATTCTAATACAACATGTTTATTAGTATCTATAAGCTTCTTTTTCTGCTTTGCAAAACCACCCCAAAGTAAAAAAATAACATTTTCTTTTTTAGCGCTTATTGTTTTAATTACAGCATCGGTAAACTGTTCCCAACCCTTTTTTTGGTGACTGCCAGCTTTGTGCGCACGCACGGTTAAAGTAGCGTTTAAAAGTAATACACCTTGGTTTGCCCAATGTGTTAAAAGACCACTTTTTGGATACGGCAAACCTAAATCTTGTTCAATTTCTTTAAAAATATTTACTAACGATGGCGGGTGTTTAATACCCGCATTAACAGAAAAACACAATCCGTTGGCTTGCCCAATATCATGATAAGGGTCTTGCCCAATAATAACAACTTTTGTGTCTTCAAAATGAGAGTGATTAAAAGCATTAAAAATAGCAGATGCTTTAGGGTAACATTCAAACGTTTTATACTCCGCTTTTACAAATTCTATTAAATGCTTAAAATATGGTTTTTCAAATTCGGGTTGTAAAAATGGTTTCCAACTGCTATGTATTTCAACTTTCATTATTCAAAATTTAATTTTTATTAAAAATAAGCATTAACTAGGCAAAACAAAGCATTAGGCATATCTTAACAATTACCCTAAATTTGCAATTGTTAAATACTATACTAATAGCATGATAAATATTCATGAAAAAACCTTAAAAGACCTCGAGTTTTTCACGGTTTTAGAACAAGTGAGCCAACATACCATTACTGCTTTGGGCAAAGCGTCAGTATTACATATTAAGCCTTATGCAGAGGAACATTTACTGTTGCCCGAGTTAGCTTATGTTAATGAATATGTATCGTCCTTTGATAATGACAACCGCATTCCTAATCATGGATTCGAATCTATTTTAAGAGAATTAAAACTGCTTAACATAGAAAACACCTATTTAGAAGTTGCAAGTTTAAAAAAAATTGTAAGCATTGCATTAACAACAAATACAATTTTAAAATTTTTAAATAAGTTTGAAGAGTATTACCCAAAACTTCATAGTTATAGTAAACATATAGAAATTAACACCTCTATTATTGAGCAAATTGATGCTGTTGTAGATCGTTTTGGTGCTATTAAAGATAATGCATCACCGCTACTTTTTGAATTACGAAAAAATATTAATCAACTCAAAGGAAAAATTAACACTAGTTTTTCTTCGGCTTTAAACACCTATCATAATTTAGATTATCTCGATGATATTAGAGAATCTGTAGTTGATAACAAAAGAGTACTTGCTGTAAAAGCAATGTATCGCCGTAAGGTAAAAGGTGCAATTATGGGCGGTAGCAAAACAGGAAGTATTGTTTATATAGAACCCGAAACCACACTTAGATACTCAAGAGAGCTTAATAATTTAGAATACGAAGAAAAGGAAGAAGTCATTAAAATTTTAAAAGAACTCACCAATTACATTCGACTATTTTTACCGCTTTTAGAGGATTACCAAGATTTTTTAACTAAAATAGATGTTATTTCGGCTAAAGCAAAATATGCTAAAAGCATGGATGCTATTTTGCCAGAAATTACAAAAGAACGCAGAATGCATCTGCGAGATGCTTATCATCCACTACTCTACTTAAATAATAAAACAAAAGGAGAAACTACATTTCCGCAAACTATTGGTTTACAAAAAGACAGCAGAATTATAGTAATTTCTGGCCCAAATGCAGGTGGAAAAAGTATAACATTAAAAACCGTTGGCTTACTACAAACCATGTTACAAAGTGGCATGCTAATACCAGTACACGAGCGTAGTTATGTATGCCTGTTTAACAGAATTTTAAGCGATATTGGCGACAATCAATCTATTGAAAATCAATTAAGTACATACAGCTATCGTTTAAAACAAATGAATTATTTTTTGCGAAAATGCAATAATAAAACCCTGTTTTTAATTGACGAATTTGGTACTGGTAGTGATCCCGAACTTGGTGGCGCTTTAGCCGAAACATTTTTAGAGGTATTTTATGAGCGTGAAGCGTTTGGAATTATAACAACGCATTACTCTAATTTAAAACTTTTAGCTAACGAGTTACCTCACATGGAAAATGCCAATATGCTTTTTAACGAAAAAAGTTTAGAACCCATGTACAAGTTGGTTGTTGGGCAAGCAGGCAGTTCTTTTACGTTTGAAGTTGCTCAGAAAAACGGCATTCCGTATAGTTTAATAAATAAATCTAAAAAGAAGATTGAACGTGGTAAAATTCGTTTTGATGCCACCATTGCTAAACTTCAAAAAGAACGCAGTAAGCTAGAACGTACGGAGCGTTCGCTTAAAGAAAATGAAAAAAAGAAACTTACCGAAGCAGAAAAATTAGAAGAAACCAACATAAAGATTCAGAAAAAATTAGAGAGCTTTCAAGAATTGTATGATAGCAATCAGCGTTTAATTTACCTAGGACAGAAAGTCAACGAAATTTCAGAAAAATTCTTTGAGAATAAGAAAAAACGCGAGTTAATGGCTGAGTTGTTTAAACTTGTGCAGATTGAAAATTCTAAACGCAAAAAAAAATCTACAAAACAACGTCGTGTTGAGAAAGCTAAAGAAACGCAAGTAAAACAAGAAGCTGAAAAGAAAGTTGAAGTAATCCGTAAAAAGAAAAAAGCAGCTAAGAAAAAACAAATTGTTGTAGAAAAACCAAAACCTATTTTAAAAGTTGGTGATAGCGTAAGAATGCACGATGGCAGAGCTGTTGGTACAATAGATACGTTAGAAAAAAACAAAGCTGTGGTTAACTATGGCATGTTTACAACTAGTGTAAATGTAGATTTGTTAGAATTAGTACAAGCAAAAAAATGAAAATAGCAATTCCAGAGAATAAACAATTAATTCTGTTTGATGGTGTTTGCAACCTCTGCAACAGTGCTGTATTATTCGCCATAAAACGAGATAAAAAAAACAGGTTCCTATTTGCTCCACTACAAAGTAAAATTGGCACAGAACTCATTAAGGCTTTTAATATTGATACTCTTAAAATAGATTCTATACTATTATATAACCCTATAAAGCACAATATATATTATAAATCTACGGCAGCAATACTCATAGCAAAAAGGCTTGGTTTTCCTATCAATGTTATGATTATTTTTTATATTATTCCTGCATTTATTAGAAACTGGGTTTATAGTTTTATTGCTAAAAATCGCTATAAATGGTTTGGCAAAAAAGAAAGTTGTATGCTACCAACACCAAAGTTGATGGCTAAGTTTCTTAGTTAAAACATTTAGCACTAAAGTTATTTTTAATAAATGAACGAGTACCTACATAAAACTATCCCAAATTTAAAACCACTTAATAATAAGCAGCATTTTGAGTCGCATTTTATTAATAAGCCATGGGTTTTAGTAAATGGTATTTCTAAAAAAAAATCTGTTTACACCTTTAAAAACGCTAACATTTTAGAAATTTATCAGAATAATGAAACCATTATTACATCTTGGACTATTAGCGTTGAAAATATAGTCTCTATTAAAACTAAAGACGGCTTAATTAGAGTAAAAGCGTATTTTAAAGACAATGACATTTTGGTGCTTAACCATTTGAATAAAGAAGAATTTGCGCTTTATATAAATGCTAAAGGTTATAATGAGGATTTAAATTCTATTGATGATGTTCAATCTTATCTAAAAGAAAAGTACAAAATGAAACTTGCTACTTTAATCTATGACCACAAATTTTATTTCATTGAAAAATCTAAAGAATTTGGCCCTTTTAAGATTGAAATTTTAGCCAAAAAAGTTAAAAACGAAATTATAAGTCCGTATTGTTTTGTAAGAGATATTAATGAAGCAGATTATAGTAAACGGCTTAGAATTTGTGATTTGTTACAAGAATTATAACCTAATTTAAGTCTCAGTTAAACCCAAGTACAAATAAAAGAAAAGCGAACCATACTTTGATAATCAAAAGTAATTAGGCTCGCTTTTATAGTATGATATTTCTGCTTTTGCAGGTATTTTTTAAACGTGTAAAGCCCTATCTTCAGTAGCTGCCAAAGCGGCTTCTTTTATAGCTTCTGCAAAAGTTGGGTGTGCGTGAGACATGCGCGAAATATCTTCGGCAGATGCTCTAAACTCCATCGCCGTTACGGCTTCGGCAATTAAATCTGCACAGCGTGCGCCAATCATGTGTACACCTAAAACTTCGTCGGTTGTTTTATCTGCTAAAATTTTTACAAATCCATCAATATCTCCACTTGCTCTAGCTCTACCTAAAGCTCTAAATGGAAACTGACCTGCTTTATATTCAACATTATCTGCTTTTAATTCCTCTTCTGTTTTACCAACTGCTGCAACTTCTGGCCATGTGTAAACCACACCAGGAATTAAGTTATAATCTATATGAGGTTTTTGTCCTGCAATAGTTTCGGCAACAAAAACACCTTCTTCTTCGGCTTTGTGTGCTAACATTGCTCCTTTAATAACATCTCCAATAGCATAAATATTAGATGTAGTGGTTTGTAAATGATCGTTAACCTCAACCTGTCCTCTATCGTTTAGTTTTACACCTGCAGCTTGAGCATTTAAGCCATTTGTGTAAGGTTTTCTTCCTACAGAAACTAAACAGTAATCGCTTTTAATTTCTACAATTTCGCCTTTTTTGTTTTCAGCTTTTACAATTACTTCATCACCATTACGTACTACAGATTGTACTTTGTGAGATAATAGCATTTTGCATTTTGCTTTCTTAAAAACTTTATTTAGTTCTTTAGATAAACCAGCATCCATAGTTGGCAAAATTCTGTCCATATATTCTATAACAGTAACTTCTGCCCCCAAACGTCTGTAAACTTGCCCAAGTTCTAACCCAATAACTCCACCACCAATAATAACGAGGTGTTTTGGTATTTCTTTAAGTTTTAAAGCTTCGGTTGAAGTGATGATGCGTTCTTTATCTAAAGTAATAAATGGCAAATTAGCAGGCTTACTTCCTGTTGCAATAATTATTTTTTTGGCTTCAATCTCTTGTGCATCTTTGCCTTCAATTTTAATATGTGTGGCATCTTTAAAAGATCCTAAGCCTTCAAAAACATCAATATTATTTTTTTTCATTAAAAAATCAATACCACCAGTAGTTTGGTCAACCACAGATTGCTTACGACCTATCATTTTTTCGAGGTTCACTTTAATCTCACCAGGAATTTCAATACCGTGTGTTTCAAAATGTTTTGTAGCTTCTTCATAATGATGCGAAGAACTTAATAAGGCTTTACTAGGAATACAACCCACATTAAGACATGTACCACCAAGTGTGCTATATTTTTCAATGATTGCAGTTTTCATGCCTAGTTGTGCGCAACGAATTGCTGCTACATAGCCACCAGGACCAGAACCTATTATTGCTACATCGTAAGATTTCATAAGGTAAATTTATTGGATTAAAATGGTTACAAAGATACTGTTTTTGATTAAAAATTTCCCAATTTTTGTAATCTATAATTAGTATTACAATACATTTATTTTTACACTTTGCCGATTTGAGTAGATCGCAATAGTACAAGTAATTCTATTAGCAATGTTTATGAAGTGTGTAAAACTAATGCAATGCCCTATTGCTATTTTGCTACAAAAATTATAACTTCGGTTATCGGAGTATAATAAACATTTAAACGATTTTTTGTATTAAGGCGTTCTAAACAGGCAAAAAAAACCACTAAACACAAAATTTATTCACTAAAAAACATAACTATAAGTGAATATCTACTCTATAACTCTTATCTTTGGAGAAATTTCAAGTTATGTATCAAAGGGTATTGACAGATAAAATTAAAAGAAAAATAGGCAAAGGCAAAGCCATAATTTTAATTGGTCCTAGGCAAGTAGGAAAGACAACTCTAATTAGAAAATTAATTGATAATGAAGAACATCTATTCTTAGATGCAGACGACCCAACAGTTAGAAGTATATTAAACAACCCTAACACAGAACAAATCAAAAGTATCATCGGCTCTAATAAAATTATATTTATAGATGAAGCGCAGAGAATATCAGGAATTGGAATAACTCTTAAAATAATAACTGATCAATTTAAAGATGTTCAACTATTTGTAAGTGGATCATCATCTTTTGATTTAGCTAAAGAACTTAATGAACCTCTAACAGGTCGAAAATGGGAATATGAATTATATCCAATAAGTTGGGAAGAACTTGAAAACAAACACGGATATCTTGTTTCAGAACAGCAAATTGAGAATCGAATGTTATATGGCTTTTATCCTGATGTATTAAACAATCCTGGAGAGGAAAAAGAAATCCTTAAACAACTAGTAAATAGCTACTTGTATAGAGACATCTTGGCGTATTCAAATATTAGAAAACCTGAAGTTTTAGAAAAACTTGTCCAAGCTCTTGCCTTACAAATAGGAGGTGAAGTAAACTACAATGAACTTGCTCAAATTGTTGGAGTAGATAAAAACACAATTTCAAATTATATTGACATCTTACAAAAAGGATATGTAATATTTAAATTAGATAGTTTTAGTCGTAATTTAAGAACTGAAATAAAAAAGAATAAGAAAATTTATTTCTATGATAATGGAGTTAGAAATATGGTTTTAGGAAATTTCAATTCTTTAGAACTTAGAGCAGATACAGGTGCTTTGTGGGAGAATTTTTTAATTTCAGAAAGACATAAACAAAACACATACAAAAACACTTATACCAAAATGTATTTTTGGAGAACTAAACAACAACAAGAAGTTGATTTAGTTGAGGAAAACAACGGAATAATTACGGGGTTTGAATTTAAGTGGAATGCAAAGAAAAAATTAAGATTACCTAAAACATTTGTAAATGAATATAATGCAAATGAAGAGATAATTGATAGAAGTAATTTTAGAAATTTTGTTACTATATAAAATACCAGTTTACAACAACGTACTGTAGTAAAAAATAAGTAAAAACGCATTAATTTCTCATTAGAGCACTTGTGTAGTTGTTGTCCTATGTTAATCCAGATTTTTGTAATAGCAAAGCCTGTTTTAACAGCTTATACCAAAATAGTTTTAAAATGTCGCATATAATTATGTTTCTTTTTCATTCATATTTCAATATAAAATAGAACCGTAGCAAATGCTATGCTTATATTTTCTATTTCATCTGAACAAAAAATAATTCAAATTATTTATACAACATTTTAAAACTATTTTGGTATTATTACAGACAGTTATTAGCTATTAAGGCTCGTTTTTTACGCTTTCATTTCAGCTACTAATCGATCAAAAATGGTAGATTAGCCCCTTAATAGTACGGAGTGATATCTTAATTTCAAAACTTAAAGTAATGAGGATTATACGCTGCTACTTCCCATATACAAAACCCATAAGTACAACCAAAAATCAGCCCCTTTTTTACCCATTTAATTTAACATAGCACCTTTATTTTTTAGTCTGTACGTCTTTTAACACCCATTCTAATTCTGGATCAATAGTATTGAGTCGGTCTTTATAACTTGGCAATACCACTACATCTGGTTGTACACCGTAACCATCTGGGTTTATTTTATAAGGTACATCTATGTGCATTAAGCC
>JBMYXP010000036.1:0-16537 GCA_049608525.1 Winogradskyella sp.
AAAGAAATTTTTAGTGATAATAGACGTGAATATGGAAATGGTTTAAAGAAATTTGAGCCAAACGATTTGAACAAATCTAAAATGCTTGATTTATCCACTTTATCAGAATCGCAAGTTGACCGAATTTTAGACTTATATTCTAAATTCAAAAAGAGTAAAGACGAGAAAATCATAAGTGAAATAGATGAAATTTTACGACTTGAATTTACCAACGCTAAAATCCATACACATACAAACCCAATACTAACCAACGTTACAACAAAAACTGCAAAAGCACATACCATTGTTAACGCTGTACTATAAACCAAACAAAAAAGCCCATTACAAAAACTGCAATAGGCTAATTAGTTAAGCTTGGTTATTCTACTTAATGTGTTCTATGGTAGAAAGCACTTTAGTTTTACTATCAAAAAAACCTTGGTCTTGCATCCATTTATCGCTATATATTTTACTCATATAACGCGAACCGTGATCTGGAAAAACCACGACAATTTTATCGGTAGGTTTAAATTCTCCTTCTTCATTTAATTGCTTAACCGCTTGCATTGCTGCACCGCTAGTATAACCCACAAAAAGACCTTCGGTGTTAGAGATTTCTCTGGCTGTATGTGCGCTATCCTCATCTGTTACTTTTACAAACTTGTCTATAGCATCAAAATCTGTTGCTGTTGGTATTAGATTTTTACCTAAACCTTCAATTCTGTAAGGGTAAATTTCTTTATCATCAAACGTTTTGGTTTCGTGGTATTTTTTTAATACAGACCCATAAGCATCTACACCAATAACTTTTATTGCTGGGTTTTGCGCTTTTAGGTATTTTGAAATACCAGAAATTGTACCTCCTGTACCACTACATGCTATTAAATGAGTAATTTTTCCTTCGGTTTGATTCCAAATTTCTGGACCAGTTGTATGGTAATGGGCATCAATATTTAGCTGATTAAAATACTGATTGATATAAATTGAGCCTTTGTTTTCTTCGTGCAAACGTTTTGCTACTTGGTAATATGAGCGTGGATCGTCTGCTTTTACATGTGCCGGACAAACATAAACCTTTGCTCCCATAGACTTTAGCATGTCTATTTTATCGCCAGAAGATTTAGAACTTACAGCCAAAATACACTCGTAACCTTTAATAATACTTACCATTGCAATACTAAAACCTGTATTACCAGATGTGGTTTCTATAATAGTGTCGCCTGGTTTTAATATGCCTTTACGTTCTGCTTCTTCAATAATATGTATAGCTATTCTGTCTTTAGAGGAATGCCCTGGATTAAAAGCTTCTACTTTTGCGTAAAACTCACCTTTAAAATCTGCAGTTATGCTATTTAATCTTATAAGTGGTGTGTTTCCTATGAGTTGAAGCACATTATCGTAAACATTCTTAGATGTATTCATATTCAAATTCACATAATTTTGTGTTACCAAAAACTTCGCAAAAATAACACTTTTTTTTTACTCCATTTTCTACTACTCCGAGAAACCTTCTAAGTGTAATAAAAAGGCATATTCTTCTGCATCTTCTTTCAAACTTTCAAAACGACCAGAAGCTCCGCCGTGGCCAGCATCCATATTTGTTTTTAAATATAATGCATTGTTGTCTGTTTTTAGATCTCGTAATTTCGCAACCCATTTTGCAGGTTCCCAATATTGTACTTGAGAATCGTGCAGACCTGCGGTAACTAACATATTTGGATACGCTTTTGCTTCAATATTATCGTATGGCGAATACGATTTCATATACTCATAATACAATTTATCGTTTGGGTTTCCCCATTCGTCATATTCTCCTGTGGTTAATGGAATAGAATCGTCTAACATGGTTGTAACGACATCTACAAAAGGGACTGCGGCTACTATGCCGTTATACAACTCGGAGGCAGAATTTATAATTACTCCCATTAACAAACCGCCAGCGCTTCCGCCCATAGCGTATAAGTGTTTTGATGATGTATAACGTTGTTTAATTAAATGGACTGAGCAGGCTATAAAATCTGTGTACGTATTTTTTTTGTTTAATAATTTGCCGTCTTTATACCATTGTCTGCCCAAATATTCTCCGCCTCTAATATGTGCTATTACATAAATAAAACCACGATCTAATAAGCTTAATCTTACAGACGAAAAAAACGGATCTACTGTAGAGCCATAACTGCCATACGCATATTGTAATAATGGGTTGGTACCGTCTTTTTTAATTCCTTTTTTATAAACTATAGACATTGGTATTTTTGTACCATCATTTGCGGTTGCCCAAATACGCTCAGATATATAATTGTCTTTATTAAAATTGCCTCCTAAAACCTCTTGTTCTTTTAATACGGTTTTGGTTTTTGTACGCATATTAAAATCTATAACAGACGCTGGTGTGGTTAACGAGTTATAGACGTATCGTAACATTTCGGTATCAAAATCTACATTAGAACCTGTAAAGGCGGTATAGGTTTCATTATTAAATGGCAAATAATAATCTTCGCTATTGTCCCATCGTTTTATACGAATTTGATTTAGCCCATTAGTACGCTCATTAATAACCAAATAGTCTTTAAAAATATCTATATCTTCGAGTAATGTTTCTTTTCTATGTGGTATTACATCTACCCAATGCGCTGCACTTGTAGAAGTTTCTGGTGTTTTCATTAATTTAAAATTGGTCGCCTTGTCTTTATTGGTAACCATATAAAAACTATCGTTGTAATGCGAAATACTATACTCTAAACCTCTTATTCGCTCTTGAAACACTTTAAATTTTTCGTCGGGTTTATTTGCATTTAGTGTATAATACGCGTTAGTTAATGTGCTATAACAGGCAATTATGATGTATTTTCTCGATTTAGATTTATAAATTGCCACACCAAACGTATCGTCACCTTCTTCAAAAACCAATTGGTCTTCTGCGTTTCCTAATTTGTGCTTATAAATTTGAAATGCTCTTAATGTAACTTCATCTTTTTTGGTGTAAAACAAGGTTTTATTGTCATTTGCCCAAGTTGAAGAACCTGTTGTATTTTCTATAACATCTAAAGTAACTTTATCGGTTTCTAAATTTTTAATAAAAATGGTATAATTTCGTCTCCCTGTTTTATCAATCCCATAAGACACCAATTTATTATCTGGGCTAATACTAATACCTGCTAGTTTAAAATAATTTTCGCCTTCTGCCATTTTATTACAATCAAACAATAACTCCTCAGCGTTTTCTAAACGGTCTTTTTTTCGAATATAAATGGGGTAATCTTTACCTTTTTCAAACCTTGTAATATACCAATAGCCATTGTATTTGTAAGGTACAGAGGCATCATCTTCTTTAATTCTTGCTTTCATTTCTTCAAACAAATCTTTCTGAAAATTTTTGGTAGGCTCCATTTGGGCATCGCAATAGTTATTTTCGGCATTTAGATAATCAATAACTTCTGGATGTTGGCGATCTTTCATCCAAAAGTAATTATCTACACGCTCATCGCCATGCTTTGTTAACGTGTGAGGTATTTTTTTTGCAATAGGTGGCTTATGAGTTAATGTTGTCATTTGTTTTAATAAAATTTTAGCTTAAATAGTGCTGCAATTTAGTAATTTTGGAGTGTATAAATTTAAAAACACAAGAGATATGTTTGGAGATATGATGGGCATGATGAACAAATTAAAAGATGCTCAAAAAAAAGTTGAAGACACTAAAAAACGCTTAGACACCGTTTTAATTGACCAATCTAGCAACGATAATAAGTTAAAAGTTACAATTACCGCAAACCGAACTGTAAAATCTATTTGTATTAATGACGATTTGCTACAAGACAAAGACATGCTAGAAGATTACCTTGTACTAACATTAAACAAAGCAATTGAAAAAGCTACTAATATTAATGAAACTGAGATTGCAGCTGTAGCTAAAGAAGGTATGCATAATATTCCTGGGTTGTAGAATTTATTTCATTTTATTAGCTTTACAAATATGAATGGTATTATTTATAATATAAATGAGCTTGATTTTTCTAGGCAATATACGTATGCCGATTATTTAAAATGGCAATTTAGCGAACGTGTAGAGTTAATAAAAGGTTGGGTTTACAAAATGAGTCCTGCTCCAAATAGATTACACCAAAAAATTGAAGGGAATATTTTTTTTCAAATTGCTAATTATCTTCAAAACAAAGATTGCGATGTTTATAATTCACCTTTTGATGTACGGTTAATTAAAAACATAGGGCAATCTGAAATTGAAACTGAAACTGTTGTGCAACCAGATATTTGCGTTATTTGTGATAAAACAAAACTTGATGACAGAGGCTGTGCTGGCGCACCAGATTTGATTGTTGAAGTGCTTTCTGTTTCAACAGCAAAAAAAGATTATAACGAAAAATTCAATTTATATCAAGAAAATAAAGTTAAAGAATATTGGCTTGTACATCCAGAGACTAAAGCTATTGAAACTTATATATTAAAAAATAATATCTATGAACTAAATCATAGGTTTGAAAATGCAACAGGCACAGTCACAACACCTATTTTTAAGGATTTTACTATAGCTTGTAAAGCTATTTTTAAGGACTAATCTAAGTTTTTCAAAATCCCCAAAAACTTAGTGTGCATATCATCTGTATAATCTAAATGTGTTACGATACGGAGTTTATTATTGCCCATACTTATAATATGAATGTTTTTTTCTTTCAAATTATTTAAAAATTGTGTTTCATTAATATGGCCATTTAATTCAAAAATGATAATATTAGTTGCAATAGGTTCTACTTTTTTAATGCAAGCTAATTTTAATAGCTCCTCACCTATCGCTTTTGCTTTTTTGTGGTCTTCTGCTAAACGTTCAAAATGAGCATCTAGAGCATATAAACCCGCAGCAGCTGCAAAACCAACTTGGCGCATACCACCACCAAAAATTTTGCGGATTCTAATCGCTCCTTCCATTATATCGCTGTTTCCTATTAGTACAGAACCCATTGGGCAACCCAAACCTTTACTTAAACATACAGAAATTGTATTGAATAATTTGCCGTATTGTTTTGGTTGTTCTCCTTTTGCAATTAGAGCGTTCCAAAGTCTAGCACCATCTAAATGATACCCTAAATTGTGTTTACTGGCAACTTGCTTTATTTTTTTTAATTCTTCAAAATCCCAGCATGCACCACCACCTTTGTTTGTTGTGTTTTCTATGGCAATTAAAGACGTTAAAGGACTGTGATAAAAATCTGGTGGATTTATAGAAGCTTGGGCCTGATCTGCAGTAAACATACCTCTATTACCGTCTATTAGTTTGCAAGAAATTCCGCTATTAAAAGATGCTCCGCCACCTTCATAATTATAAATATGAGCATATTTATCGCAAATAACTTGCTCACCTGGGTTGGTATGTAATTTTAGAGCGGCTTGATTTGCCATTGTTCCAGACGGAAAAAATAACGCTTCATCCATGCCAAACATATCTGCCAAACGTTTTTCTAACGCATTTACAGATGGATCTTCTTTATACACATCATCACCAACTTTTGCTGTTAACATTGCGTCTAACATCTTTTTAGTTGGCTTGGTTACGGTATCACTTCTTAAATCTATAATCATATTATATTTTTTTTGACACAGGTTTTATAGATTTTCGCGTATAGAAAAAAATCCGTATAAATCTGTGTAATTTGTGTCCAATCTTTTTACTAATTTGAATTGTAATTACAAATATCGCTTCCTATTGGTGAACCATCAGGAATTTTAGGTGAATTTTCTATTTTGAATTTTTCTGGATGTTCACTAAATTCACTAATCATTTTTCTATATTGATTAGCATATTGCGCAGCTGTTTTTTTATCATATAATAATTGAACAATATCATTTATAGCGTCATTTGCTTTAGACTTCACTTGAAAGTAAGATTGCTCATTTACTGC
This sequence comes from Winogradskyella sp., assembly GCA_049608525.1. Lineage (GTDB taxonomy): Bacteria > Bacteroidota > Bacteroidia > Flavobacteriales > Flavobacteriaceae > Winogradskyella. The sequence continues at coordinate 5,892 of JBMYXP010000036.1, forward strand.
TAAATTCATTAGATATTTTAAAACATTTACATTGATTTGTTGTTGAATCTCATTTAGATAAATAGAGTCGTGCTTTTTTCTAAATGATTTGTCAATAAGTCTTTTAAGTACAAAATCTATATCGAGTTGGTTTTCGTCCAAACTCTTTTGTAAGATTAATCGATTAGCACGTTGTGGATGCAATAAAAATTTTAAGGTCATATCGCTAGCAGTATTTGCAGCGCTAAAAGGATCAAAAGCAACGCCTGTTTTTCCTTTAAACGATTCCCGATTACGATAATAACCAAATGCTCGTGGCGGAAATAAACTCAATTTTTCTTTAGGAATAGCTAAAGTTTTGGCACTTAATGTATTAAAAATAGCTTTTAATGTTTCTTTTTGCGCACTTACTGCTATGGCTTTTGTGGTTAATTGGCCATCACCTTTTACAGCATAATTATAATCTAAACCGCCAATAACTTTAGTTGCAGCTTCAACCTGAAAACGGTGATAAAAATATAATGGCACAAATACATCTTCTAAAACCGAATATGGCTCATTACGTTTTATATTATCTTCAGAAAAATTAAAAATGGCTTGTTTACGTAATTTTAAAATGGCATTTAATTCTTCTGCTGGTGTTGCTCCATTATCCCATAAATGCGCCAAACCGTGTGCACCACCAGATGCTCTAGCATCAGAATCGGTGATAAATCGCAAACCCGCATTTTGAGCATTCTTCAAAATAGTATTTAAGGCTTCTTTTTCATTCAAACTTTTATCAAATTCAGAATAACTATATGCTACTGTTACTTTATCCCAATCGCCAATTCCTACGTCATAAGCATTACTAAAGTCAATGTCTCCATTTTTCAGTTCAATTTTTGGATGCGGATAATCCATAACCGAAGCTCTATTGTTTGTACTTGCGGCAAAATTGTGTGCAAACCCAATGGTGTGCCCAACTTCGTGCGCGCTTAGCTGTCTAATACGTGCCAAAGCCATATTTAACATGGGTTGGTAATTATCGTCATGTTCTGCAAAAGGTTTGCTCATTAAGGCTTGTGCAATCATAAAATCTTGACGAATACGTAAACTTCCCAAACTTACATGACCTTTTATAATTTCTCCAGTTCTAGGATCTACAACACTTGCGCCGTAACTCCAACCTCTTGTAGAACGATGCACCCATTGGATTACGTTATATCTACAGTCCATCGGATCTGCATCTTTTGGTAGCATTCTTACTTGAAACGCATCTTTAAAACCAATAGCTTCGTAAGCTTCATTCCACCAACGTGCGCCATCTAATAAGGCAGAACGCACAGGCTCTGGTGTACCAGGATCGAGGTAATAAATAATAGGCTCTTTTGCTTCACTAACAGCAGCGTTTGGGGTTTTCTTTTCTAAACGATGCCTTATTATAAAACGCTTTTTTATAGCATTTTGTATTGGTGATGCATAGTCTAAATAAGACATGGAGATAGCACCGCTACGAACATCAAAAACTCTAGGGTTGTAATTTTCATCTGGTAATTTTATAAAAGAATGATGCTGAATTACAGTTACCAAGGACGATGTTGGTGTTACACTTCTAAGATTTCTACCAGTTGGTTGTCCTTTAAACGTTAGTAAGGCTTCAAATTCTACATTTTCTGGAAATGCCTTTGTGCGTTCTAGTGCCAAAGCACTTTTAGTGGCATCAACTTTGTAAATTCCTTCTTTACTTTGTTTTAGTTTATTAGAGACTCCGTGAGTATCTTCCATTAAAAATGGAGTAAAATCTATAATAAACGTACCCGCTTTTTCTGATAAAATTTTAAACCCAAATAAAACAGATTTAGCAAACGCTTGCTCTATACTTTTTTGCTCTAAAACATTATTTGTATTGGCTCTGTATTTTAAATTGGGCTGAATGAGTAACAACTTATTTCCTGCTTTTTTAAAATAAACCACACGCTCATTACCAAGCTGTCCTCTATCTAAACCAATGTCATTACTACCAACACCAGATGCTAAAGCATTAACATACAAAAATTGATCATTTAATTTTTCAACCTTCAAATAGATTTTATCTGTTGATGATTCGTAATAAAAATCAAAATACCCTTCGTAAGTTTTAAGGTTTTTTTTATCTAAAATTTGTGCTTGAAACTGTGTACTTAGAATTACAAAGCTAAAAAAGAGGTATAAATTTTTCATATAAAATGTATTGAATGCTAAAACTACACAATTTCTAAAAAACCAATTCAAAATTATGGCACTTTATCTTGGCAGCTTATATTTGTAAAAATTAAACAACCTATGATAACATTAGATCACATAAAAGATCTCAACACCCGTCTAGACGCACTTAGACAATATCTTTGACCTAGATGCCAAACGTATAGAAATTACCAACGAAGAAGAGCAAACTTTTGACCCCAATTTTTGGAACGACTCTAAAGCTGCCGAGTTGGTTATGAAATCGCTTAGAGAGAAAAAAAGTTGGATTAACGACTTTAATACCGCAAAAACCTTTTTTGAAGACTTAGAAGTAATCTATGAGTTTTTTAAAGAAGGTGAAGCTACCATGCAAAATGTAGAAGCGCGTTTTGAAAAAACCAGTAATGCGATTGAAAAACTAGAGTTTAAAAATATGCTCTCTGAAGAAGGAGATACTCTAAGCGCAGTATTACAAATTACAGCTGGTGCAGGCGGCACAGAATCTTGCGATTGGGCAAGCATGCTAATGCGTATGTACTTAATGTATGCAGAAAAAAATGGTTTTAAAGTTAAAGAACTCAACCACCAAGAAGGTGATGTTGCAGGTATAAAAACAGTAACTCTAGAGATTGAAGGCGATTTTGCCTTTGGTTGGCTAAAAGGCGAAAACGGTGTACATCGTTTGGTGCGTATTTCTCCTTTTGATAGTAATGCCAAACGCCACACAAGTTTTGCGTCTGTGTATGTGTATCCTTTGGTTGACGACTCAATTGAAATTGAAATAAACCCAGCAGATATAGAAATAACAACAGCCAGATCTAGTGGAGCTGGCGGACAAAATGTAAATAAGGTTGAAACCAAAGTACAGCTAAAACATAAGCCATCTGGCATACAAATTCAATGCTCAGAAACACGCTCACAGCAAGACAATAGAACAAGAGCCATGCAAATGTTAAAATCGCAATTGTACGAAATAGAATTGCAAAAGCAAATGGCACAACGTGAAGATATTGAAGCTGGTAAAATGAAAATTGAATGGGGAAGCCAAATAAGAAACTACGTAATGCAACCTTATAAATTAGTAAAAGACGTACGTTCTGCATACGAAACTGGTAATGTAGATGCAGTAATGAATGGAGATATTGAACCGTTCTTAAAGGCTTATTTAATGATGATGGGACAAAAAGAAGATTCGGCATTATAATTGATGACCTTAAAGCATTACAGCACAAAATTAAACATATAATGATAAAAATATACCACAACCCAAGGTGTTCAAAATCTAGGCAAGGTTTAGCTATTTTAGAAACGTCTGGCAAAACTTTTGAAATTATAAAATATCTTGAAAACCAACTTACTGTTGAGCAACTCACAGAAATTATTTCAAAATTAAAAAGTAAACCCATAAATTTGGTGCGTAAAAACGAAGCCATTTGGAAAACTAATTACAAAGGCAAAACACTATCTGATAAAGAAATTATTGAAGCTATGGTTGCTAACCCAAAATTAATTGAACGCCCAATTGTAGTTAACAATACTAAAGCCGTAGTTGGCAGACCTCCAGAAACGATATTAGAAATTATTTAAAAATGAAAGCAATGAAGAAGACCGTTTTAATTTTTTTTGCATTAGTAATTGGCTTAAATGTATTTGGGCAGAGACAACGACAAGGACGCAGAAATCTTAATAATATTCCGCAAGCTAACCAAGAGCCTTCAAAAAAAGATATTGCTAAACATAAGCAAATGGTAGAAGACCGTAAGCAAGAGTATATCTTAAATTTCTTAACAACATTAGAGGCCGATGATTTTCAGAAAGAAATAATTAAACAAAATATCAATACTTTTTTTGATGCTAAAATGGCCATTTTAAAAACTAACTTTAACCACTCTATAAACCGCCATTCTGCTATAAAAAAACTAGAAGACACTCATTTTGTAGATTTAGAAGCACTCATTTCTAAAAACGATATGACAAAAATAAAAGAACTTCTTAAAGGAGATTTTGATGAAAAAGAAGTCGTTAAAGAAAAAAAGAAAAAGCGGAAGAAAAGAAAGCGAAAGCAAAAAAAGAAGAAAGCCAGAGGTTAGTTTGTAGCAGCTATTTTTTAGTCGTTCTAAACTAAAAAGTAGTGTAAATCTTTAACTTAAAATTAACCGTTACACCACAGAAGTAAACTTATTTTTGCAAACTAATATTTTAAATATTTTGTGATGCAATTTAGATTTTTATCTCCACTAATTTTTCTTTTTTTATTTGCGTTTAGTAATGCACAAAAAGACGTAAAGGTTGAAGGCACTGTCTTAGAAAATGACAGTAAAATTCCGTTAGAATATGCAACAATTACCTTTACAACACAACCTAACAATAAAATAATTACTGGTGGTATCACAGATGCTAAAGGTCATTTTAACATTGCTGTACCTGCTGGGATTTACAATATTTCAGTGGAGTATATCTCTTACAAAACAAAAAAATATACAAATAAAGCTATAAGCGGCAACATTAATCTTGGCACTATAAGTTTAGCTCTCGATGTTGAGTCTTTAGATGAAGTTGAAATTATTGCAGAACGCACAACTGTAGATATTAAACTCGATAAAAAAATCTATAACATTGGCAAAGATTTAACTGTTAGAGGTGGTACCGTTAGCGATGTTTTAGACAATGTGCCATCAGTTTCTGTAGATGTAGAAGGTAATGTTGCACTACGAGGAAATGATGACGTTCGCATACTTATTAACGGAAAACCATCGGGTTTAGTAGGTTTAAACTCTACTGAAGCCTTGCGCCAATTACCCGCTGAAGCTATAGAGCGTGTCGAAGTAATTACATCTCCATCTGCAAGATACGATGCCGAGGGCCAAGCTGGTATTCTAAATATTATTTTACGTAGAAGCAAGTTGTTGGGTGTAAATGGAGCTGTAACATTAAACACAGGCTACCCATCAACTGGTGGTATTTCTGGCAATATAAATTACAGAACTGGTGATTTTAATTTCTTTAATACCACAAGTTATAATTACAGAGAAGTGCCAGGCAATTCTTATACAAACACTAAATTTTTAAGTACCGATAAAAGAACAACGGAAAAAAGAAATTTTGATAGAGTAAGAAAAGGCCTTAACACAAATGTAGGTGTAGAATGGTATATCAACGAAACAGCGTCTTTAACCACATCGCTTCAATATAGAGATAGCAATAATAAAAGTGAAACTACAAACAGTATTAAAACATTTAACGCACTTAATATCCTAGAAACTACAACAAACAGGTTTGACCCAGAGTTTGAAGATGATAACACCTTACAATACACACTAAACTTTAACAAGCAATTTAACGGAGACTCAAACCATAAATTTACTGCAAACTTTCAGTACGAAAATAGCTCTGAGCTTGAAACTTCTTTAATCAATCAAAATGATGAAGCTATTGAAGATGTTGAAACAGACGAAAACCAAAATCGTATATTTTTACAAACAGACTATGTAAAACCTATCGGAAAAGCAAGTCAGTTAGAGCTTGGCTACCAAGGTCGCTTTTTAACTTTAGACACAGATTATACGGTTGCATTCAATGAAAACGATACTTTTGTAATTAACAATGATTTAAGTAATAATCTCATTTATAAAGAATATGTAAACGCATTTTACTCGCAATTTGGTAGTAAAATAAAAGAAAAATTTAGCTACCTACTGGGGTTAAGATTAGAAGAATCTCGTATTACCATAGATCAAATAACTAGCGGTAGCTTTAAGAAAAAAAACTATGTTGGTTTATTTCCAACAATAAATTTAGCATTTGAGCTAAACGAAACCGAAAACATTACTTTAGGTTATAACCGCAGAATTAGACGACCAAGATCATGGTTTATTAATCCTTTTCCGTCGCGTAGTTCTGCAACAAACTTATTTCAAGGCAACCCAGATTTAAACCCAAGTTATTCTAATACAGTAGATTTAGGGTATTATAAAAAATTTGGGAAACTTACCTTAAACACCTCATTATATTACACCAATGCTACAGACGTTTTTAACTTTATTACCCTAGCAACAGACAATTATTATAGTTTTGAAACCAATGAAACCTATAATAGTAATGACCCAAATTTTGATCAAATAAATGAAGATTTAGAACTCACGCAAATCCTTAAACGTACACCTGTAAACCTAGCAACAAATAATCGATATGGTTTTGAGTTTACGTTAACCTACAAACCAACCCGAAAATGGAACATGAATGGCAACTTTAATGTTTTTCGTTCTGTAACCGACGGGTTTTATGAAAACACCGATTTTGGTGCAGAAAACACAAGTTGGTTTGTACGCTTTAATAATAAATACACATTACCTGGTAAAATAGATTGGCAAACTCGTATGAATTATCGTGGACCAAGTGTAGATGCCCAAAATAAGCGTGAAGGTATTTTTTCTATGAATTTTGCATTCAGTAAAGATTTATTTAATGATAAAGCGTCTTTAGCTTTCAATATCAGTGATGTATTAAATTCTAGAAAACGTATTACAGCAACTACAACACCTACATTTAATGCAAATAGCGAATTTCAATGGAGAGAACGTAGTTTTAATTTATCATTTACCTATCGCTTTAACCAAAAGAAAAAACGTGTACGTTCTGGAAGAGGAAATGGTGGTGAAGATTTTGGTTTTGAAGGCTAAAGTTAGCCTCAATTACAACTTATAAAGCTTTAAAAAAACTATTTTGCTTAGAAAACGTGATTTCTTCAAAACTAGAAATTACAATATTTGCCAAACTATAATCTTGCCCTGTAGAGTGTTCGCTTTTAAAGCCTACGCAAAAAATACCTGCAGCATGCGCAGCTTTAATACCATTTGTAGAATCTTCAATAACCATACATTGTTGCTTACTACAACCTGTAGATAATGCGGCTTTAATAAATATTTCGGGGTGTGGTTTAGATTTTTTTAAATCTGCACCACTAAATTTTGCATCAAAATATCGATTCAAATTAAAACGTTCAAAAATTTGATTAATACCTTGCATTGAAGCAGAAGATGCAACAACCAACTTTAAGCCATTAGCATAATAATCTTTTATTAAATCTAAAACACCATCAATTAAAGTCAATTCATCATCATTAACAAATAGATACTTATAATGTTTTCGCTTTAAAGCTACTAAATGTTCTGGTGTGTCTTCTAATCTAAAATGTTCTACAAGTCGTTTGCAGATATTAATTGTAGATTGCCCTGTAAAGGATTCGTATAAATCTTCGCTTACATTTATACTCACATCTTTAAACATTAAATGATACGCTTTTCGGTGTAAAGGTTCAGTATCTACAATAACACCATCCATATCAAATAAAACTGCTTTTAACATATAATTTTTTAATTTTGAAGCTAAGATAAATATTTGTTGCCATTACAAAAAAAGTATGAAGCAATTTTTAGCTAATCCCCATTATTATTTAAAATGAATTATCTATAATTTGAATTATATACTTTAAATCTAATCATAACCATAGTTGCGATTCTGTTTTAAATTGAAATAGTAACACTATAAAAACAAATTATAAAACTTATTTTGAATGCAAATTGGTATTTCACCTTAAAAAAATAAACATGGCAAAAAAAGGACGCGAAAAAAACACTCTAAATAAAGCAAAACATAGCAGATTAATAGCTCAAAAAAAGAACAAAGCTAAATCTAAAAATACAGAACGCAAAGCACGTTTAAAAGCAATAATAGAATTGGCTAAAGCTAAAAAAGAGAGTAAATAAACCACAATATGCAGAAATTCCACAGGTTTGGTCTGCAAACTAAAAGTCCGCTTCTCAAAATAATAAACCTATAACACCACAAATCCATGAAAATTAGTAAAATCCGTGTCAATAATTTTTAGAAGCTAAAGCGAAATAGACTAAAAACACATCATTTTAACAAAAAAAGAATTTAAGTTAACTCATTTTTAATTGTAATTGGTTTTATTGCACATTAGCAATAATATCTGAGACTACTTCTGGGTTTAGTAACGTACTAATATCTCCCAGTTTATCGGTTTCATTACAAGCAATTTTTCTTAGTATTCTTCTCATAATTTTACCAGATCTAGTTTTTGGCAAACCCACCGAAAATTGAATTTTATCTAATTTTGCAATTGCACCTATTCGGTCAGAAATAAGTTGATTAATTTCAATTTTCAAATTATCCTGGTTTCTATTTTCACCAGTATCTTTTAATGTTACATAACCATATAGCGCATTACCTTTTACACTATGCGGAAAACCAACAATAGCAGATTCAGCAACTGCAGGATGCTCATTAATAGCATCTTCAATCGGTGCTGTACCTAAATTGTGTCCAGAAACTATAATAACATCATCAACCCTACCTGTAATTCTGTAATAACCAACTTCGTCTCGAAGTGCACCGTCGCCTGTAAAATACATATTTTTGTACGCAGAAAAATAAGTATCTTTATAGCGTTGGTGATGCCCCCAAATTGTTCTTGCCATTGATGGCCACGGAAATTTAATGCACAAACGTCCTTCAACTTGATTGCCTTTAATTTCTTGTCCATTTTCGTCCATTAAAGCAGGTTGAACACCAATAAATGGTAGAGTAGCATAGGTTGGTTTTGTTGGTGTAGAAAACGGAATTGGAGATATCATAATACCGCCTGTTTCGGTTTGCCACCAAGTATCAACAATTGGGCTTTTTTTCTTTCCTATATTTTCATTATACCAATGCCATGCCTCTTCATTTATAGGCTCACCAACAGTACCTAAAACTTTTAAAGAGGATAAATCGTACTTTTTAACAAAAGACGTACCTTGTTTTGCCAAAGCTCTAATCGCAGTTGGTGCTGTATAAAATTGCGTTACTTTATGTTTTTGTACAATCCCCCAAAAACGTCCATAATCTGGGTAGCTCGGTACACCTTCAAACATAACCGTTGTTGCGCCATTAGCTAATGGTCCATACACAATGTAACTATGTCCCGTAATCCAGCCAATATCGGCTGTACACCAATACACATCTTCTTCTTTATATTGAAACACGTTTTTAAATGTATAAGCGGTATAAACCATATATCCACCACTTGTATGCAACATGCCTTTTGGTTGTCCTGTTGAGCCAGATGTATAGAGAATAAACAATGGGTCTTCGGCATCTATAATTTCAGGTGGAAAATCTTGGTAAGCATCATCTAAAAGTGGCTGCAACCAATAATCTCTACCAGATTTCATTTTAATTTCAGAATTGGTACGTTTTACAACCAAAACTGATGCAATTGTAGGTGTTTCATTTAAAGCTTCATCTACAATACCTTTTAAATCTATGGTTTTTTTACCACGATAAGAGCCATCTGATGTTATTAGCATTTTTGCTTCACAATCTATAATACGTGTGGACAATGCAGTTGAAGAAAAACCAGCAAATACCACAGAATGTACAGCACCAACTCTAGCACATGCTAAAACAGCTGTTGTTAATTCTGGTATCATAGGCAGATAAATACAAACACGATCCCCTTTTTTAATACCCTTATCTTTTAAAACATTAGCAAATTTACACACGCGCTCGTGTAATTGCTTATACGTAATATGTTCAGCTGGTTCATTGATATTATTAGGTTCAAACAAAATAGCTGTTTTATCACCTCGGGTGTGCAAATGCCTATCTAAACAGTTTTCAGTAATATTTAGTTTTGCATTTTCAAACCATTTTACTTCTGGTTTTTTAAAATCCCAATGTAATACATTTGTCCATTTTTTGCGCCAAATAAAATGTTCTTCAGCTATTTCTTCCCAAAATTGTTCGGGTTGCCGGATAGATTTTCTGTAAACTTGAAAATATTCTTCAAAGTGTTTAATGTGGTAATTGCTCATTATTAGAGTTTCTAAGATTGAAAACCCCAATTTACAAAATAATTTTATTGATTTAATTTGAAAATAAAAACTTTGAGATAATACTTAATTCCTCTATTATATCATTAAAAAGCAAAACTAGTAGCTTTTTAATGATATAATAGTGGAATACAATTCTAAAAAATAAGATAAACAGGGTAATAAAACAAAAAACCCTTACTAAATTAATAGTAAGGGTTTAAAAATACCAAAATAAATTGGTACAAAAAAGGCGGCGACCTACTCTTCCACAGTAAAGCAGTACCATCGGCGCAAACGGGCTTAACTACTCTGTTCGGAATGGTAAGAGGTGAGCCCCGTCGCTATAACCACCTTAAATCTTTATTCTGAAAAAGGCTCAGAATTTTAAAATGTGTAGTTAAAAACACTAATATTTTAACATATTGAAAAAGGACGATAAACGTCTTATACATGAATTTATAATTTAAAACAACTAATAAAAAACTGACTCGCTCAATAACTATTTCTAGCTGTTGAGCGAAGTCGAAGTAACAATAAGCCTATGGGTTATTAGTACTACTTGGCTATGACATTACTGCCTTTACA
>JBMYXP010000037.1:0-16132 GCA_049608525.1 Winogradskyella sp.
GTTCTGCATTGGCAATTACTGCAGAATTAGAAGCATCAATTGTAATGTCTATTTCGGTATTATTTGTACTTGGAGTTGGTAACGTTGTTATCTCTTTAATGCGAAATATAATTCCTTCAAAAATTAGAATTATTGTACAACTTATTGTTGTAGCAACTTTGGTTATTATAGTCGATTTGGTATTAAAAGCCTTTGCTTATGAGCTAAGTAAAACACTATCTGTATTTGTAGGGCTAATTATAACCAATTGTATTATTATGGGACGTTTTGAAGCTTTTGCTCTAGGAAACAGCCCATGGCGATCATTTTTAGATGGCATTGGTAATGCACTAGGTTATGGTGTTATACTTATAATTGTAGGTTTCTTTAGAGAATTGCTAGGCTCTGGTACATTATTAGGTTTTCAAGTACTAGGAGACCCAATAGAAAAAACAGGATTATATGCTTTGGGCTATGAAAATAACGGATTTATGTTATTATCACCAATGGCACTTATAGTAGTAGGTATTATTATTTGGATACAACGTACTAGAAACAAAGCATTAATAGAAGACTAAAAAGGTTTTAGGAAATAGGTATTAGGTGTTTGCCTTTTACCCAAAACCCAAAACCCAAAACCTTAAAATATGGAACATTTAGAATTATTTTTCAAATCAATATTTATAGACAATATGGTATTTGCTACATTCTTAGGAATGTGTTCTTACCTAGCTGTATCTAAAAAAGTATCAACAGCAGTTGGTCTTGGAGCTGCGGTAATTTTTGTATTAGCAATTACAGTACCTCTAAACTGGTTATTAGATCAGTATGTATTACAACCAGGCGCTTTATCTTGGTTAGGTGACGATTATGCTGCCTATGACTTAAGTTTCCTATCTTTCATTATGTTTATTGCAACCATAGCCACTATGGTACAATTAGTAGAAATTGTAGTTGAGAAGTTTTCACCATCTTTATACAATTCATTAGGTATATTTTTACCATTAATTGCTGTAAACTGTGCCATTTTAGGGGGGTCTTTATTTATGCAATCTCGCGAAATAGAAACATTAGGCTTAGCATTAAACTACGGAATTGGTTCTGGTATCGGATGGTTTTTAGCCATTTTAGCTATTGCTGCCATACGCGAAAAAATAAGATATAGTAATGTACCACCAGCATTAAGAGGTTTAGGTATTACATTTATTATTACAGGTTTAATGGCAATTGGGTTTATGAGCTTTGGTGGCATGTTAACAGGTGGTGACGAAGAGGCAAAGCCAGTAGATAACTCAGCTACCATTGAAGTTATAAAAGAAGCTATTAAAAAAGAAGAACAAGAAAAAGTGGTTGCTGAGCCTAGTCGAAGCATAGCTAAAAATACAAACAACTAATAGATTAGTATGATGATATTAGCCGTAAGTACAACCGGAACTATAGTCGCAACAGTAGCAGCCTTTTTATTGGTTACACTAGTGTTAGTGTCTTTATTATTATTTGTAAAACAAAAACTATCTCCATCGGGTCCTGTAAAAATTACTATTAACGGTGAACGAGAAATTGAAGTTGCCTCAGGCGACACCTTATTATCTACCTTAGGAGGTAATAAAATATTTTTACCATCTGCATGTGGTGGTGGCGGAACCTGTATTCAGTGCGAGTGCCATGTTTTATCTGGTGGTGGAGAGGCGCTGCCAACCGAAACACCTCACTTTTCTAGAAAAGAATTAGCACATGGAGCACGTTTATCTTGCCAAGTAAAAGTAAAGCAAGATATGGAGATTACCATACCAGAAGAAGTTTTTGGTATAAAGAAATGGGAAGCAACAGTAGTCTCAAACTTTAATGTTGCCACGTTTATTAAGGAATTTGTTGTTGAAATTCCTGAGGACATGAACTATAAAGCAGGTGGATATATTCAGATAGAAATTCCGGAATGTGAAATTAAATATTCAGATATGGATATTTCTGCACACCCAGAAGACCACCCAGGCGAAGCAGATAAGTTTGAAGCAGATTGGAACAAATTTAATCTACGTCCTTTAGTAATGAAAAATACTGAGCTAGTTGAGCGTGCTTATTCAATGGCATCTTACCCAGCAGAAGGAAGAAAAATTATGCTAAATGTACGTGTTGCAACACCTCCTTTTGATCGTGCTAAAGGTGGCTGGATGGATGTAAACCCAGGTGTGGCATCTTCTTACATTTTTAATCAAAAAGTTGGCGATAAAGTAACAATATCTGGACCTTATGGCGAATTTTTTATCAATGAGTCTGAAAGCGAAATGTTATATGTTGGTGGTGGTGCTGGTATGGCTCCAATGCGCTCGCATTTATACGAATTATTTAGAACAATTAAAACAGGTCGTAAAGTAACTTATTGGTACGGAGGCCGTTCTAAAGCAGAATTATTTTACATACACTACTTTAGAGCTTTAGAAAAAGATTTCCCGAACTTTAAATTCTACTTGGCATTATCAGAACCAATGGAAAGTGATAATTGGAAGGTAAAAAAGGATATTAACGACGAACAAGGAGATGGTTTTGTAGGCTTTATTCACAATTGTGTAATAGAAAACTATCTAAATCACCATGAAGCACCAGAAGATATAGAGCTATATTTCTGTGGACCACCATTAATGAACCAAGCAGTTCAAAAAATGGGTGAAGATTTTGGTATCCCAGATGAGCATATTAGATTTGATGATTTTGGTGGGTAAAATTTCTGTGTAGGCACGAATCTACTAGACGAGATTCTAACTTATAATAAAAACCAGTACTTTTAAAGTGCTGGTTTTTTTGTTTAAAATGAATTAAAAATTCTTTGTATAGCTCTAATATGATATTGTGCAATTCTATCTCTACCAGTACTTGTCATTAAGTAATTTTTGCACTCTCTTTCCGTATCCATAAAAAGTTTTCAGTTAAAACAGCAGGCATTTTTGTATGTTTTAATACATAAAAATTTCTTTCCTTATCTAAATCACCATCTATCCAATCTTTCCTCAGTTTTTCATTTGGAAATTCAGATTCAAATTCTTGACCAAAAACTGTTGCAAACCTATCACTTTGTGTAAATCCTTCAAAAGTACACATCTCAGAACCAGTTCCTCCGCCAGCATTTGCATGAATGCTTAAATTTAGTGAGTTGTTAGCAGGATATCTATTCGCTCTTCGGAGACGAGTTTGTAAAGTCACCCTCTATATTCAGGAGTAATATTTACATGAGGAATTTTTAATGCGGAAAGTTGTTCAATTATCCGATTTACAATTGCTCTGTTAAATTCACCTTCAAAAAATTGTAATCTATCATTCCATTTTGGAGAACGTTTTCCTGCGGTCATATACTTATCATTTATAATACCTCAATGTCCATTGTCTAATAAAATTATCATAATTCTAGTTTTTAAAACTTATACTATTTAGTAGTAAATATTTATTAAAAAAATTAAATAACAAAGTCTCAATAGATGAATGGTTAACTTGAGTTGATGAAATGTAAACTATTGTTTTACAAAACTTTACACTTAGTTTAAGCTTAAGGTTTTCTTAGTAAATTCATCTTTTGTTTTCAAATCTACCGATACTCAACTGAAAGCTTCATTTTATACAATAGCCATTTTATACTGCTTTACTATTATTCAATTTTGGTTCGTGAAAAGGCGGAAACCGAAAAGCCAATTTTAAATAGAGTAGGTGAAATTTAAAATGTTGAAAACATGAAAAAAACAAAAAAAAGATTAAAAAAAGTAAAAAAAGAATTGAATGATTTTTATTCAGAATTAAATGAAAAAAAAGCCAACAAATTAAACCATTGTAATAAATGTGAAAAAGAAGATCCTGATGTGTTAAATATTAATTCTCCTTATGATGCTGTGTTAATTAATACAGCTCAAAATAATAAAGGAGGATTTATACCTACTGGAGGAGGAAGAGATTTAAATTGGGAAGCAGGTGTTGGAAGTCCAAAAGGGCCAAAAAGTGTTTCTAAATGGATTCCTGCTTATGTAACAAAAAATTCAGCTTGGACAAATAGTATTTACTCAAATGCAAACTGGGTCTCTTATTATAGTAATGCCAAACAAAATGCTTCAAAAGAAGATGTGTACTATAGAATTAAATTTAACTTAAATAGTTCTATTGATCCTCATCATTTTTTCCTAGACATGAAATTTTTTGCTGATAATGCAGTTCATGAAATTTACATAAATAACAAACCTCAAAGCATTTATTCACCAACAATATTACCTCAAAATACATCTAATCCTTATGGATATAGAGGTTTTGACGCAGGAAAAGAAGTGGAAATTAAATTAGCTAATGATTGGCAAAAATGCTTAAATGAGATTATTGTTCATGTTAAAACCGGAAAACATTATGTGGGTTTTTTAGCACAAAATGCAAGCAATTGTTACGATATAGAAAAACCAGCATATAAACCATCTTTAGATATTAAATGGGGAGATAGTGATTGTGATTGTATTGAGTCTAACGACACAGAGAAAATGACTATTACTGTATGCAATCCATTTTCTAATATTAGTTTTTCAAACTATTCTATAGGAAATATTGAAGTATTTCATGAAAATGGAAAAAAAATAAAACTATTACCAAACGGAAACCCTTCTATAGAAGTAATTCCAAAAGGTGCATTTTGTTTTGGAACTATAGAACCATGTAGTTGTGTAACAAGAGAGTTTGTATTAATAAATAATGGAGCAAAAGAAGGTAAATATAGATTTAAAGTATCTGGAATTTGCTATAACGTAGAGCTTCATTATGACTTAGATGATTGTTTTGAATTTACTATTTGTAAAGATTAAAATTATTTTAAATGGCGGAAACCGAAAAGCCAATATAAACAGAGTAGGTAAATTTTAAAAATTATTTATTATGAGTTCATTATATGATCCAGGTCAAGAACTATCCAGTTTAGACTTTGGGAACTTAATTGGCGGACCATTATCTGCCGTTGTAGATGCACAAATACGTGCTGCAGAATCTACAGTTAGTTACATTAAAGATGTAGGTTTTGATGAAAACGGAGACCCTAATTATGTAGCGTTTACTTATCCTAAAGAAGTTAGCCCTTATGTGGCTGGGGAAGCGCACAATATAGAGGCAAAAGTAATTAATGGCGGTTCTAACTATAATGTTGTGCCCTTTGCAGAAATCATTGGAGATGGTTACGGCGCAATAGCTGAAGCTACAATGGAAGGTGACCCAAATGACATGAAAGTTAAAAGCATTGTTATTTCTAATCAAGGTTATGATTATACAAACATAAGTGAGATTAAAGTTTTAGAACCTGGAGGTTCAGGAGCAGAAATTTCTATAAACGATAATTACACGATTACTGGAGATGTAAATTTTGGTTTTAAGGAAGTGGTTATTAAAAATGGAAAAATAGGAAGTGGCTATACGCACTCACCAATAATAAAAGCTACAGGAAATGGAAGTGGTGCAAAGCTTGAAGCAGTTATAAATGAAGACGGTGAAGTAATTGATATATTGGTTATTAATGCTGGGTCAGGCTATCATGATGGTAATGATCCTAAAATTTTTAATGGTAGCATTACAATTGAAAATCCAAAAGGTGCAGGTGCAGATATTACGATTAACTTTACTTCAGGTAAAGCTTCGCAAGCTGCACGCTTTATGGATATGAAATTGGAAGTACCGCTGCTAACTATGGTACCAATACCATACATAAGAGTAGAAGAAACTACCATTAATTTTAATGCAAAAATAAATTCTGTTGAGCGTATTAGTTCTGAACAAAGTATTGGTGCAAATTTAAATTTCAGTACGGAGAAAAGAGAAACGAAAGGGAGCTCAAACTCTAATTCTAAATCAAACTCTAGTTATAATAGAGAAAGAAAACTATTTAAAGGAACTTATAATAGCAGTAATAGTGGCAATTATTCAAGAAATAGTAGTTTTAATAGAGAATCTAAAAAAACTAAGTTTAATGTTTCAGCCTCGTATAAACGTACTGATAACCGTAACACCAGTATAGAAAAAACCTATACCATGGGTATACTGGTAAAAGCAACACAAGAAGAAATACCTGCTGGTATGGAGAAAGTGTTAGGTATTTTAGAAAACACCATTGTTTCTCAACCAATATAAATACAGAAAATCATGAGTAAAGAGTTAGTTAATTTAGATTTTCAAGCAATGATTGGCGGCCCATTAACGGCCGCTATCAATGCGCAAACAGAAGCTGCTTTAGCAACAGTAGATTTTATTAATTCGGTAGGTAAAAAAGGAATAGTAAAAGACGAAAACGGGGAAATATTAAATGAAAACCCTAACAGCCCATCAACCGTTGTTTTTGAATATGGAGATGGTGCAAATAAAACCACCATAACTGTTCCTACGCTAACCATTGTACCTATTCCTAATATTACAATTAATAGTATAGAAATAGATTTTAATGCCAAAATAACATCTATTGAAAAAGAAGAACGCAAAACCGATTCTAAATTTGGAATTAGTGCTTCAGTTTCTGCAAAGTTTGGTGCAGTATCAGCCAAACTAAATGCTAGTTATTCTAAACAAAGTCAGTCTAAACGTTCTGGTGAGCGTAAAAAAGAATACAGTTTACATGTTAATGTAAAAGCTGGGCAAGATGATCCTCCACCTGGGATAGATATTTTAGTAAGTAATTTAGAAACTTTAGCCACTCAATTAAATACAGAACAAGAATCTAATACATAATAATAATGATAACATTAAAAGATTATATAGGTACTATTGTCTCTAGCGTAAATAACGCTAGAGGTATGGCAGACGTGGAGTCTGCAAAATTAGCAAAGCAATATGCTGAGGATGAGGTTTTACAATTTTACACCGTACCCAGAATGCGTATGCAAGATGTAGAATTAGAAATCCCTGTTGGTATAGATAGTTTTAATACTAAGACCGATGCAGATTATCAACCAATAGATAATAATGATTTTTATAGCAAAACATATACAGCTATAAAAGATGCTTTTGAAATAGATCGCTTTAATAGAAAATCATCTACAAAATTATCAACATTTATAAAAGACGAAATACAACAATTAGAGTATCAACTTAAAAAAGATGGAACTGCTGAAGAGCATGTCTTAAAATTTTCAAACAAAGTCGCAGAGCAATCAATAGATATTGCAAAAAAAGAAATTGAAACGCAAAGAACTAAATCTATAAAAAATGTAGAAAGAGTGAAAATGCCAGACTTTAATGAGGTTTCTAACTTATTAAGCAACCGATTAGCAGGCGAAATTAAACCACGTATTCAATCAAAAAAAATAGAAGATGCTAATGTCATTGTAGAATCTGATAAATTAAGTACAATAGCACCAGATAAACTCATAAAAATTAAAATGAAAATTATTGAAACTGGTATGGAATGGCACCAAATGGAAGATGCAAACGGAGATGTGAAATCTAAACTTGTGTCAGAATAAAAACACAAATCTAAAAACATAATAATGAAGGGTTCTATCTTAAATAAACATAAAGAGTTAAAAGCACAAACCGATAAAATACCTACACTTGTAAATATGATACGAGATAAAAATAACGGATTTATTAAGTCTCTTGAGAAATGGATGCTAGAAACAGAAAAAGTACTAACAAAATACAACTACCCAGAATGCTCGGAAATAGCAGGTCTTAGGAGTAGAATTTATTTACCAAAATACACTAGTGCAAACTCTAGGAATGTAAAAAAAGAACAAATGAGTGTTTCTACAGAGTTAATATATTCTGCTCAAAATATGATTTATCATTTAGTGCAAAATTTAGATGAAAAAATAAATGAAGCTAAAGATATGCTTACAGAATTAATTGAAGTAGCTATGGAAAACGGAATCATTAAAATTGATAAGAATACAGATTTTAATAATTACATAAATAGTTTAGTAGCCTATTTTAAAACCCATGAGCAGCTTAAATCATTAATTCAAAAACCATATTTTGTATTGGGAAGAACAGATACCATAAGACTTATGGCAGAGTATATTTGTAAAGCAGTATAAACGTAAATCATATTCATACAATGTGCACAACCAATCCTATACCTAAAACAACAGATCATCTATTGGGTATATTTTAAAATTAAAGGAATACTAATATTTGTACCACAATTTAAAAACATAAAAATTATGAAAACAAAAATTTTAAAACTAGCACCATTAGTAATTTTATTAATACTACTTATGTCTTCTTGTAAAGCTTATAAATACCCTAAACATCTTATAATAACTGAGGAAGAAAAAAATAAAAAAAGAGAGCTGTACGATAGTGTTCAATATCAATATATAAATAAAGGATTAATAAATAATTTCGCAACTGAAAGCGATCACAAAGACTACACACATTTTGATTTAAATGTAGAAGATTTAGAAAATTTTATTAAAACCGCAAAAGCACTTGATATAAATAATAAAAATAAAACCCTTAAATTTAGATTTTACTTAAGTGCCAAAAGAGATTCTATAACCAATGTACCACACACTACACTAGTATATAGCATCATATCTAAAAACGTAAATGTTAACAAAAATAATGGTAATACACAAAACAGAAGTAGTCTTCAGAGTAATGCTTATGATAAAGGAAGGGAAACAACGGTATTAAGCGGTAATAGAGTAGGTCACGGGGGTAGTCCACCAAATCTTAAAAAAGAATAATTTATAAAATGGATTTAAAAATTTTATCATTTTTATTTATGCTAAGTGCCTTATTCGTTGGTTTATATCAAAATAAGTATATTAAAAAATCTACGGAAAAGGCATTTGTATATTACATTGGATATGCGTTAACAAATGACATAATAGTAGTTTCTTTATCTTCTCTTAGTATTGATCCTTATATCTTAATTGACTTATATGAAATAATAACGTTTAGCTTTTTTTCAGTATGGTACTACATAATTATTAAAGAGAAAAGAAAAGTAATAAAGTATTTGTCTTTTCTGTATTTAATAATTTTGATTTTATCATTAATAGCAATAAATAATCTAACTATTAGTAATCTTTACGCATTAATAACTACACTAATTTTTGTGACATTGCACTACAATTCACTTTTAAATAAAAAAGAGGTTGTTAATTATTTATCTGAACCAAAATTTTGGTTTTCATCAGGTGTTCTTATTTATCAAGTTGGTTTTTTACCAGTAATGATTTTATTAATAATTAATAAAGGACAAAAATTAGATATTGATATTTTTACAGTTATATTAAATATTATTTTTTATAGTTGTATTATTAAAGGTTTTTTGTGTTATAAGAAATAAAAAAATGAATGACATATTTATAATATTTGCACTCATACTCATATTAGTTTTGATAGCTATTATATCTTTATTTATAACATTCAACAATAAAAAAAACAGCCTTATTAAAGAAAATCTAGAGGCAGCACTACAAAACCAAAAACGCCAACACGAGCTAGAACTAAAGGCTCTTCGCGGTCAAATGAACCCGCATTTTGTACATAACTCACTAAATGCAATTCAGTATTACATACAACAAAACGATGTAGAAACCTCAGAGGATTATTTAGCAAAATTCTCGAAATTAATGCGACAGTTTTTTGATTTTTCGAGACGAAAAACAGTAAGTGTTAAAGACGAAATAAGCCTATTAAAAAATTATCTGTATATAGAGAAACTACGTTTTGAAGAAAAACTAGAATACCTCATTGAGGTTGATCAAAAACTAGACACAGATGAAGAGCAAATACCATCAATGATTCTACAGCCATTGGTTGAGAACGCTATTAATCATGGTTTGTTTCATAAAAAAGGAAAAGGAACCCTAACAATTAAGTTTATTAAAATTAATGAAAATACGTTTAAAGTATTAATAATAGACAATGGCATTGGTATTAATAAAGCAAAAGGGATAAGCACAGCTATACTAAATAAAAAAGAATCGCACTCGTCTGCCGTTTTAGAAGAACGTTTACATTTTTTAAACCAAAGCAGTAATTTTATGGTAACACATTCTATTGTAGATCTATCTACAGAAAATGTAAAAGAAACGGGTACAAGGGTTGAGTTGCAATTTAATTATAATCAAGATGAGCAAGATTAAAACTATAATAATAGATGATGAGCCAAAGGCTTTATCAATTTTAAAAAATAAGATTGAACGCTTATGTCCAAATCTAAATATTATTGCAGAAACACAATGCCCTAAAGAAGCGATTACTTTGATTAATAAGTTAAAACCGCAATTAATTTTTTTAGACATTGCAATGCCAGAGTTAAATGGTTTTGAAGTTTTAAAACGATTAAACAAGCCTAATCTTGAAATTATTTTTGCCACAGCCTTTGATGATTATGCCATTGAAGCCATAAAACATTGTGCAATTGGTTATTTAGTAAAACCAATAGATAATGAGGATTTGGCTGAAACTGTACATAAAGCGATATTAAATATAGAAGAGAAAACAGCTTTAGAAAAAAACAAACTACTTATAGAAAACCTTGGTGTACAAAGTTTTCAGAAGAAAAAAATTGTTATTCCTTGTACGGAAGGTTTAGAGTTTGTAAAAATTTCGGAAATTATACACTGCCAAGGTGTAGATGGCTATACTAAAATTCATTTTACCAATCAAAAACCAATATTGAGCTCGCATAGCATAGGGTATTTTAATACTTTATTGCAAAGTCAGGAATTTTATATGGTTCATAAATCGCATATTATTAATTTAGATTATATAGAAAAATACTTAAATGAGGGTTATGTGCAGTTACAAGGCAATTTAAAAATACCAGTTTCTAGAAATAGACGTCAAGATTTCTTAAACAGTTTAAAGCCTTAATTTTGCCAATTATTTATTGACATTAATACTATTATCATTAAAAAAAAGCGCTATAATTCGCTTCTATTTCGCTCAAATTTCAATATAAAATGAAACCGTAACCGTAACAAAGGCATTGCTTATAGGTTTTATTTATTTCAACTACAAATAATTCAAATTAGTTATAGCGCATTTTAAATCATAAATGGTCTTATTATTTTAAAGCAAAAAATCTCGTAAGCTTTTACTTACGAGATTCACTAACTAAACACTAATACCATTTACAACTAAGAACGAACAAAATAAAATGTTCTTTTTCCTTTTTTTTTGATTAAAATACAAACCGTAATTAGGCTATACTCTAGTTTTAAATTCAAATAAAGAAAATAACAGCCATTTTTTTAAGCACATTTTAAGTTATAAATTGGTATAAACTAAAAAACGACTACGTTTTTATTTATTTCCTGCCCATTTTAAAGAATTTGCTAAAATTAGGCCACCGTCAGTAGTATTATCCCAAAAATCATTTCTTGAATCTTTAGATGGTGGATAAAAGTTAACAAAAACACCTGGTACATTTTTTTGCCCTATTTGGTTTTTTACAATAATTAGTGGCTCACCGTTATCGTATTCAGCAATTTTTGTAGCACCAGTTACAGCAACAATCCCCGTATTAAAATAAGAAGACGATCCTCCATTAAAAGTGCTAACGTTATTCATAATTGGGTGATTGTTATCTAAAACAGTGCCTAATGTCCTTACAACACCACTATTTTGAGCTATTGTGTTAGAGTCTTGGTACACTTTATAGTTATTATAGTTTCCTGTAATTTTTACATTACCGCCAAAAACCGCTTCTACAACAGCTCCACCATTATCTATATATGAGGCTAAATTATCTCCTAAATCAGAAGGAGTGACAGGTGAGTTGTTGGTGTAAACTAAAATCGCATCGTAAGCCATAAGATCTTCAGAAGACATAAGTGAGCTACTTGAGTCGTGCGTATCTACAATATTAAATTGGTTGGTGTCTTCAATTTTTTGTGCAACATCTGCTAACCAAGTAGAATTAGATTCTGCACCTAAAACTAAAATTTTATTTGCGACTACATCTAGTACCGTAACTGTAAAACTAACTGTTTTAGAAGCTCCGTTTGTTGTAATACTGATATCGCCAGTAATTTCTGAGTGGGTTTCAAAATCAAAAATTGAAGCCGTATTTACTGTTAATTCTCCTGTTGCACTATTAATTGCAACAGCGTTAGTAGGTTGTTGCGATGCTATACTGTAACTTAAAGCACTATTACTATTAGTGGTTGCTGTTATTGTACCTAAAGATGTACCTGTTGGCACGTTTTCATCTATAGAAGTTGAATAGTTTGTTGCGGTTATTGAAATGTTAACACCGTCATCGTCTTTTGAGCAAGAGGTTGTAAATACAATTAATAATGTACTTAGTAATAGAATTGATTTTAAATTTTTCATTTGTTTTGATTTTAAATAGTTATTGTTTTTTTTTGAATGAAGAGCTGTTCTTTTTTTAATTTTTTTAACACTGCTTCTATGTTGGTTAGTAATTTATCGTATGTTAATGGTGTTACCACAACCCGTGTTTTTACTATACACTTTTATATTGGTAGCTTTACCATTAACTTGTAAATATCCATCAGTATCGCAATCCCATTTACCAGTTCCGCCTGCAGAGATTTCTATTTCATGGCTATTCATACCTTGTGGGCATACATAAATAGTGCTTCCACTAGTGTTTCTAAGCGTTACCTTATTTGCCTTTTGGGCAGCTTGATAATTTGCTTCATTTTGCTTTATTCTACGGTCTTTTTCTTGCCATTCTGGTGTGGCTTTAACAGAATCGTTATATCTTTTTGCCTCTGCCCATTCTGCATCTCTAGCTGCTTTTTCAGCCTTTTTTGCGTCTTTTTTTGCTGTTATTGCGTCTTTTTTAGCCTTTAAAATTTTAGTGTCCGATTGTTTTTGAAGCGCAGTTCTACTTTGTTGTTTTGCTTTCATTGTAACAAGATAATCTGTAATCATTTTATCTATATTTTTACCTTGCAAAGCTTTATGTTCTGCACCAAAATCTATTTTTGGTTTTTCAACTTTGCCACTTCTACGGCTTGTAAGCATTTTAACCATTTGCATTGAAGACATTTTTGGTCTTTTTAGTGCATTTTTAGGATTTTTACCGATGTTAATATATACACGATTTACACTTTTAAATGACTGACCATCTTGAGATATATTTTTTATAAAAAACACGTAATTTGTTATGGCAACAAGCGCATCATTGTTTTTTGTGTATTTTATGTAACTTTCAAAAGGATACCCAGCGCATTCAAAATTATCAGCTACGGCATTACTACTCATAATAAGATCACCTTTGTTGTTTCCTAACTCCGAAATACCAGAAATAGCGTAACCTTCTCCTGTTGGCAAATGCTTTAAATTAAATTTTACAACACTTCCTCTATCTGTTATGTCATAAACTCCATCACCATCTGTATCTACCAAACTTTTATATTCTTGGTAATAATCTGTAGTAGATATGTTGTTAAATAAATTGTTTTGTGCAATTGTAACCGTTGTTACTAAAAGTGCTATTGCTAAAATTGTTTTTTTCATCTTTAAATTGTTTTGTACAAATCTACTGTCTAAGGTTGCAATAAAATGATGCTAACTTCTGAAACCCCTTTTTTAACTTCTAAAACAAAAAAACCTCGTAAGTACTATACTTACGAGGTTCATAACAATAAAATTAACTAAAAAAAACTACTGTTTAATAAAACGTTTGGTGGAAATACTTCCGTTTTCGGTTTCTATTTTAATTAAATACATCCCATTTTTTAAGTTTGAAGTGGTAATGGTTTTTGATGTAGTTTCTAAAACTTTTGCGCCTAAAACAGAATAAATTGTTGCACGTTTTAAGTTGCTCTTCATTTTAATATTTAAAACTGTGGTTGTTGGGTTTGGGTAAATAGAAAATTCTTCAACTATAAAGTTGTTTACACCCAATGGTGAAGAACCAAACTCGTAAGCACCCATATCTACTGTGGTATTAAAAATGCGTTGGTTGCCAGCTAAATCTGTAGGTGTATTTACATAACTGTTATTGCCAGTATCTATTGCTGGTGAGTTTTGGTGCAAAGTAAAATCATTATTAGCAATGTTAGTAAATATTGGGTTTGCATTACTAGTAGCAGTTGTAGAATTAATACCAGCATAATTAAAATTAGATTCATCTATAGAATTATAAACATCTATTTGGCTTTGAATATTACTAAGGCCATTGGTAACAGATCTGTTATTAGTTGCTTGTGATGATGAAACCGTATTATTCCAAAAAATACTATTGGCTATTGTTGTATTTATTGTTGATGTTGCTGTTTCTGTAAGAACCACAACAGCGCGCTCTGCTGAATTAAAACCACTATATGTAGAGTTATCTAAGTGATTAACATACGTATTATTAGTTAGGTTTAGTGTAATGTTGGCATTAGGCCCAATGGCATTAAACCAAGATGCTGGCGCACTTAAACCAGCACTTCCTTTTTGAACAACGTTGTTATTAAACAATGTGTTTTCTACCTTAATATTAAGATTAACATCTTCTCTAGCAAAGGCATATATTCCTGCAGCATAGCCAGAATGATTTTTTGAAAACTCACAATTTTCAATTATTAGTTCGCCTTGCGTACCAGTTGCTAAGGTAAATTCGGTTTCTATACCAGCTGCTCCAATATGTCCAAAATTTTGCTTAAACACACAGTTTTTTAATGTTAGTTTTGCAACGGATTTTTCTTTAATTAAAGCTGCTCCTCTTGTTCCTATATTATTATGTGCATTAGCTACTGTTACACCATCTAGCAATAAGTTATTACCAGAAGCTGTAATTTTTATAATATTAACACTGTTATTATACCTATTACTGTTTCCATTATTTTGATTATGATTTTCTATTAATGGGCTGTCGTCTCCTACTAAATCACCAGAAAGAATAGTTTCATTTGCCCCAAGTACACGATCAGATAGTTGAGTTTCTGTACCTGCAAAACCACCATAAATACTTAAATCTGGTTTTGTAATATTAAAATATTCTGCACGTAAACTACTATGTGGTTTGTAAGTTCCGCCAGCTATCCATATTTCGTCTCCATCTGTAGCTTGTGTAATAGCATTTTGTAGGTTTGTAAACGCATTTACCCAAGAGTCTCCATTGTTAGCTCCAGTTGCAGTTTCATCTACATAAAGCCTAGTTAATGCTGCTGCACCTGGTATTGGGTTATAATTATAAATGTCGTTAATTTGTTGGTCTGTAAGTGCTGTTTTATAAATATAAATATCATCTATAGAACCAGCAATATATTCTGCTAAAGGACTTATACTTAAAGTTGCATTTTCTAAAAAACGTGTAATTGTATTGTTACCATTTGGATCTATTTCATTTGAAATATCATTTTGTAAAACACCATCTACAAACACATCGGCTAATAAACTTTCGTTTACATTATCATAAGCTACTCGTAACACAATATGTCGCCATACATTATTAGTTAAATTTATGGCTTGGCTATAACTTGGCGGAAAAACCGTATTAGTTGTTGTTAATTGAGTTAATAGTGTTAAATTATTATCGTCTAATTCAAACCTAAAACCATCGCCATTAGTTCCATAAATTTGTATAAGACGTGTAGGATTTGGTAAACTACCAGATTTAATCCAAAAACCTATTGTTATTTCATTAGTATTGGCAGCTCCTAATGAAAACCCATTTAATCTTCCTGTACCATTTATTCTTTTTGCTGCTCTATTATTGTAAAAGTACCTATCTTCTCCTTGCACTATGCTTCCTGCTAGCGTTCCGCCAGAAGACGATGTATTTAGTAAACTTCCGTTTGTAAATTGAAAGATGCCGTAATGACCAGATGGTAAAGTTTGTGAAAATGTTAACGATGTTACAAACAGTAACATTAAAAGTAATTTTGTTTTCATAATAATTGTTATTTATGGTTTTATAAGTACAAATTTGAAGAGAAATAAGCTTACGTTTTGTAGTGAGTTTCTGAAACTCCGTTTTTAACTTCTAAAGCAAAAAAACCTCGTAAGCTTATATACTTACGAGGTTTATAACAAAAATTACAAACTAAAAAAACTACTGTTTAATAAAGCGTTTGGTGGAAATACTTCCGTTTTCGGTTTCTATTTTAATTAAATACATCCCATTTTTTAAGTTTGAAGTGGTAATGGTTTTTGATGTAGTTTCTAAAACTTTTGCGCCTAAAACAGAATAGATTGTTGCACGTTTTAAGTTGCTATTCATTTTAATATTTAA
>JBMYXP010000038.1:0-16028 GCA_049608525.1 Winogradskyella sp.
ATGCTTCGAGAACTAAAGAATATATGACATCATAAATCCCTGAAAATTTGGGTAATCCGTGTCAAAAATTTTTTAGAAGCTAAAGCGAGATGCACTAAAGTACATAGTTTTAACTAAAACTTGAAATCAATAAAGCATCGCCTAGTTACGGTTTCTTTTTATGTTAAAAAAAGAAAGGAGAAAGAGGGTTTTATTACGGTAATTTCAATTCAAAAATGGCATTACAGCTTATTTTGAATACTAATTTGGTGTAAAATGCTCAAAAAAATAGTGTCATAAATGACTATCCATATTCAAAAATCTGAAATTATTAGCCCCAATGCAGTAATTAACATCACGGGGTCAAAAAGTGAGTCTAATAGACTATTGTTACTAAAGGCTTTATACCCACAAGTGAGTGTAAAAAACCTTTCCAATTCCGACGACACCGTATTAATGCAAAACGCGCTACAATCTAAAGAAACTATTATAGATATAAACCACGCAGGCACTGCTATGCGATTTTTAACAGCGTATTTTGCAGTTAAAGACGGTAGAGAAGTTAGTCTTACAGGGTCTTCTCGTATGAAACAACGGCCTATACAATTGTTAGTAGAAGCATTAAAAACATTAGGCGCAGATATAGAATATTTAGAAAACAAAGGCTTTCCGCCTCTAAAAATTGTTGGCAAAACCCTTACCGAAAATCAAATAGAATTAGAGGCGAGTATAAGCAGTCAATATATTTCGGCACTACTACTTATAGGTTCAAAATTAAAAAATGGCATAACACTAACCTTAAAAGGAAAAATAACATCAATGCCATATATAAATATGACATTAAGCCTGTTAAACAAAGTAGGTGTTAAAACTCATTTTTTTGGTAATACCATAGAGGTTAAACCCATAGCCAAACACCCAAAACCAATAACTATAACTGTAGAATCCGATTGGTCTTCGGCTTCATACTTTTACAGCATAGTAGCATTGAGTGGCCTTGGTACAACAGTACAATTAGCGTCTTTTACAGAACATTCACTTCAAGGAGACGCAGTATCTGTAGATATTTACAAACAATTTGGTGTAGAAACTACATTTAGCAAAAATACGGTTACACTTCAAAAAATTAAAACCGTAAACCCGCAAATATCCATTAATCTAGATTTAAGCAATATGCCAGATATAGCACAAACTATTGCAGTAACAGCATTTGGTTTGGGGTTAGACTGCTATTTAACTGGCTTACACACTTTAAAAATTAAAGAAACCGACCGTTTGCAGGCTCTTAAAACCGAATTAGAAAAACTAGGAGCTACTGTAACTATAACTTCAAATTCGTTGTACTTAAAAGCATGTAATGCAATAAAAAGCAAAATTACTATCGCAACATACCACGATCACCGCATGGCAATGGCCTTTGCACCATTAGCATTAAAAGTGCCTATACTAATTAAAGACGCAGAGGTGGTAAGCAAATCGTATCCTCAATTTTGGGAAGATTTTAAACACTTAGGTTTTTCTATTTCAAAATTAAATAAAGCGTTTTCAAAATAAATCACTATTTACTTGACAACGCTTATATTGAGATTGTATATTTGCAACTTCAAAAAATAAACATTTTCCATGAAATTATCGCACTTCGATTTTACACTTCCAGAAGAATTATTAGCAGAGCACCCAGCAGAACACAGAGATGAGTCGAGACTAATGGTTTTGGATAGAGCAAAACAAACCATTGAGCATAAACAGTTTAAGGATCTTATCGATTATTTTGACGAAGATGATGTAATGATTTTAAATAACACCAAGGTTTTTCCTGCCCGTCTTTATGGCAATAAAGAAAAAACAGGTGCAAGAATTGAAGTATTTTTACTACGCGAACTAAACCAAGAACAACGCCTCTGGGACGTATTAGTAGATCCTGCACGTAAAATAAGAATCGGTAATAAACTATATTTTGGTGAAGACGATTCGTTAGTTGCAGAAGTTATAGATAATACCACTTCGAGAGGACGCACACTACGTTTTCTGTACGATGGTTCTTACCCAGATTTTAGAAAAACATTAACAAACTTAGGAGAAACACCACTACCTAAATACATAAAAAGAGACGTAGAGCCTCAAGACCAAGAACGTTACCAAACTATTTTTGCAAAAAATGAAGGAGCTGTTGCAGCACCAACAGCTGGTTTGCACTTTTCTAAACATTTATTAAAACGCTTAGAAATTAAAGGAATAAAAACCGCAGAAGTAACATTGCATGTTGGTTTAGGTACATTTAACCCAGTTGAAGTAGAAGATTTGTCTAAGCACAAAATGGATAGTGAAGAAATTTTAATTAAAAAAGAAGCTACTGAAACCATAAATAATGCTATTAATAACAAAAGACGCGTCTGTGCTGTTGGCACAACCTCTATGCGTACCGTAGAAAGTTCAGTATCCTCAAACGGGAGATTAAATGAGTTTGAAGGCTGGACCAATAAATTTATTTTTCCACCATACGATTTTAGTATCGCCAATGCAATGATTACTAATTTCCATACCCCAAAATCCACATTAATGATGATGGTATCTGCCTTTGCAGGTCACGATCTCATGAAAAAAGCCTACGACGAAGCCGTAAAAGAAAAGTACAAATTCTATTCTTACGGCGATGCTATGCTTATTATTTAGTGCTCATTTCTATTAAATAAAACAACTAATAAACTTATAGTTTAAGCCTCTTTATTGAGGCTTTTTTTTTATGGCGTTCCCTTCGGTCAGGCTTTCCGTTGCAAGTCCTCGCTCGTACCTCGCTGTGGGCTTTTCACTACAATCCTTAACGCACACTCCGCAACAGTAAAACCTAGCAAAAAAAATAAGTCAAACCCGCTATTTTAGGTTTTATGTCAATAAAAATCGTATCAAAATTAAAGCCGTATAATGCCAATAATTAATTTTTTTTCTTTGCACCTTTGCGTCATTGGGAGAAACATTACTTTTACATTCAATGGAAACTAAAAAGAAAGACATACGAGCATTAACCAAAGATCAGCTTAGAGATTTCTTTGTTAAACAAGGAGATAAAGCCTTTAGAGGAAACCAAGTTTACGAGTGGTTATGGCAAAAATCTGCGTATAGTTTTGAAGATATGACCAATGTATCTTTAGAAACTCGGCAAATGCTACAAGCTAATTTTGTAATTAATCACATTAAAGTAGATCAAATGCAACGCAGCTCAGACGGTACCATAAAAAATGCAGTCCGACTTCACGATAATTTAATAGTAGAGTCTGTTTTAATACCAACAAAAACCCGAACCACAGCTTGCGTCTCCTCACAAGTCGGTTGCAGTTTAGATTGTAGATTTTGCGCAACTTCGCGGTTAAAACGTATGCGAAATTTAAACCCAGACGAAATATACGATCAAGTTGTAGCCATAGATAATGAAAGTCGTTTGTACCATAACAGACCGTTAAGTAATATCGTATTTATGGGTATGGGAGAACCTTTAATGAATTATAACAATGTGCTAAAAGCCATAGATAAAATTACATCTCCAGAGGGTTTAGGCATGTCGCCAAAACGCATTGTAGTATCCACATCTGGTGTGCCAAAAATGATAAAGAAGATGGCAGACGACGATGTAAAGTTTAAACTAGCCGTTTCATTACACTCTGCTATAGATGAGGTAAGAACATCCATTATGCCATTTAACGACACATTTCCGCTATCCGATTTACGAGACGCATTAATATATTGGTACAAAAAAACAAAAAACAGAATTACTTACGAGTATGTCGTTTGGGATGGCATAAATGATAAGCGTAAAGATGTAGATGCGTTAGTAGAATTTTGCAAATTTGCACCAAGTAAAGTCAATATTATAGAATACAACCCAATAGACGACGGCGAGTTTCAGCAAGCAAACTCAAAAGCTATAGATATGTATGTAAATGTTTTAGAATCTAATAACGTTACAGTTACCGTAAGACGTAGTAGAGGAAAAGATATAGATGCCGCTTGCGGGCAATTAGCCAATAAAAGCTAATACCATTACTACCAATTGCAACTTAAAATAAGCCCTATAATTCGTTTCTATTTCGTTCAAATTTCAATATATAGAAACCATATCTAAGGCTATGTTTTAATGCTCTATTTCATCTGAACAAAAAAATAATTCAAATTATTTATACTACATTTTAAAACTATTTTGGTATAATTCAAATTACTTAAAGCGCATTCAAAATCATAATTGGTTTAGCTAAAATATTAGATATAAAAAAAGCGGCAAATTGCCGCTTTTTCATTAACAAGTTTCAACTATTTTTTAGTAACGCGTATCGTCTGTGATGTGTCACCAGTAGATATTTTTACTAGATATAAACCGTTAGATAAACCAGATAAGTTAATAGAATTGTTATAAATCTCATTTCCTTTAAATGTAGCTACACTTTTTCCTAAAAGATTAAGCACATTAACGCTTTCAATATCCTTAGAAGTCTTAATATTTAAAACATCAGAAGTAGGGTTTGGGTAAGCTGTAAATAGGGCTAATTTATTTTCTTCAACAGAAAGTGTTGCGTTAGTTGTAAAACTCCAAATAGGGCCTGTTGTAGTGCCAAAACAATTAACAGCATCTACACTCCAATAATAAGTAGTATTTAAAGCCATACCTGTAATTGGATCACCACTTTCAAAATTATTGAATGCTTGATCTGGAGGATTTGAAGTACCCAAATTAAGTGTGTAATCTGCGTTTGGATCTGCAGAAGCCCAAGAAAATGTAACTGAATTACCATTTGCGGATACCTCAACACCAGCTTGTGTGTCAGTTGGAGTTGGTGTAGTTGCTGCTGCTGGCGCAGCGGTTTCTGTACAAGCCGAAGTTGTAAAACTCCAAACAGAACTAGGTGTTGCACCTGCACAATTTACAGATTCAATAAACCAATAATATGTAGTGTTTGGCGTCCAACTGTAGTTGATGCTTCCACCACTATTAAATCCTGAAATAGAACCAATATCATCACCAGTTACTGTTTCTCCTATACTAATGTTAAAGCTGTCGGCTGGATCTCCTGTTGTTGCTGCCGTCCACTCAAAAGGGCCAATATTATTTGTTGTACCATAATTAATTTCTACATCTACTGCTGCATTTACAGGAGCAACAACAGTTGCAGCGTTTGGCGCATTAACCGTACATTGAAAAACACTTATGTTATCTACATACCATGCAACAGACCAATCTCCAGTCCATCTAAAGCGAACCTGTGCACTAGCTGCACCAGCTAATTCGGTGGTTACATCCAAATTTATTGCGCCACCTACATAACCATCGCCTGAGTATGTTGCAACGGTAGTCCACCCAGATCCATCATTTACTTCCACAAACCCAGATCCACCGTAATTTCCAGCAAAATAGTGGTTATAACTTAATGCAACCGAAGTTAAAGCTGAACAGTCAAAAATTGGACTTTCTAAGGCAGCCTCTTCTGGATTTCCATTGTTTCCGTATCCATCACTGTTAAAAGTAGCATAATTTCCCACACATTCACCAGATGTATATACGTTAGTGTTACCAGCAGTAAGAAGCACAGCCTCACCGCTATCTTCAATAGTCCAAACCTCTCCATTTGCTGCAATATCATTGTTAGTCCAACCGGCTGGAATTGTTAAACCAGCCTCAAAATCCTCAGTCAAAACAACCTGACTAAACATTAGACTAGAGCTAATTATTAAAGTAAGTAATAAAGTAATTTTTTTCATGTTAAAGTAATTTTAGTTAGGCTTTAAAGTTACTATTAATTATTGGAGAAAAATGTTAAAAATCTATAATTGATTTTAAGCTTTTATTACGTCTTAGAATTTGTAATTTTGCGATGTTAATTTTTACAATGAAAATAACCGAACAAATAAAACAACCCATAGCTTACGAAATGGAACTTTTTGAACAAAAGTTTCAGCTTTCTATGGCTAGTAAGGTGGCACTTCTCAACAGAATAACACATTATATTGTTAACCGTAAAGGCAAACAAATGCGACCAATGTTTGTGTTTTTGGTTGCTAAAATGATGAATAATGGAGAGGTTAGCGAGCGCACTTATCGTGGCGCTTCGGTTATTGAGTTAATACATACAGCAACTTTAGTACACGATGATGTTGTAGATGATAGCAATAGAAGACGTGGTTTTTTTTCTATTAATGCCCTTTGGAAAAATAAGATTGCAGTACTAATTGGTGATTATTTACTGTCTAAAGGCTTATTACTTTCAATCGATAATAATGATTTCGACCTACTAAAAATTATTTCTGTAGCCGTAAGAGAAATGAGCGAAGGAGAATTATTGCAAATAGAAAAAGCGCGTCGGTTAGATATTACAGAAAACATCTATTACGAAATTATAAGGCAAAAAACAGCAACACTTATTGCTGCGTGTTGCAGTTTGGGCGCTGCATCTGTAAAACCAAACTCGCCAGATGTAGAACAGATGCGAAAATTTGGGGAGCTCATTGGTATGGCATTTCAAATTAAAGACGATTTGTTCGATTATGGCAATGAAGCCATTGGTAAACCTACAGGTATAGATATTAAAGAGCAAAAAATGACCTTGCCTTTAATTTATGTGCTCAATAACTGCTCTAAAAAAGAAAAGTCTTGGCTTATTAATTCTGTAAAAAACCATAATAAAGACAGAAAACGTGTTAAAGCGGTTATTGCATTTGTAAAAAACAACGGGGGTTTAGACTATGCGGTTTCCAAAATGAAAACATTTCAAACAGAAGCTTTAGATATACTTTCTACTTACCCAGATTCTCAATACAAATCTGCCTTAAAACTAATGGTAGATTATGTAATTGATCGAAAAAAATAAGATCAAAAAACACTTAACAATCAGTTGTTTACATTTTAGTTCAACTATTTTTTAACAGCCAAGCAACCTTTGGTAGCACTTTTGCGTCTTTATAAATAGAAGCACAATAGTAAACTCTACAATGAAAGTTATTCAACTTCATAAAAACGAAAAAAAACTCATACAAAGCGCTGCGAAACAAAACCGTGAGGCACAACATGTATTGTACGAATTGCACGCACCTAAAATGCTAAGTGTTTGCAGATACTATATAAAAGATGTTTACCAAGCAGAAGAAGTATTGCTCAATGGGTTTTTTAAAGTATTTAAATCCATAAAAACATTTAAAAACGAAGGTAGTTTTGAGGGTTGGATAAGACGTATAATGGTACGAGAGGCGATTTCTTATTTAAGGCAAAAAAAACACATAGAATTTGCAACAGAAGCGCAATATATAAAACAAGAGTATATCAATAACATTGAAACAAATATTGAAGTTGCTGAGCTACAACAACTCATAGATAGTTTGCCCGAAGGTTATAAAGTGGTATTTGTTATGTATGCCATTGAAGGATATAAACATAATGAAATAGCGGATATATTAAACATTGCAGAAGGCACATCAAAGTCGCAATTATTTAAAGCACGGCAAATGCTTCAGAAAAAAATTAAAGAACTAAACACAAATAGTTATGGCAC
The DNA here is from genome assembly GCA_049608525.1 of Winogradskyella sp. Taxonomy (GTDB): domain Bacteria; phylum Bacteroidota; class Bacteroidia; order Flavobacteriales; family Flavobacteriaceae; genus Winogradskyella. The sequence goes on from JBMYXP010000038.1 coordinate 7,509, forward strand.
CAATTAAGTTTGAAGAGCAACTAAAATCTAAGCTCGAAAAAAGAAGCCTATCACCATCGGCAGATAGTTGGTCTAAACTATCTGAACGTTTAGACGCTGATAAAAAGAGAATAAAAACCCCTGTATTTTGGTGGTTGGGTATTGCTGCAAGTTTGGTTATTATGGTTGCAGTAACTGTTAGCTATTTTAACGCAAATAATACTGAGCAAGCCTTACCACAACTTGTTAATGAACACATACTAAAAGAGCAGATAAAGCATAAACGACTAAAAGAAAAGGAACAAAAACCTGTTATATTAGCTAATGAAAATACCATTATAGAAAATAAAAACACTCCTAAACCTGTAGTTAATACACCAAAAACAAAAGGCAGCACAACGATTAATAACAAAACGCAGATTGCCAAAAACTCGAATTTTAAAACGAGAAATTTAACTCAAAAGACCCGTAAAAATCTTAAAAGCAAATTAGAAACCTATCAACCTACAGAGCATAACGCGGTAACAGCTACATTAAATGAATTAAAAATTGAAGCCACCTCAGTAACTAACAAAGAAATTGATGTGCTTCTAAAAGCTGCAAATAAAGAAATTTTAAAAAATAAAATACAAAAAAGCACTAAAACTGTAGATGCAAACGCATTACTAATTAGCGTAGAAGACGCCATGGGAGAATCTTTTAGAAGTAAAGTTTTTGAAGCTCTAAAAGCAAATTATAAAACAATTAAAACTGCGGTTGTAGAACGCAATAACTAATACCGCTATAAGAACATAGCACCACATTAAAAGAACAGAAATCAATAATCAAAAAACGAACATTTATGAACACAATTACAAAACTACTAGTGCCATTTATTTTATGCTTTGCATTACAAAGTATATCTGCACAACAAATTAAAAAAGATTCAATTTTAAATATAACAAACCTTAATAAGATTGCAACGCTTAAGAAATTAAAATTGAACATTGAAAGTGAAGAACGTCAATACCTCAAAGAAGAGATTGAAACCATTAATAAGCGTTTAGATACAGGTGCTATTACAGCAGCAGAAGCTGAAGAATTAAAGAAACGCGCCGCTAAAAAACACGCGTTAAATATAGAAAATAGGTTAGTAATTATTGATAATAAAATAGCCTTACTACAAAGAAATGAAGCACATTATAATGCCAATACAGATGATGAAAAACTAATTATAAGGGTTGGTAGCGGTGATGAAACCAATGAAAGTTTTATATACATAGGTGACGAATCTAAAGATAAACCAAGGGTTTATGACAAACGCACCACAACCGATTTTGTTTTTGCAATGGGCTTTAATAATACGTTAACTGATGGCGAAAGCTTAAGTGATTCTCCATACAAAATAGGAGGCTCTGGGTTTATTGAGCTAGGACAAGCTTGGAAAACGAGGATTTTTAAAGACTCCAATTTTTGGAGATTAAAATACGGTGTTTCTTTACAATGGAATAAGTTACACATTAAAGACAACAAATACTTTGTAAATACAGATGGCGATGTAGCTCTGCAAGATTTTTCTTCAAACCTAAACAAAGCAAAATTTAGAACCACAAATTTAGTATTTCCTGTGCATATCGAATTTGGACCTTCAAAAAAAATAGAACGAGACACGTATTTTAGATACTCTACTCGCAAAAAATTTAAAATGGGGTTAGGAGCTTATGCTGGACTTAATATTGGCAGTATGCAAAAGCTAAAGTACAAAGACGATGGCGATAGAGTTAAAGACAAACAACATGCTAACTTTGAGGTTAATGAGTTTGTGTATGGACTGAGCAGTTATGTTGCCTTAGGTGGTGTTGCATTATATGTTAAATACGATCTTAATCCTTTATTTAAAAACCAAGTTAAAAATCAAAATAATATTTCAGTAGGCTTACGTTTCGATATGGATTAAACCATTATTTTTTTTGTGTATTAAAAGCCTTAACCTATTTTTTTAGATTAGGGCTTTTTATTGAGTTTAGCTTCAATGTTTTTTGCCACCATTATAAAAACGTAGCTCATCATTTTAAACCAGAAAGTTAAATTACTTTTTAGTATTAATTTTTAATACAAATGGTTTTATAGTAAATTTACAGACTGGTCGTTTTTGCGTAAGAATGTATCCAGAAAATGTTTAATAAATAAAATTCCTGTGTGTACAGGGAAATGTATGATATCACAAAACACCATAGCCCAAGTTTTTGAAACTGCCCGAGTAGAGGAAGTTATCGGTGATTTTGTGCAGCTCAAAAAATCGGGTTCAAATTTTAAAGGCTTAAGTCCGTTTACAGAAGAGCGTTCTCCAAGTTTTATGGTATCTCCTGTAAAACAAATTTGGAAAGATTTTTCGAGCGGAAAAGGTGGTAATGCAGTAACTTTTTTAATGGAACACGAGCATTTTACCTATCCAGAAGCTATAAAATATTTAGCTAAAAAATATACTATTGAAATAGAAGAAACCGAGCGTACCGACGAAGAAAAAGCACAGCAAAATACCAGAGAAAGTCTGTATTTAGTGAGTGCGTATGCCAATACGTATTTTCAAAACATACTACAAAACACAGACCAAGGTAAGGCTATTGGTTTAAGTTACTTTAAAGAACGTGGTTTTACCGCTGATACCATAAAAAAATTTCAATTAGGCTATGCTTTAGATGAGTGGCAGGCTTTTACAGACGAAGCTTTAAGTAACGGTTATAATATAGATTTTCTAAGCCAAACTGGGCTAACTATTGTAAAAGAAAACAAGCGTTTCGATAGGTTTAAAGGCCGCGTTATGTTTCCTATTCATAGTATGAGTGGTCGTGTTTTGGGTTTTGGAGGCCGCATTTTAATTACCGATAAAAAAGCAGCTAAATATTTAAACTCACCAGAAAGTGACATCTACCATAAAAGTAAAGTTTTATATGGCTTATATTTTGCCAAACAAAGCATTGTTAAAGCAGATAATTGTTATTTGGTTGAAGGTTACACAGATGTAATTCAACTACACCAAACGGGTATAAAAAATGTAGTATCATCTTCTGGCACAGCATTATCATCAGATCAAATTAGATTAATTAATCGGTTAACAAATAACATTACGGTACTTTTTGATGGTGATGCAGCAGGCATAAGAGCTTCAATCCGTGGTATAGATTTAATCTTAGAACAAGGTGTTAATGTAAAAATTTGTACATTCCCAGATGGTGAAGATCCCGACAGTTTTGCACGTTCAAACACCTTAGAAGAATTAACGGCATATCTTAATGAAAATGCCAAGGATTTCATTCAATTTAAAGCCTCGCTTTTGGTTAAAGAAGCCAATAACGACCCTATAAAAAAGGCTGAAACTATTAGAGAGATTGTAAATAGTATTGCCAAAATACCCGATCACATAAAACGCGAAATCTATATACAAGCGTGTGCACGTATAATGGATATTAGCGAAAATGTACTGTTTAGCACTTTAGCACAGATTACAAAAAAAGATTTTAACGACGCTAAGAAAAAACATAAGCAAGAGCAAAAAGCATTTGAGGTTGTAAAGCATGAAGAACTGCACACTCATAAAATAGATATTCAATACGAGCTAGAGCGAAAAATCATAGAAATTTTAATGCTTTATGGTATTGAAACCGAACAGTTTGAAGATTTAATTTTGAAGGAAGACGATGTGTCTGGAGAACTCATCTTAGAACCCACAATACATGAAACTCGGGTGTTCGAAAAAATATATTTAGATCTTCAAGAAGATGAAATGCAATTTACTAATACAGAGTTTAAAGCCTTGTATTATGCTTTAATTGACAAGTTAAACCAAGACGAAGGATTTTCTACTAAAGATTTTGTAAATCAATTAGACCAAGCATCGGCAAGTACAGTAACTAGTATTTTAATGGAAGATGAAAAATATAATCTTCATGATTGGGAACGCAATCATATTATTCCAAAAGAAAAATCGCATTCTATAGCCCAATTGGTTAGTCAAACCATTTTAAGTTTGCGTTGTTATTTAATAGACCAAAAAGTAGCCGAATATAAAAACGAAACGTTAAAAGAAAACGCAGATACTATGGCTATAATGGAAGATGTAAAGGATTATTTGGGCTTAAAAATGCTGTTATCTCGTAAGCTTGGTAAAGTTGTAGGCGGTTAATATTAATTGGCATTCAAAATAATTATAACTCATTTTAAATAGCAATTGGTAATAAGGACATTAATAGCTAAACGAGGCAATCTTCTTAACTAAAAACCCTCTAGTTAACAGATTGCTACGTCCTCTGCCCACGCAATAATATTCTTATACCAAAATAGTTTTAAAATGTTGTATAAATAATTTGAATTATTTTTTGTTCAGATGAAATAGAAAATATAAGCATAGCATTTGCTACGGTTCTATTTTATATTGAAATATGAATGAAAAAGAAACATAATTATATGCGACATTTTAATGCTATTTTGGTATTAATCACTTATCTGCTAGCAACTTAGAACTCTCATCAAATTTTGGAGTTAAAACCACTTCAACACGTCTGCTTTTTGGCTTTACTCGCTGCGGTATCATTTATTCCAATTACACTTAACTGCGTATGGTCTTCAATAAAAAAGGATAATTTTATTGACCTTCTAAGAACTTTTCTTGTTTCAGTTCTTTAAGACGTTGTTGCGCATATTTTGCAAAAGGGCTGTCTTTTTTATTGTTTACATACGCTTGGTACATTTTAATTTTGGTGTCTAAATCTGCATAGAACTCGTCTTTTGTTCTAAGTAAAAAGAACTCTGACAACAAATTTGTAGCCTCTTCTTTTAGTGATTTTTGAAATGCTTTTATGGCAGCTTTATATTTTTTCTGCCGATTTAAAATAATTCCTAACTGCTGATATTCATCTGTTAACGACACATCTTTAAGTTTTAAGGCTTTAGTTATGTAGGCTTCTGCCTTTTCAAAATCTTTTAACTCTTGGTAATACTTACCAATTACAAAGATGGCATTGGCATCGTAAGGATTATATTTTAAAGCTAATTTTCTATGTAAAATGGCAGCTTTGTAATCTGAGTTTTGCGCATAACTTAGGCTTAATTTCTCGTGAATAAACTCAGTATTTTCGCCTAAATCTATTAACTTATTAAACCAAAGGATAGCATCTGTATAATACGCTTGGTAATAATACGCTTGGGCTTTTAGGCTTATAAGTTTTATATTATTTGCGTAACTTTCTAAGCCTTTTGCTATGTAGGTGTGTGCTAATTTAAATTGTCGTTTTTTAATACACTGCTTTGCAATTTTAAATATTGCTTTTTGGTGCGTGTTATCTAAGTTAAATACTTTTTTAAAATGTTGTAATGCTGTTGTATCTTTTTGTTTTTCTAGTACAATACCTAATTCGTAATGGTAATTTGGGTTAAAACTATCTAAACGTATTAGGTTTTTAAATAACGGTTTGGCTGCTTTATATTTTTTTGTTTTGGTTAAAAGCTTGGCATACTCGTAGTGTAAAACAGTTGCATTTGGGTTGGCCAACACAGCATTTTTATAATTAGTTAACGCATTGTCATAATTGCCAATAGCAACGTAAGCTTTAGCGATTTTACTGTAAACTTGGTCTAAATTTTTAACAGCTTTATAAGCTTCAATCGCTTTGGTGTAATTGCCATTGGCAAATAAACGATCTGCTACTTCTTTAGGATTTTGAGCATGTAATGGTATTAAAAATACTACACTAAATATAAAAAATAAGCACTTTGAATTTAAAATCATTTAATCTGTTTTATCTGTTTTAATTTCAAACACAATAGGCAACGAGTATGGCACAACTACTGTTTTACCTTTTTGTTTTCCTGGTATAAATTGAGGTAATTTATTAATAACACGTTTGGCTTCAATTTCTAAATCTGGGTGAGCTGCTCTCGCTTTTACATCTTTAACCATACCTTCAGCATCTATTTTAAAAGCTACAAAAATGCGTTGTTTCCCTTTTATAAATAACGAATCTGCTACACCAACATTAAAGTTTGTATTAACGTGTTTATTAATAAATTTGCTCATACATTTTTTGCGCAAATTGTTTGTTTCTAAAGCTTTACACTCGGGTAATGTCGGCACCTCGTCTATAACTGCAAATGGGATTTCGATAGATTTTTCTAGGTCTAAATTTGAATTATTATACGATTGAATAACAAGATTAGAAACCCCATTAGCCTCACAAACCAATAGTTTTTTAAAATAAGTATCGTTATTTAATTGCTTCATAAGTGCATCAAAACGTGTCTGCTCATCTTTGGTTTTATTATCTAAATCATTAACCACCAATTTTAAAACTCCATCTTGGGTATTAAGTTCCCATCGCTCTTTAGCATCATCTGTTTTTTTCCATTCGAGATGCTCCTTATACGTTCTTTTAAAAATAGCATTATCGGTTATTGTATTATTTAAGTCTTCGTCTGTTAAAGTGCCAGCTTCAGATTTTCTTTTTATCGTTTTATCATTAATATATGTAAAGTAGGCTTTAAACTTTAAGTACTGTTCTCTAGACACTATGTAATTATTAGTAGCGCTATCTTTTAACCCTGCATAATCTGAAATTTCAAAAAATGTTGCTCCGTTTTTTTTCATTGCAACTATTTCATCATAATACTTTTGTATTAACTCATCATCTGTTAATTCTTGGTTTTCGGTAGTACTTACCGTCGTTTTTTGCTGCGCTTTAACTTCTGTAGCTGTGTAAATTAGCATTCCAAAAACCAAAGGCAATACTAAGGCATACTTAAATAAGTTAATCGGTTTAGATTTTGTTTTTTGTAACATAACGATTCTTTTTTTAATTAATGATTGTTTAAAAAATGTATTGGTAAAAGACAGGCTATTGCTATCAAAAACTTGGTAAAGTAAACTTTTGTAATACTCCGTCTTACCACTTTCTTTTACTGCTTTGGCATCAGCAATATATTCGTGTACGGTTTTTATTCTATTTTGATAGATATACACTAGCGGATTAAACCAAAAAAGGATTTTTAGTAATTCAAAAAAGAGTAAATCTAAAGTATGTAGTTCTTTAACATGCACCAGCTCGTGTTTATAAATGGTAGGTTTCTCGCTTTCTATAATACGTTCTCCAATAAAAATAGTATTAAAAAACGAATACGCTGCATTACTATTTACTAACCTCACAATAAGCACATTATATTGCCAACGCTTAGGGTTTTTGTGTTTCAGCCAAAAAATTTTCGCCATTTTAAAACTAAAAACTAAAGCCGCAACACCTATACCAACTAAACCTATAATTTGCCAAATTGGGGTTGGTGGTTGCTCTAAAACAATACCTGCTTGGTCTGCAATTTGCAATTCAAAATTGGTAGGAGTTTTAGCACCAATAAAAACCTCTGGCAATCTTATAATTGTATTTTTTGTAGCTAAATTTTGTAATTGTGGCAGTTGTATAAATGGCAATACAATTGCTAAAACAGAAGTGATTAACAAATACGCTCTGTTGCAATTAAAAAAGGTGTCGTGTTTTAAAAACACATCATAAATAAGTAAGAAAAAGGCCTGAAATGCTAAAATCTGCAGTATCGTATAAAGCATAGTTATTTATTTTTTTGAATTTCGTTTAGCAGCGTTTCTATATCACTTACAGAAACCTCATTTTTTTGCACAAAAAAGGACACCATGCTTTTAAATGATCCCTGAAAATAATTATCTACCAATTTATTTAGAGATTGGTTGCTATACACTTCTTTTGCCACAATAGGAAAATACAAATGCCCTTTGCCTTGTTTTTCATAATCTACAAACCCTTTAGATTCTAAAATCCTAACAATTGTAGATACCGTATTGTATGCAGGTTTTGGCTCTGGCAAAATTTCTATAACAGCTTTTACATTGGCTTTTTTTAATTGCCAAAGTGCTTGCATTATCTCCTCTTCTGCTTTTGTTAATTGCTTCATAGAACTAAGTTTTTAGTTTGAGTTTGAAACAAATATAACTAAAAATTTAGTTTCAACTAATTTTTTAGTTCAAAATGTAACATTTATAGATTTTTAGCGACCTATTTACAGAACTAAACTTTTTTAATGGAACTTTTTTTAATAATCATCGCCTTTATATTAATGCTACTAGGCATTGTTGGTAGTTTTTTACCTGTATTACCAGGACCACTTACCAGTTGGTTCGGTTTTTTAGTGTTGCATTTTACAGACGGTACAGAGCTAAGTACAACGTTTTTAATGGTTACATTTTTAGTAGCCGTTGTGGTTTTTGTATTAGATTACATAATCCCAGCAATAGGTACAAAACGCTTTGGCGGTAGTAAATTTGGAATGATAGGCACAACACTCGGCTTAGTTATTGGGCTACTCTCCCCTATGCCTTTTGGCATTATAATTGGCCCTTTTATTGGCGCATTAGTTGGCGAGTTAATTCATAGAAACGATTTTAATAAAGCCATTAAAGCAGCAATGGGTTCGTTTTTAGGTTTTATAGCATCTACCTTTTTAAAAGGTAGTGTCGCAGTTATTTTTCTTGTTTTTTTTATTATA
>JBMYXP010000039.1:0-16008 GCA_049608525.1 Winogradskyella sp.
TATAAAGACAATATATTTTTGGTTAGAAACGATTATTTAAAACAGAAATTAATTCACTATTTTTACCCACACAATTTTATTGGTTTTGTTTAGTATAAAAATGGTAATTTACACCTGTAACTCGCTATTTATTAGTAAATTAAATCTTTTTGTTATTCAAAATATTTACATCAAATTTAAAAAAAATGAAAAAAAACATACTTTTATCTATCACAACTTTTGTACTGCTTTTTAATTGTAGCATTGTAGATGAACTTACTAAATTTGATATCGATTATCAAACCAGTTATTCTGTTGCACCTACAACTTTAATAGACTCCCCTTTTAGCATATTTACACCAGATGTTACTACAGAATCTCAATCTACTTTTGAAAACAATAATACTCGTACCGATTTAATTGAAAGCATTAAATTAAAACATATAACGCTTACACTAGAATCTCCAGAAAGTGGTAATTTTGATTTTTTAAAAGAAATCCACGTTTATATTGAAGCCGACGATGTTGATGAAGTAGAAATTGCTAGTGTTTTTAATTTAGAAAACACAAACTCTAACACACTAACGTTAGATGTTGCAGACGAAGAGTTAAAAGCATTTATAAAAAAAGACAGTTATAAACTGCGTATTAAAACAATAACAGACGAAACCATTAGCGAAACACACGATATTATTATAAATACAACATTTAGAGTTGATGCTAAACTCTTAGGTGTTTAATACCAATATCGTTAGCACTTACTGTTTTTGGTGATTCTCAATATCTTCTGTTAAGTCTAGTTGACGAAGTGGTTTATTTTTAATATGTATAACAACTACAATAATAAGTGTAATACTGCCACCCAGCATAACAGCTAAAGGTGCACCAAAAAGCCTTGCAGCAATACCGCTTTCTAAAGCTCCGAGCTCATTAGAAGAACCCACAAACATAGAGTTTACAGCACCAACACGACCTCTCATAGCATCTGGTGTTTTTAGTTGAAGTATGGTTTGACGTACAACCATAGAAATACCATCAAAAACACCCGAAAAGAAAAGTGCCACAACGCTTAGCCACAACACTTTTGAAGCACCAAAAATTATCATACAAACTCCAAATCCAAAAATTGAAATTAATAATTTCTTACCTGTATTTTTTGTAATAGGTATATAAGTTGTTGCTAACATGGTAATAATACTACCCGATGAAAGTGCGGCATTTAAAATACCAAAACCTGTTGGGCCAGCATTTAGTATATCTTTTGCAAACACCGCAAAAATTGCAACGGCGCCACCAAACAAAACAGCAATCATATCTAATGTTAATGCTCCTAGAATAACTTTGTCATTAAACACAAAACTTAACCCTGCTTTTAGGCTTTCTTTTACTGTTTCTTTAGTGTCTTTATTTAAAATTGGTTTTTGTTTTATTTTAAAAACTAGCACCAATGCCAAAATTACAAACATAAAAATAATACCTAATGTATTGTGCACACCTATCCAAGCAATTAAAAGTCCACCACACAATGCCCCAAAAACACTAGCTCCTTTCCAAGTACTGCTACTCCATGTTGCTGCATTAGGATATACGTTTTTAGGAACCAGAAGCGCAATAAGCGAAAATATAGTTGGCCCAAAAAATGCTCTTAGCACACCACCAAAAAAAACTAGTGCATAAATTCCATATAAAATGGTAGTGGTTTTCCAAGATGTTTCTATGGTTGCAGAAGTTAGCCAGTACAACCCAAAGCTAATGAGCGAAAATAAAGCAATACAGATTATAAATAAGTTTCGCTTTTCTTTTTTATCAACGATATGCCCAGCAAAAGGAGCGAAAAAAAAAGCGGGTAAAAACTCACAAAGACCTATAATACCCAATGCCAAAGGGCTTTCTGTTAACGTATAGACTTGCCACTCTATAACCACAAACTGCATAGACCAGCCAAAAACTAATGCAAAACGCACTAGTAAAAAAAGGTTAAATTCTTTAATTCGTAATGCTGCGTATGGGTCGGTTTTTTTCAAAAGTTGTTTTTTAAGACTTTCTGTTTTTGACTTCGACAAATTCAATCAGTAAAAAACCAGAAAGTTCTAATTTAATATAAAATATTGGTGTTTGTTATGATAACTATCAATTAAGATTCATACTGATAAGTTTTAAAACAGACTGGTCTCTAACCGGTCTATGCTTTTATATCCTTTAACTTTAACTGTAAACTCACCTTTCCATTCCAATGGTTTTCGTCAACAGCATACGCTGCGCTAAATGGTGTTTTGTTTTTAACCAGGTCTATTTTATCTCCAAGCCCAAAACCGATGCAAACTATTTTATCGTTAAATGACTGTGTTACCGTTAAACGCAAATGCTTGTCATCTTCGCCAACGCATTTACCAAAACCTGTGTCTTTTATGTGTTGCGACATAAATGTTGGCGACATATTACCTGGTCCAAAAGGTGCAAACTGTTTTAAGATTCGCATTAATTTATCGTCTATTTGATTTAAGTTAATTTCTAAATCTACTTTTAGCTCTTGTGTTAGTGATTTTGGGTCTATGGTTTGTTTTACAACACTTTCAAACTTAGACTTAAATGCTTCGTAGTTTTCTGGCAATAAGGTTAAGCCTGCTGCGTATTTGTGCCCGCCAAATTGCTCTATATATTCGCTACAGGCTTCTAAAGCATTATATACATCAAAACCCGAAACCGAACGTGCCGATGCTGCCAACTTATCTCCACTTTTAGTAAACACTAATGTTGGTCTATAATAGGTTTCTATTAGCCGAGAGGCTACAATACCTATTACTCCTTTATGCCAATTTTCATTATAAACAACTGTTGTAAAACCGTGTTGTTCGTTGTTTTTTTCAATTTGAATTAAAGCCTCTTTAGTAATACGTTTATCGGTTTCGCGACGGTCTGTATTAAATTCATTTATTTCAACGGCATAGTTTTCTGCCAAATTAAAATCGGTTTCGGTTAATAAAGTTACGGCATGGTTGCCATGTTTCATTCTGCCAGCAGCGTTAATACGTGGTGCAATTATAAACACAACATCTGTAATGGTTAATGTGTCTTTTTTTACCTCAGCAATAAGTGTTTTTATGCCTGGTCTTGGTTTGGTGTTTATAACCTGTAAGCCAAAATAGGCTAAGGTTCTGTTTTCTGCTACAATTGGTACAATATCTGCACCAATTGCAGTAGCAACTAAATCTAAATATTCTACTAAATCGTTAACCGTTTGTCCTTGGGTTGAAGCTAAAGCTGTAATGAGTTTAAAACCAACTCCGCAGCCACAAAGTTCTTTAAATGGATAGTTGCAATCGTTTCGTTTTGGGTCTAAAACAGCAATTGCTTCGGGCAGTTTATCTCCAGGTCTGTGGTGATCGCAAATGATAAAGTCGATACCTTTGTCTTTGGCATATTTTACCTTATCTACAGCTTTTACACCACAATCTAAGGCTATGATTAAAGAAAAACCGTTGTCGTGTGCAAAGTCAATGCCTTTGTAAGAGATACCATAACCTTCGTCGTAGCGATCTGGTATATAGGTGGCAACACAATCTGTTCTGGTTTTTAAATAAGACGACATTAAAGCTACTGCTGTTGTACCATCTACATCGTAATCTCCGTAAACCAAAATGTTTTCGTTCTGTTGTATTGCCATTTCTATACGGGCAACCGCTTTATCCATATCTTTCATTAAAAATGGATTGTGCAAATCATTAAGGCTTGGTCTAAAAAAAGTTTTTGCGTCGTTGTAGGTTTCAATACCACGTTGTAATAACAGTGTTGCTACTGTATCATCTACTTGAAGTGTGTGTTTTAAATCTTCAATTTTTAAAAGTTCTGGTTTTGGTTTTAGTGTCCAACGCATACTCTGTTTTTTATTCCCCAAAGGATAAATTTCTATTTATGTAATTATCGTTTTGTAGTGGTGTGGTAAATGCTATTGGTTTCAACTTTTGCAAAACGTCTAAACATTTCCATAACACCACAATATTTTTCTACTGATAAATCTACGGCGCGTTCGCATTTTTTTTGGTTTAAGTTTGAACCATAAAAATGATAGTTAACAACCACAGAGTGGTAATATTTTGGATGCTCGTCGGTTAATTCTCCTGAAACCTCTATTTTAAAATCCTCTATTTTTTCTTTCATTTTATCTAAAGTAGAAATAACATCTAAGGCCGAGCAACCTGCTAAAGACGATAGCATCATGGCTTTGGGCGAGAGTCCAAAACGGTTATTTTGTCCTTCAATAGTGGTATCCATTGTTACTAGTTTTCCGCTTGGGTTATCCGATTCAAAGGTTAATCCACCTTTCCAGTGTGTTGTAATTTTATCTGCCATTTTTTTAGTTTTTAAAAATTAGTTGTATTCGCTTATTACGCTTATCTATTATAAGTTAAAAAAAGCCTATTCTTAAAAATTAAGAATAGGCTTTTTTAATTTGTAGAGTTTGCAAATGCTATAAAAACCCTTTCTCTTTTGCGACTTCAACTAATGTTTTATCGTCTTTAGTTGTTATGTCAAACATTTCTTTAAGTTGTCGTTTACGGCGCTCAATACCACCCATAGACATTGAGATTATTTTTGGTAGGTCTATCATTTTTGCGCCTGTTGACAGCTCGTATAACAGTTGACGGTCAATTTTATCTAAATAAAAGTCATTAGAAATATGTTTTCTTAATAGCTTAACAACGGTTTCACTGTAAAAAGGACTATCGGACAAAACAGATTCAATAGCAGCTATTAAGTCTTCTGGTGTAATATCGTTTTTTACTAAAAAACCGTCTGGATTTACACTTTTTAATATGTTGTTAATTCTATAATTATCATTGTATGTTGTAGCAATAATTATTTTACAGCCAGGAAATTCTGCTCTAATTTCTACCCCCAAATCTTCTCCAGAAAAGTAGTTTCCACTTGCCGATACAGGAAGCTTAATATCTAAAAAGATGAGCTGATATTCTTTTTTGGGTTTTTTGTGTAATTTCTCTAATGCTTCGTCTATAGTAATAACGGTCTCTATATTAAATGCGTGAGATTCGCTTTGTCTTTCAATAGATGATAGAGCTGCCTGATAAGCAGATGCTATTATTGGGTGGTCATCTATTATTAAAACATTTTTTGTAATCATAATTTTGTTTTTTTGCAATTATCTTAAAAAAGAGTGTATGAGCTATAAAGTTAAAAATACATATTTTTAGGCAATGTACTCTATAAAGTTTGAAAAAAAATGAATTAGATTTTTTTTTTAAACGCTACAAATTAATTCTAAGGAGGTGTTGTTTTATTGCTGCTCATCTAGACCAGAAAGCGGAATTGTAATTTTTATTTCGGTGCCTGTGCCTAAATTGCTTTTAATTGTAAAATCACCACCTAAAGTTTTAACTCTAGCCAGCATATTGGTTAGTCCAATACCATTCTTTTTGAGTTTATCAGTATCAAAACCTTTACCGTTATCTTCAATTTTTAAATAAATGTTGTCTTTGTCTTTCTTTAATTCAACACAAATAGTCTTTGCTTTTGCGTGTTTTATACTATTTTGTAAGGCTTCTTGTATAACTCTATAAATATTAATTTTTATGTCATCGTTAACTAAGTTCCAATTAATATTTAAATCTCTATTAATATAAAAATCGATGCCTAACGTTTGTGTTTGGGCTTTTGCAAACTCTTCAACTATAGAAATGAAATCTGTTTGAGATGTTAGTATTTCGTTCTTTAAATCGTGAGAAATTGTTCGCATTTCTTTTTCGATATTTTGAAGCTCAATAATAAATTTTTGATGTTTTGCTTTTGTTATTTCATCAACATCTATGTCTAAAAAGGCTAAACCCATGCGTGTGCCAAAAATTTTACCTAAAATACCGTCGTGTAGTTCTTCTGAGATTCGGTGTCTTTCTTTTATACGGCCTTCTTCTAATTTAGATTGTTGATTTAGCATTAACCTGTATATCTCTGCGGTTGCTTTGCGTTGTTCTTTTTCTAGTTTTAACGCTTTATTTTTAGATTTTTGTATTTTAATTAGATATAGTAAGCTAGTGGTGAGAATAAACGCAATGGCAATAGTTAAAATTAATGTTTTTTGAAGAATTAATGCTTTGTTTTTTTGCTTAATCTCATCGGTTTCGTAACGGATTTTAGCAAATTCGTTTTTTAATTTTTTTTCGTCTTCTTTTATTGCATGTAATAACGTTATATGTTTGTTTAGATACTTGGTAGAGTTGCCTTTATCTATTTTAGATAAAACGATTAATGATGCTAACTCATTATCCCTATTTTTTAGTAGCGCTGCCATTGTATGTGCTTCTTTTGCATATTGCAAGGCTTTATTTGTATTATTAACTTGCATATAATACTCAGCAATATGCAATTTGCTAATAGAAATACCTGAAATATCACTTATTTCTGCTCTGGTTTTTAAAGCTTCAAAAAGGTATATTTTTGCTGTTTTTACATCTCTGCTAAGCAATAATGAATATCCTAAATTATCTATTAACCTTGCATACAGACTTGCATCTCTATTTATTAAATCTATTTTATTAAATGCTTTTTTAAATGTTATAATAGCATTTTTATGGTCTCTTTGTAATTGGTACATAAGCCCCAAATCGTTGAGGTTTCTTTCATAAAAGGTTTGTCTTTTTTTTACGTCAACTTTTTCTAAGGCTTCAAAAGCTTTGTTGTGGTATTCTAAAGCGCTGTTAAAATCTCCCGACTCACTAAAAACGACACCTAACATATTGTAACACTTATATAAAGATAGGTGTTTGTTTAGTGCTTTGTACTTTTTAATAGCCTCAATAAGCTTGTACTCACTGCTATTATAATCTTTTAACCGACTCTCTAAAAATGCCATATTAAAAAGCATTTTTGCAGCATAATTGTCGTTATGTATGGCTGAGTAGAGTTTCTCGGCTTTAAAATAATGATGGTAAGAAGAGTCTAAAACATTTTTTTTACCAAAAAACGAGCCTAAATTCCAGTGGGTTTCTGCAATTGCAGAGGTGTCTTTTAAGTTAATTGCGAGCTTAAAAGCATTATTATTAGCTAATCTAAATAATAATGTATCTGATGTTTTTAAAGCCGCTAAGGCTATTTTTAAACTGTTAGCCTTTTTTAAGGTGTCGTTTTTAATAGCGTTATTTAGTTGTATGGCTCTTTGTAAATACGGATTGGGAGTTGTACCGTAGGTTGTTATATTTTTAAAAGACTTTATGTAATAAACAATACTGTCTTTTTTAGACGCTAAGCTTTTTTGTGTTTCCATACTGGAGTTGCAAGACACTAAAAAGCCTATAATAAAAACAGCAATTATGCTATAAAAATATTGTCTTACACATTTTTGCATAAAACAAATCTATAAAAAAAGCCCTTAATAATTAAGAGCTTAAACTTATATTTTTAATGTACTATAGTTTTATGGACTGCATTAGTCTCTGTCATTATCTAACTCTGGAGAAGAATTTCCGCCTGTGTCATAAAAAGCTTCTGTATCATTTTGTTGGTCGTTATCTACATTTTCTGCAGTACAAGAGGCTAAAAAGCTTACAAATAAGAGTAGTGTAAAAAGTTTTGTTAGTGTTTTCATGGTTTGTTAGGTTTTATGTGTTAATGTAATTTAGATAAACAATTATGCTTTTTATGCTAGCTGCACAATTTGTGTTTCTCTAAGTAATAAAATTACATTGTGTTGGGACTTTAAAACTAGTTAACTAACAATAATGTGTGAATTATAGGTCTGCACGAGTAAACCGATGTGTTTTAATGGTAAAATCAATTTAACTTTGTTACAGAAATATCTGATAACGATTCTTTTATATAATTAATATTGTCCATATAGGTTTTAGTAAATGGTATTTTTTGCGCTATTGGTGTTTTTAGTGTTTTTTTTTCAACGGTACAACTGTGCTTTCCATAATTAATTCTACTTATAAAATTTTTATTAATAATATAGCTCTTATGAATTCTTAAAAAATTATTAGGTAATGCTCCCTGAAATGTTTTTAGGGTTTTAAATGCACTTATAATAGTGCCGTCGTTCATATAAAAATCTGTAGTATTATTATCTGCTTTAAGAAACAGTATCTCATCGGTGTTTACATACTGAAAATCTTTGTAAGACTGAAGGCAAAGTGTGCGTGCTGTTTTTGATGTTTTGTTTTTTTTATAAGTTAAGATTAACTTTCTCAGTTCTAGTTCGGGTATTGGTGTAACCATGTAGTCTATAAACCCATGTTTTAAGGCTTTATATGCATGTTTCTTTGAAGACGATACTGCGACCAAGCTTGGTGCACTATCTAAATACGCTTTAAGTTCGCTTACCAATGCAAAAGGGTTTTCTATTTTCCCATCTAAATTAATAAAAACAATATCGGGTTTCTTTTTAAGAATGGTGTTCATAGCATCATCATAAGAAGACGATTCTCCATGAGATATAAATGCTGAGAAGTCTTTAAATATGTTTTTTAAACTATTAATTACAGCAGTATTATTATCAACAATATAGTAACTACTCAATGCAAAATTGTTTTATAAGCACAAGATATTAATAATTAATTAAAATTAAGGGATTGCCTTATACATAATAAGGAGTGTTCTTAAAAATCCCTTTTATATTATGGCAATTTACCCTGTAAAGCGCATAACTATTTAATGTAAACTTATAAGAAAATGGTTATTTTTACGTCCTTAATATTATATAAAAATGAAAATAGCAGTTGTTGGTGCAACAGGTTTGGTTGGTAATGTAATGTTGCAATTATTAGAAGAACGCAATTTCTTAATAGACGAACTACTCCTTGTAGCGTCGGAACGTTCGGTTGGTAAAAAACTAATTTTTAAAGGAAAAAACCATACCATTATTAGCATTACAGATGCTATTAATAAACAACCAGATATTGCTTTGTTTTCTGCTGGCGGAAACACCTCCTTAAAATGGGCACCAAAATTTGCTGAGGTTGGCACAACGGTTATAGATAATTCTTCGGCATGGAGAATGGATTTGTCTAAAAAATTAGTAGTGCCCGAGATTAATGCCAATCAATTAACAAAAACCGATAAAATTATTGCCAACCCTAACTGTTCTACCATACAAATGGTTATGGCATTAGCTCCATTGCATCTTAAATATAAAATTAAACGTGTTGTAGTATCTACTTACCAATCGGTTTCTGGTACTGGAGTTAAAGCTGTAAAACAATTAGAAAACGAAATTATTGGTATTAAAGATGACATGGCATATCCATATCCTATCCATAAAAATGCCATTCCGCATTGCGATGTTTTTGAAGACAACGGATACACCAAAGAAGAAATGAAATTGGTACGCGAAACCCAAAAAATACTGAACGACAAAACCATAGCCGTAACCGCAACTGCGGTAAGAATACCAACTGCTGGCGGACATAGCGAAGCTGTTAATGTAGAGTTTAAAAATGATTTTAACATCACAGAGGTTAAACAACTCCTTAGCCAAACCGATGGTATTACATTACAAGATAATTTAGACACCAACACTTACCCAATGCCTATGTACGCTAATGGAAAAGATGATGTTTTTGTTGGTCGTATGCGTAGAGATGGCTCACAACCAAACACGCTAAATATGTGGATAGTTGCTGATAACCTTAGAAAAGGAGCAGCAACCAATACCATACAAATCGCCGAGTATTTAGTTAAAAACAACCTCGTTTAAGACGTACTGAATCTAAAAAATATCTTAAAAAAGCATCTTTTAAAATTTAAAAGGTGCTTTTTTCGTTAATTTTAGTGCTTAAACTTTTTAACCAATGAAAAATCTATTTTATACACTAGCAGTGTTAGTCCTTATTATGTCTTGTAAAGAAGAAAAAAAACAAAAAACAATTGCAGTAAATTATCCCGAAACTAAAACCGTAGATACGGTAACCAATTACTTTGGCACAGATGTAAAAGACCCGTATCGCTGGCTAGAAGATGACAGGAGTGCAGATACCGAAGCTTGGGTAAAATCTCAAAACAAAGTTACGGGTAGTTACCTAGATAATATACCATATCGCGAAGCCTTAAAAGAACGGTTATCTAAATTATGGAACTACGAAAAAGTAGGTTCACCATTTAAAGAAGGTAATTACACCTATTTTTATAAAAATGACGGCTTACAAAACCAATATGTTATTTATCGTTACAAAACAGGTGAAGACCCAAGCACAGCAACCGTGTTTTTAGACCCAAACACGTTTAAAGAAGATGGTACAATTTCTCTTGGTGGCGCAAGTTTCTCTAAAGACGGAAGCATTTTAGCGTATAGCATTTCTGAAGGCGGAAGCGACTGGCGAAAAATATTGGTTATGAACACAGAAACCAAAACCATAATAGAAGACACTCTTATAGATGTAAAATTTAGCGGCATGTCTTGGTATAAAAACGAAGGGTTTTACTACTCTAGTTACGACAAACCAAAAGGTAGTGAGCTGTCTGCAAAGACAGACCAACACAAATTATACTACCACAAATTAGGTACTAAACAAAGCGAAGACCAAGTAGTTTTTGGCGCAACTGATGCCGAGAAGCATCGTTATGTTGGTGGTTCTGTATCAGAAGACAATAACTATTTATTTATTTCAGGTAGTGTTTCTACCTCAGGTAATAAACTGTTTATGAAAGATTTAAATAATCCAAACAGCAAATTAATTACCATTTTAGATCATACAGATTCAGATACTTATGTTATAGAAAACATAGGAAGCAAATTATTTTTAGTAACAAATTTGAATGCTCCAAACAAAAAAGTAGTAACTGTTGATGCTTCAAACCCAACGTCTAAAAACTGGGTAGATTTTATACCAGAAACAGAACATGTATTAAGTGCATCTACTGCTGGTGGTTATTTTTTTACTGAATATATGGTCGATGCCGTTTCTAAAGTAAAACAATACAATTACAACGGAAAATTAGTACGAGAGGTAAAATTGCCAGGTGTTGGCTCTGCTGGTGGTTTTGGTGCTAAAAAAGAAGACAAAGAATTATACTATTCCTTTACAAACTACGTAACACCAGGAAGCATTTATAACTATAATATTGAAAGTGGTACTTCAGAGCTTTACCGAAAGCCAGATATAGATTTTAAACCAGAAGATTACGAAAGCAAGCAAGTGTTTTACACCTCTAAAGACGGTACAAAAGTACCTATGATTATCACCCACAAAAAAGGTGTGAAACTTAACGGAAAAAACCCAACTATTCTTTATGGTTATGGTGGTTTTAATATTAGTTTAACCCCAAGCTTTAGTATTGCAAATGCTGTTTGGATGGAGCAAGGTGGCATTTATGCTGTACCAAATTTACGTGGTGGTGGAGAATATGGAAAAGCGTGGCACGACGCAGGTACACAGTTAAAAAAACAAAATGTGTTTGATGATTTCATTGCAGCAGCAGAATATTTAATTGAAAACAAATACACCTCATCAGATTATTTAGCAATTCGTGGAGGCTCTAATGGCGGCCTTTTAGTTGGTGCAACACTAACACAACGCCCAGATTTAATGAAAGTTGCATTACCAGCTGTTGGTGTTTTAGACATGCTGCGTTACCACACATTTACGGCTGGCGCTGGTTGGGCTTACGATTATGGTACAGCAGAAGACAGTAAAGAAATGTTTCAATATCTTAAAAACTATTCGCCTGTACACAATGTAAAAGAAGGAGTAGCATACCCTGCAACTATGGTAACCACAGGCGATCACGACGATCGTGTAGTGCCAGCTCATAGTTTTAAATTTGCTGCCCAGTTGCAAAGCAAACAAACAGGCAATAACCCAACATTAATAAGAATTGAAACCGATGCCGGCCATGGGGCTGGTACACCAGTAAGTAAAACCATTGCGCAGTATGCCGATATTTTTGGGTTTACACTATATAATATGGGCTTTGATGTGTTACCAAGTAAAACAAAAGAAAAGGTAAAAGGGTAAACAAATCTTTTTAATCATAACTTACAGACCTACTGGGTTTTAAAAACCTTGTAGGTCTTTTTTATTACAAAATGCTAAACGTAAAAAATCTTACATTTTCATACCAAAAAAAACCTATTCTTAAAGGCATTTCTTTTGAAGTAAAACAAGGAGAAAACCTTGCAATTATAGGTGAAAGTGGATCGGGGAAAAGCACATTATTAAAACTCATTTATGGCGAGCACGACTTAAACAAAGGGCAAATTTTTTGGAAAAACCACCAAATTCTCGGTCCAAAATACAATTTGGTTATTGGTTATGACTTTATGAAATCTGTAGCGCAAGAGTTTGATTTAATGCCATTTATTACTGTTGAAGAAAATATTGGCAAACACCTGTCTAATTTTTACCCAGAAGACAAACAAAAACGAACCCAAGAGCTTCTAAAAGTTGTTGAACTCAAAGCATTCGCTAAAATTAAAGTTAAAAATCTTTCGGGCGGACAAAAACAACGTGTTGCCTTAGCTAGAGCTTTAGCTAAACAACCCGAAATCTTATTATTAGATGAGCCATTTAGTCATATCGATAATTTTAAAAAACAATCGCTTAGACGCAGTGTTTTTAAACACCTAAAAGAAAACAATATTACATGTATTGTTGCCACACACAGCAAAGATGATGTACTTGGTTTTGCAGACGAAATGTTAGTGCTTAACAACGCTAAAATTATAGCAAAAAACACACCACAATATTTATATAACAACCCCAAACTCCCTTTAATTGCTTCTTTTTTTGAAGAGTTTAATGTTATAAACAATACCATCGTTTATGCCCATAAGCTTAAAATTGTAGAGCATTCAGAATTAAAAGCAATTGTAAAACACTCCTATTTTAATGGAAATTATTGGTTAATTGAAGCGTTGTATAATTCAAAATCCATTTTTATTCAGCATACAAAAAATCTTCAAAAAGAAACGTCTATTTGGTTTGTTATTAATAGATAACACCTGTTATTTTTCTTCTATGTTGGCACTAAAAAACCTGTAATGTCTATTAATTCATTACAGGTTTTTTTAATTATTGTAAAACACTTCTTATTGTAAAAATAGAAGGGCTTGTATTATATAATTTAATAGGTTAAGTCTGCCACACCTTGTGTTAAACTTAAATCTGCACCAGCAGCACTTTCTACAACACCATAAAATGTAGCTTGTAATACATTGCCACTACTTACAGTTGTATTTGATGTAAAGTCCTCAAAACCTTGTGTTGAAGGAAAAAACTCAGTACCGTTTAATGTTAATACAAAATTTTGAAGTACATCTGTACCAGTTTCTCCTTCTGTAATTTCAAAATATATTGAATAACTGCCACCAGAGCTTGTACCGCTTACAGTTATTGTGCCGTTATCTATGTTAATAGTTTGCTCTGTAAAATCTACAACTAAAGTACCAACCTTAACTCTTAAATCTCCATTAGATGTATTATCTATTGTACAATCACCTAAATCGTTAAGTAGGGTTTGTAAACTTCCATTTGCATCTCCACATTCTGTTATTTGGTTTTGTAATGCCGTTTTATAAGCGTTACATAAGGCTTCTGTATTATCATTGTTATAAGCCGTTGCAGCAGCATCTGTTGTTGCTTGCAATGTACAATCGTTAGTTGCCTCACTTTTTACCCAAACAGATGTAGAAATTTTAGTAACATTTGCTTGAAGACCTGTAGTTGCATTTGTTTCTGTTGTTGTTTCGTTTTGACTAAATGTTAAGGTTTCGCCGTCATCGGAAATTTGAAAATTTGCTGTTTGCTCGCCTTCTAGAGCAGAGGTGTCTATACCTCCATTAAATTCAAACTCAAAAAAAGAACCGTCAATAGTCATTACATTTTCGGTTGTAGAATATGTCCCAGAGCCACTAACATTGGTTAATGTATAAGGTTCGTTTGATACTTGAGCCTCATTTACAACAATATTTGTATTATATGTATAGCTGCCATTTGTAGAAAATGTGCTTCCTGTAAATTCTAATACATAATCTACTTCTGTGCTTGTAACAACGATATTTGATGTCGTTTCTTGCCCTTCAAAATTTGTTGAAGTTGTAAGATCTGTATTAAACTCTACTAAATTCCAAGTGCCTAATAAATCGGTGCTTGTGTTGTCTAAAATACCGCTATCTAAAGGTTCGTTTTCGCATGTAAAAGCTGTTAGCAAACTAAAAAGGGATAAAAGGGCAAAAAACTTTTTCATTATCGTATTTGATTTAATTTCTTTTAAGGGTCAAATTTACATTAATTTTTTTAGTAGCATTTTTTAGTTTTAAAACTGCACTTTAGTCGCTATTATTTCGTTGCCACGTTTAATGCTAATATCTGCTTTATCACCATTATCAAAAACAGATAGTGCACGCATATAACTCATCATATCTGTAATGGTACTATCTCCTAATTTTACAACCACATCTCCTTTTTGTAACCCTGCATTAAATGCTGGTGTATCTGCTCTGGTGCCATCTATTCGCATGCCTTCACCATCGTATAAATAATCTGGTACAACACCCAAGCCAACTTTAAAACGTGGTGTTTCTTCACTTTCGTTTTTTGTTTTTCTGAATGCCAATTTTCCGTTGTCATCTAAATCTGAAATAATTTCGAAAATATAATCTGAAATTAAAGACATACCCTCATAATTTAACTTTTCAGTATCATCTCCTGGCTTATGGTAATCTTCGTGCTGGCCAGTAAAGAAATGCAATACAGGGATATCAATTAAATAAAATGAGGTATGATCGCTAGGGCCAACACCACTTTCGTTTTCAACGAGTTTAAAGTTATCGTTGTTGGCTTTTAATGTTTGTTTAAATAGTGGCGATGTGCCTGTACCGTAAACAGCCAATGTACGATCTGTTTTCATACGGCCAACCATATCCATATTAATCATATAATTAATAGACTTGGCATCTATGGTTGGGTTTTTAGAAAAATAATTAGAGCCTAACAAGCCCATTTCTTCTCCAGAAAATGCTAAAAATAAATAGTTGTTTTTATCTTTTATTTTAGTGGTATCGCTCTTTATTTTTAAGCGACTAGCAAGGTTTAATAATACTGCAACACCACTTGCATTATCGTCTGCCCCATTATGTATAGCTTTGTCTTTTTCTCTGTATAAAGACCCTTCGCCACCAAAACCTAAATGGTCGTAATGTGCGCCAATAACAATTGTACTTTGGGCATTATTATCTATATACGCAATAACGTTATTGCCAGTTATAGTGCTATCTGCATTGGTTGTAAAAACAACTTCGCTATGCGGATCTGTTTTTGGTTTAAAGGAAAACGGTTGCAAATAGCCTTTTGTACCTTTGGTTTGTAAGCCAATAGTTTTAAAACGTTTTGCGATGTAATTTGCAGCTAAAACTTCGCCTTTTGTGCCTGTTTGGCGACCTTCCAATTTATCATCTGCTAAAAAAGATACGTCTTCTTTTAGTTTGTTTTCAGCAACTTTAGGTTGGTTTTTGCAAGACAATAATCCTGCTAAAAGACATAAAAACAGTAAATTTTTCATGTGTAAATGTTATTTTTACACAAAATTAGGCATTAAAAGCCATTTATTATAATTCTTAACTATGAACAGAATAGCTGTAATTTTAATAGTACTTATTTCATTTTCATCTTGTAAAAATGAAACCTCAAGAATTCCTGAACCAAAAACTACTGAACTTTCAAAAGAAAAAAAAGCAACTTTAATTTATCCTGAAGAAACGCATTTTAAATCGTTAAGACAAGTTACGTTTGGTGGAGATAATGCTGAAGCATATTGGAGTTTTAACGATAAGCAATTAGTGTTTCAGTCTAATAACGCAAAATGGAATGTAGGCTGCGACCAAATGTTTTTAATGAATGCTAACGAAACCTTTACAGATAGTATTGCGCCACCAATGTTAAGCACAGGAAAAGGACGTACAACTTGTGCGTATTTTTTGCCAGATAATAAACATATTATTTACGCTTCTACACACTTAAAACAAGACGAATGCCCAGACACACCATTGCGTAAAAACGGCAAATACATTTGGCCAATTTATGATAG
>JBMYXP010000040.1:0-15853 GCA_049608525.1 Winogradskyella sp.
AAAAATTATTAAAACTGTACTTTTCGTTATTGATGTTGGCAATACATCATCAAAACCGAAAACTAAAAATTAAACATATATTATGAGTAAAATTATTGGAATTGATTTAGGTACAACCAACTCTTGCGTTTCTGTAATGGAAGGTAATGAGCCTGTTGTAATCCCAAATGCAGAAGGTAAAAGAACAACACCTTCGGTTATCGCTTTTGTAGAAGGCGGAGAAATTAAAGTTGGTGACCCAGCTAAAAGACAAGCAGTTACTAACCCAACAAAAACAGTATATTCTGTTAAGCGTTTTATGGGTAATAAGTATTCTGAATCTAAGAAAGAAGCAGAGCGCGTACCTTATAAAGTTGTAAAAGGAGACAATGATACACCTCGTGTAGATATTGATGGCCGTTTATACACACCACAAGAATTATCTGCAATGATTCTTCAAAAAATGAAGAAAACTGCTGAAGATTATTTAGGAACAGACGTATCTGAAGCCGTAATTACAGTACCAGCATATTTTAACGATGCACAACGACAAGCTACTAAAGAAGCTGGTGAAATTGCAGGGTTAAAAGTAAGACGTATTATTAACGAACCTACTGCAGCTGCATTAGCTTACGGTATGGATAAAAAAGGAACAGACCAAAAAATTGTAGTATTCGATTTTGGTGGTGGAACACACGATGTATCAATCCTAGAATTAGGTGATGGTGTATTTGAAGTATTATCTACCGATGGAGATACACACTTAGGTGGAGATGACGTTGACCAACGTATAATAGATTGGTTAGCAGAAGAGTTTATTGCAGACGAGTCAATGGATTTACGTAAAGACCCAATGGCTTTGCAACGTCTTAAGGAAGCCGCAGAAAAAGCAAAAATTGAGTTATCATCTTCTGCATCGACAGAAATTAACTTACCTTACGTAACAGCAACGGCAAGCGGACCAAAGCACTTAGTACGCACATTAACACGCGCAAAGTTTGAACAATTAATAGACGATTTAGTAAAACGTACTATTGCTCCATGTGCATCTGCATTAAAAGCCGCAGGTTTATCAAAATCTGATATAGACGAAGTTATCCTAGTAGGAGGATCTACACGTATCCCTGCAGTACAAGAAGCCGTAGAGAAATTCTTTGGTAAAGCACCAAGTAAAGGTGTTAACCCAGATGAGGTGGTCTCTTTAGGAGCTGGTATTCAAGGTGGAGTTTTATCTGGTGATGTAAAAGATGTCCTTTTATTAGATGTTACCCCATTATCTCTTGGTATAGAAACTATGGGTAATGTAATGACAAAGTTAATTGAGGCAAATACTACAATTCCTACAAAGAAATCTCAAGTATTCTCAACAGCAGCAGACAACCAACCATCAGTAGAAATTCATGTACTACAAGGTGAACGTCCAATGGCAGCAGATAACAATACGATTGGTCGTTTTCACTTAGATGGTATTCCGCCAGCACAACGAGGAACACCACAAATTGAAGTTACTTTTGATATAGATGCCAATGGTATCATTAAAGTATCTGCTACCGATAAAGCGACTAACAAAACGCAAGATATTCGTATAGAAGCCTCTTCTGGTTTAACAGAAGAAGAAATTCAAAAGATGAAAGCAGACGCAGAAGCAAATGCAGATGCAGATGCAAAAGCAAAAGAAACGGCTGATAAGTTGAACGAAGCAGATGCTATGATTTTTCAAACTGAAAGTCAACTGAAAGAATTTGGTGATAAATTATCTGATGATAAAAAAGCACCAATTGAAACCGCTTTAGAAGAATTAAAGAAAGCTTTTGAAACTAAAGAAATAGCCGTTATCACACCAGCTTTAGATAAAATTAATGAAGCGTGGAAAGTAGCAAGCGAAGAAATGTACAAAGCACAAGCAGAAGCTCAAGGTGGAGCAGCAGCTGGGCCAGATGCAGGAGCAGAGCAACCTACAGACGAAAACGCTGATGTAGAAGACGTAGATTTTGAAGAAGTAAAGTAAGTAGAGAACCGTATTTTCGATAGAAAACGTGGGTAATTCGCTTAGTCCGAACTCGCTTCGACATCTCATAAAAAACGCAATCCTTAATAGGGTTGCGTTTTTAATTTTTATGGTGTTTCCCTACGGGTCAGGCTATCCGCTATATCTTTTTTGCTTTTAATGGCAAAAAAGGATGCCGCTACTATCCTTAACACAAGCAAAATAGACCTAATCATTAGTTTTTAATACGTTTTAATTTCGTTCAAATTTCAAAATAAACTAAAACCATAACTAAGACTTGTGCTTTAATGTTTTATTTCTTTTAAACAACCAAAATTCAAATTAGTTATAGCGCATTCTAAATCATAATTGGTACAACTAAGACATAGAAAGATTTTTAATAGCCCACAACACAAAACATAAAACATATTAAAATTTAAATACAACAATTAAAGCCGTAAATAACAAGTGAAATAACAGACCTAGAAAACAATTTAATTACTAAAACCCTACCTTTGTTATAAACCAATTAGTATTTAATAAAAAAGTTGCATCTGTAACTTTAATTTAGCTTAGCTTTAATGCAATACAACCAAAAAATACAATCAAACCTAACTCCAAAACGGCTAGCCGTAAAATTGAATGCAAAAGGAGAGCAATTTGTAGTAAAAGGGCATCCTTGGGTGTTTTCTAAAAGTATTATAAAAATTAATGCTAACGCTAAAACAGGCGATTTAGCCATTATTTTCAGCAAAAATAAAAACAAAGTTGTAGGTATAGGGTTGTTTGATGCGGACTCACCAATCCGTATTAAAGTTATCCATAATGCCGAAACTAAAGCTGAGATAAACTCAGAATTTTTTCGTCATAAAATTGAGTTGGCTTTTCAAAAACGAGCAGAATTACTTCAAACTAAAACCAATAGCTACCGTTTATTATTTGGCGAAAATGATGGTTTTCCAGGCTTAATTGCAGATGTTTATGATACGGTATTAGTTGTAAAACTATATTCTGAGATTTGGTTGCCCTACTTAGCGTCTATTTTAGAAAGTTTGCAGCACATTTCTTGTGCTAAAACTATTGTAATGCGGTTGAGTAGAACTCTTCAAAACAGTAAAACTAATAACTTAACAGATGGTGATGTTGTTTTTGGAACACTTAAAAATGAGGTAGTTAACTTTGTAGAACATGGAGTTAATTTTTCTGCAAATGTTATAAAAGGTCATAAAACAGGTTATTTTTTAGACCATCGAGCTAATAGAAAACAAGTTGGTGAATGGAGTAAAGGCAAAACCGTTTTAGATGTGTTTTCTTATGCTGGCGGATTTTCAATACACGCATTAGCTAATAATGCAACCCAAGTAACAAGCTTAGATATTAGTAAACAGGCTTTAGAAATTGCTTTAGAAAACGGAAAATTGAACACCTATTCTGGCACTCACAAAACCATTGCTGGCGATGCTTTTGCAGAAATGAGAACTTTAATTCTGAATAAAAAACGTTTTGATGTAGTGGTTATAGATCCGCCAAGTTTTGCCAAACAACAATCTGAAATTGATTTGGCGAAAAAAAAATATGCACAACTTGCAGACTTAGGCGCACAACTTACAGCCAAAAATGGGTTGCTGGTTTTAGCCTCGTGTTCGTCTAGAGTTTTAGCGCAGTCGTTTTTCGATTTAAATAGCCAAGCTCTAAATGCACAACCCAGATTATACGAAACCATTTTAAAGACCAAACACGATGCCGATCATCCTGTTGCTTTTGCAGAAGGAGCGTATTTAAAATGTGGTTATTACCGTTTTTTAGAATAATTTAATTTTTAATCCATTTGCCTGTACTAATACCAATTATTTTTGGTAACGTATTTTGAGTATTAATTTTTTGTAACTGTAAATGAGTCGTTTGGTTGGGGTTTTTAGTGGTTTTTTTAATATTTAGCAGATTTTCCTTTAGATTGCGACGCATTAATAAAGGTTCTTAAATCATCATTTGCTTTTATTAAATCTTCGTTTCGTAAGTACATCATGTGGCCACTTCTGTAACCTTTAAACGTAAAACGATCTTTCATTTTTCCACTAGGGTCTATTTGCCATTGCGAGTATTTTGCCGAAAAATAAGTTGTTGCACCATCGTAATAACCAGATTGTGTTAATACTTTTAAATACGGGTTTTGTGCCATAGCTTGCCTTAAATTTTCGCGTGTATTATCATTAGTTCTATCCCATTTACCAACATTACCAAACACATTGTATTTTACATCGGTAGTAAAGCCCAATTCGTTTTTAATATAGTAGTTTATGGCTGGCGAAAACGAATGTAGCCAAGAGGTTAACTCTGCACTATAATCTGGGCGCGAGCCAGTTTCAACCTTATCAATGCCAATATACCTTGAGTCTAACCTGCCAATAGTTTCGCCAGTTGTATTGCGCAGTAATTCTTTCCAGAAAAAACGATTTGGCACATCTAAATTTTGCTGTAAAATCACTTTTTCTGATAAACCCGTGTAGTAACTCATTTGCTTCGCAATAGCTTGCTTTTCAACATTAGTAATAAAACCACCTTTTGCAATGGCAGGCATTAGCGTATTGATGGCAAAATGTTCTGCTTCTGGCAAAATCTCTAATAAATCTTTAGTTTGAAGTTTTTGGGGTAACATTTTATGATACCAGGCAGCTGCTGTATAATATGGTAAATTTAAACTCGACGAAACTGGACCGCCCACTCGCAACACTTTATAATCTGCAGGAGATACCAAAATAACACCGTTTAAATATAGCCATTGGCTGTTTTGTAGCTCTAATGCTAAGCCCATAACACGAGTGCCACCATAACTTTCTCCGATAATATATTTTGGGGATTCCCATCGGTTATGTCTGCTAGTAAATGTGTGTATCCATTCTGCTAAATATTTTATATCTGCATTAACGCCAAAGAATAATTTATCATCGGGTAGTTTACCATCTTTGTTAGCAATTTTTCTAGAATAGCCTGTATTTACTGGGTTTATAAATACAATATCTGCAACGTCTAAAATTGAATTAGGATTATCTTTAACACCATAAGGTTGTATTGGGTAACCTTCATCATCAATGTTTAAAATTTTTGGCCCTGTGTAGGCAATGTGCATCCAAACTGAAGCAGAACCTGGACCACCATTAAATGAATAGATAATAGGTCTTTTATTCGCTTTATTATCGTTTGTTCTTTTATAATACGTATAGTATAAAGATGCTATTATATTTCCTTCTTTATCCCAAACGGGCTGAAAACCAGTTTCTGCTTTATAGTTAACAGATTTCCCTTTTATGTTAATAGAACTATTTGTAACATAGGCCGTATCTATTGGAATTTTTAAATCTTGCGCAAAACTAAATGCGAAACAAATTATTGAAAATAGTGTACTATTTAATTTCATGATAAACTAGTTTTAAACGCTAAAGATAATCAACCAAATTTAAAATGACACTAATGATCTATAATTGAAAGCAATATTTATTATTTTGAACAAGACACGAAGTAAAAAATAGCAAGTTTTTAAAAAAAAATCTATGGTAATATTTACCTCTCAATAACAAAATTAGCTTTTGTTAGGTATTTAATAATTAGTTAAAACCCTTCAAAAACACCTAACCCAAATAAAGCAAAATCGTATTTAACAGGGTCTTTGGGATCTAATTTTCGTAATTCAATATCTAATTCTATTAATGCTTTACCATCATTTTGTTTGCGTTTTAGCAAACCTAATTTTCGTGCTACGTTGCCAGAATGTACATCTAAAGGACAACTTAATTGCGATGCGTTTATAGATTTCCAAATACCAAAATCTACACCGTTAGTATCGTTACGCACCATCCAACGTAAAAACATATTAATGCGTTTTGCTGCTGAGTTTTTGAGCGGATCGCCCACATGTTTTTTAGTACGTTCTAAATGGTCTATTTCAAAAAAAATAGTTTTAAAATGATGAATACTTTTTTGAAGCGAATCTTTTTCTGCATAGTTAGCAAATACAGCTTCTAGTCCATTATGAGTGTTGTAAATATGTTTTAGGCTCTTAATAAACTGTATGAAGTCTGAGCCGTTAAAAGTTCTATGTACAAAATTTTGTAAAACTATTAAATCAGATTTTTGGTGCTGTGTAATAAACTCGTAAGGTGAATGGTCTAATAAAGTCATCATTTTATTAGCATTAGTAATAATGCTTTTTCTGTTTCCCCAAGCTATTGTTGCGGTTAAAAAACCAGCAATTTCAATATCTTCTTTTTTAGAAAACTTGTGAGGTATTTGTATGGGGTCGCTTTCAATAAATTTTGGGTTGTTGTAAAGGTTAACCTTATCGTCCAAGAAATCTTTTAGTTCTGCTTTTTTGAGTTTCAATAGTTATTATTTTTATGTGATTGTGCATGCCAAATAGGAACATTTAAAAAATCGCTTAACATTTTTGCGTCATTCAAAATAGATTTCAAATTGCCGTGGTCAACGACATTAAAGCGTTTTCCTTTAACAGTAACTAAGTTCAACTCAAAGCTATTGTAGCTACTATCATCACTTGTTATAGTTTCTCCAATAATTTGAATAGCAATAATCGATTTAAGCGATATTTGAGAATTAAATTTAGAAATAGTAGTTTTATGCAAACTCACTTTATAGGCTTTGTAATACATGCCTAATTGCTTGTCGAAAACTCTTGGCTTGTAATTGTAGTAAAACATAAACGATCCTGCAAAAGTGAAAATACCTCCAAAAATGATTACAAACCAAATCGGGAAATCTTCATATTTATTTTCAGTAGTCATAAAAGTATAGCTACCAAAAAAAAGAACAGTTAGACCTACTACTAAAAATATAAAACAAAATAAAGCAATACCTACTGAAGGTTTGTAAACTAATTTTGAGTTCGATTTTTTAATAAGTATATGTGTTTTAAAACTTGCTCCACCAGAATTTAGTGGTGTTGTAGATATACGCTTTTTTAAAGGTATTTCGTTAAAATCTGTAGCATTAAGAGTTGCTTTAGCCTCTACGACTTCTTTATAAAAACCTTTAGGCAATTTCATTTTTCTATAATTTATCTTTCAAGTAGTTACCAGTTACAGATTTTTTTTGCTTTACTAGCTCTTCTGGTGTACCATTAGCTACTAATTTTCCACCATTTTTTCCGCCTTCAGGGCCTAAATCTATAATATAATCGGCACATTTTATTAAGTCTATGTTGTGCTCAATGACAATAATAGAATGTCCTTTTGCTATTAAAGCTTGAAATGAAGTTAATAATTTTTGAATATCATGAAAATGTAAACCCGTTGTGGGTTCATCAAAGATAAATAGTGCATTATTACTTTTGCTGCCTTTTCCAAGAAACGTTGCTAACTTAATACGTTGGGCTTCACCGCCAGAAAGGGTAGAAGAGGATTGCCCTAACGTAACATAGCCCAAACCAACATCTTGCAAGGGTTGTAATTTATTTTGAATTTTTGTCTGTTGGTGTGTGGTAAAGAAATCTATAGCATTATCTATTGTGGCATTTAAAATATCGTCAATAGATTTACCTTCAAACTTAACCTCTAAGACTTCTTTTTTAAAGCGTTTGCCGTTACACGTATCGCAGGTTAAATGCACATCTGCCATAAACTGCATCTCTATAGTAACTTCTCCTTCGCCCTTACAGGTTTCGCAGCGTCCGCCTTCTACATTAAAACTAAAGTGTTTGGCTTGGTAGTTTCTTATTTTGCTTAACTTTTGTGCGGCAAATAAAGCACGGATATCATCATAAGCTTTAACATAAGTAACGGGGTTGGATCGCGACGAACGCCCAATAGGGTTTTGATCTACAAATTCTACATGATTTATAATACTATAGTTACCTTTCATTTCTGTAAACTGCCCCGCTTTATCTCCAAAACCTGTTAATTTTTTTTGTATAGAAGGGTATAAAATCTTTTTAACCAAAGTACTTTTTCCGCTACCAGAAACACCAGTAATAACGGTAAGCATTTCTAAAGGAAATGTAACATCAATATTTTTTAAGTTATTTTCTCGTGCACCAACAATATCAATTTTATACTTAGAGGTTCTTCGTTTTTTAGGCACTTTAATTTCTAACTGCCCATTAAGATATTTAGCGGTTAATGTATTTGAGGCTAAAATACTCTTAAAATCGCCAACAGCAACAACCTCTCCGCCAAATGTGCCTGCTTCTGGTCCTATATCTATTATGGCATCGGCAGCTTTCATTATATCTTCATCGTGCTCAACTACAATAACTGTATTTCCTAAATCTCTTAAAGATTTTAAAACGTTAATTAAGCGTT
Source organism: Winogradskyella sp. (assembly GCA_049608525.1). Taxonomy (GTDB): domain Bacteria; phylum Bacteroidota; class Bacteroidia; order Flavobacteriales; family Flavobacteriaceae; genus Winogradskyella. Next base: position 8,278 of record JBMYXP010000040.1, read on the forward strand.
TGGTATCTTTTGGGTGTAACCCAATACTGGGTTCGTCTAAAATGTACATTGAGCCTACCAAGCTACTGCCTAATGAGGTGGCTAAATTAATTCGCTGGCTTTCACCGCCAGAAAGTGTGTTCGATTTTCGGTTTAAGGTTAAATACTCTAAGCCTACGTTTAATAAAAACTCTAAACGTGTGTTTATTTCTGTTAATAAACGTTTGGCTATTGTAGCATCGTGTGCATTGAGCTTTAAATTTTTAAAAAATGGTAGTAATTCATTTATGGGCAAATCTACTAAATCTGTAATTGTAGCCTCATTAATTTTTACATAATTAGCCTCAATCCGTAAGCGTTTACCTTTACAGACACTACACTTTGTTTTACCGCGATAGCGGGATAACATAACTCTATTCTGAATTTTATAAGCCTTAGATTCTAGCTCTGCAAAAAAAACATCTAAACCTTCAAAGTATTGATTACCAGACCAAACTAGTGCTTTGTGCTCTTCGCTTAGTTGAAAATAGGGCTTGTGTATAGGAAAATTAAATTTATGCGAATTATTAACCAACTGATCTCTGTAAAAACACATACTTTCTCCTCTCCAAGGAAAAATTGCGTTTTCATAAACAGAAAGTGCCGTATTTGGGATTACTAAATCGGTATCTATACCAATAACATCTCCGTAACCTTCACATTTAGGGCAAGCTCCATACGGGTTGTTAAAGCTAAATAGATGCGCATTGGGTTCTAAAAAATCCATGCCATCTAATTCAAATTTAGTATTGAATATTTTTTGCTTTTTATCTGCAAGCGACTCTATAATACAAGTGCCAAGCCCTTCAAAAAAAGCAGTTTCTATAGCATCTGCTAATCGGTTTATAAAATCTTCGTCGTTTTTAAAAACAATTCTATCTACAACTAAAAACAAATCCTTTGCCGACTTTAGGTTTGTTTTTAAAGCCTCGTCAATTCTTACAACTTCGTTTTTTACTTTTATACGGGCATAACCTTGTTGTTGTAATGTTTGTAATTTGTTTTCAATTGTTCTGCCTTCTTCAAGCTCAATAGGAGATAAGAGTAATAATTTAGTGCGGTCTTCAAAAGATTTAATATGTTTTAAAACATCTGCAACGCTGTGTTTTTTTACTTCATTACCAGAAATTGGTGAGTATGTTTTTCCTATTCTGGCAAATAATAATTTTAAGTAATCATATATTTCGGTAGTTGTACCAACGGTAGATCTTGGATTGGTAGAGTTTACTTTTTGCTCAATGGCAATTGCGGGTGCAATACCTTTTATATAATCTACTTTGGGTTTGTTTAATCTGCCTAAAAACTGACGTGCATAACTACTTAGGCTTTCTACATAACGTCGCTGCCCTTCTGCATACAACGTATCAAAAGCTAAACTAGATTTACCCGAGCCAGACAACCCTGTTACAACTACTAATTTATTTCTCGGAATAACAACATCAATATTTTTTAAATTATGAAGTTTTGCTCCTTTTATAATGATGTTTTCCTTTGGGTTGACGTCTATATTAGTAGTATTCATTTGTAATTTTGAAAGTATAAAACGGCAAAGATACTATTATATTAGATACTGATGATTGGCGATTTTTAATTTTTGAAGTTTATAGTATTTACACCCATTATTATTGAAAATAAGTACTACAATTGTTTTAAATAATGAGCGGTATTACTTTTTAAACCTGTCGTTTTTAATCGTTATACTTTTGTGTAGATTATGGATATTGTAACATTAAATGTTAAAGTTTGCTACTATTTTTTGTTTTTTAGGAATGTTTGTTGTTTATTTGAAGCATATTCACACAAAAAACAATTGCGTATATTATAATATTACTTTAAAACAGCTTAACCCCAAATTTTTAGAAAGCAATTTCTAGCTATAAAGTAGTATTATGAAAAAAGAACTTATACAAGACGCAACGTTGGTCAGTAATTACATTAAAGGAGACGAAAATGCACTTTCAATATTAATAGAAAGGCATAAGCAGAAAATTTACGGTTTTATTTATTCTAAAGTATATGATAGAACTATTACTGAAGATGTGTTTCAAGATACATTTATTAAAGTGATAAAAACCCTTAAAAAAGGTAAGTATAATGAAGAAGGTAAATTTTTACCATGGGTAATGCGTATTGCACACAATTTAGTGATTGATCATTTTAGAAGAAATAGCCGTATGCCTAAGTTTCAGAATGCTGGTGATTTTAGTATTTTTTCAGTGTTAAGCGACGCAAGTCTAAACGCAGAAAAAAACCTTATTAAAGACCAAGTAGAAGCAGATGTAAGACGTGTTATTGAAGAGTTACCCAAAGACCAAAAACAAGTATTATTAATGCGAATGTACCAAGATATGAGTTTTAAGGAAATCTCTGAACGTACAGGTGTTAGTATTAATACAGCTTTAGGAAGAATGCGCTATGCACTTATTAATATGCGCAAAGTTATTGATGACCATAATATAGTTTTAACAAACTAATACAATAAAGTAAATTTAGCTGCGTTTTACTAGTAATTGAAACTATAAAACATTAATATGGCAAAAATTTACTCTAAGAAAAACCCCAAAAATGTTAACCAAACCCCAAAGCCAGAAACTATTAGTTTCCTTTTAAATTATTCTAAGGCTTTACGTGTTATAGATTATAATAAAATGAAGTTTGAAGCACTTCTTAATTAATTTTTTTAAATCCTAATTTTAACGAATCAGGATTTTTTTCTAAACAAAAGGGCTTCGTAATTTTGAGTAGTAAGATACTCGTGCTTTAAATTTTTTAGGTATTGCAGAATTTCTAAACGGTTAGGGTGGTTGTCTAACAAACAATTTTTTACATCGTCATCGTAAACTGTTAGTAAAATGTACCAGTGTCCTTTTCTGCTAGAATAATGGTTGTTAAACAACGTTACTCCTGTTTTTTCTCTTAGTACTAAATCGGTTAATATTAAGCCTATATTGGCTGTTTTATCTGTATGTTCTACTTCTCTATACGATATATAAAATGTTTTACCATTAAGCTGAAAAGGATTGTTTAATCCCACATAAGTATTATTTAGATTATATTTTTTATTGATATAATAATAAAAATCATTAGCATTTTTTGGGTCTTTAAATATAAAAGCCGTTTCTCTTGGTAGTTTTCGTTTAAATTTTTTGGCCTGCATCACCTTATAATCTTGATGCTTAAATTTTGGTGCAATTTTAACAGGAATACAAGAGGTTGCAACCATAAAGATTATTAAGAGAATAGATTTTTTCATTTTATTGATTAGTTTTTTGTGTAAAATCAATAATTATACCATATCATTTTTTATTTTTAAAATAATCATTTAAAACCGATTTCCTACCAATAGTTTTAGTAATTATATCTGCATCTAAATCCCAACCACGAGCAGGCGAATATTCTCTGCCATACCAAATAATTTGAAGGTGTAAATCATTCCAGAGGTCTTCTGGGAATAAACGTTTGGCATCTTTTTCGGTTTGTACTACGTTTTTACCATTAGTTAAATTCCAACGGTACATTAACCGATGAATATGCGTATCTACAGGAAAAGCAGGTATGCCAAAAGCTTGCGATAACACAACGGCAGCAGTTTTATGACCAACAGCTGGTAATGCTTCTAAAGCTTCGTAAGTTTTAGGAACTTTACCGTTGTGCTTATCAATTAAAATATGAGATAAACCATAAATACCTTTGCTTTTCATTGGCGATAAACCTACGGGTTTTATAAGTTCTCTTATCTCTTCAATACTAAGTTTTATCATGTCATACGGATTATCTGCACGTGCAAAAAGTAATGGGGTAATTTTATTAACACGTACATCGGTACTTTGTGCAGATAGTAATACGGCAATTAAAAGTGTGTACGGATCTTTATGATCTAACGGAATGGGTATTTCTGGGTAAAGTTTATGTAATGTATTTATTACAAAGTTTACTTTTTCTTTTTTGGTCATTCATTTGTATTTTTACAGAAAGACAAATTTAAACAATATGACACACTTAAAAGTAGGAGATAAGGCTCCAAATTTTTCTGCAAAAGACGAACAAGGACAAACCATTACTTTATCAGATTATAAAGGTGAAAAGTTAGTAGTTTTCTTTTACCCTAAAGCTAGTACACCAGGTTGTACAGCAGAAGCTTGTAATCTAAACGATAATTATGAGCGTTTTAAAACACAAGGTTATAACATTTTGGGTGTTAGTGCAGATAGTGCAAAACGGCAATTAAACTTTAAAACTAAATACGGATTTCAATACCCATTACTAGCAGATGAAGATAAAGCAGTTATTGAGGCTTTTGGTGTTTGGGGACCAAAAAAGTTTATGGGTAAAACTTACGACGGTATCCATAGAACTACCTTTGTTATTGATGAAAACGGTATTATAGAAACCATTATAGCTAAGGTTAAAACTAAAGCACATACAGAGCAGATATTAACAGATTAATTTGTTTAGGTTTTTAAATAAATAAAGCGACCATTTGGTCGCTTTATTTATAATATCTATTATTTACCTTAATTTTTGTGCATTACCTCCTCAGATTCGTACCCAAATAGAGATTTTTCTTTAATTAATTTTGCAACACCTTCTGGCAACATTTTTTCCCAGCCTGCATCACCTTTACTAATCATTTTAAGGACAGTACGAGAAAATACAGAAAGATTATCAGAGTTATAATCTGCAATGTCAACAACTTTACCATTGTATTTAAAGAACTTATAAAGCTCTTTCATACGTGGGTGTACTTTTAGATCTTGGCTAGTAGATAAGCTGCCATCTTTATTTTCTACAGGGTAAAGATATACACGCAAATCTTTGTAGAATAACTTACCAAAAGCTTCTAATATACCACCGCTTAAATGGCGGTAATATTTTTCGTCAAAAATATCAACAAGATTATTTACTCCCATGGCTAAGCCCATTCTTGCTTTAGTATATTGAGAAAAATATTCTACAAGTTTATAATATTCTTTAAAGTTTGAAATTAACACCGTTTGCCCTAAAGAGCATAATAATTTGGCACGGTCCATAAAGTCTTGCTCATCAATTTCTCCTTCGGCACGTAAATTAGATAAGGTAATTTCAAAAATAACTTGCGTTTTGTCTTTATCAACTTTATTTTCTTTAATAAACATGTCGTAAGATTTCTCAAACATGTCCATGTTTACTTTAGTTACAGGTCTAAAACTACCTCTAAGTGTTAAAATATTTTTCTTGTAAAGTACACGAGCAGGCAAAACATTATTTCCGTCTGGTGCAAACATTACAGCATCAGTCATTTCATTTTTTACCAGTTGTAAACTCATTAAGCGATTGTCAACATTTGCAAAAACAGGACCCGAAAAATTAATTGTATCAATCTCTAACTGGTCTTTATCTAAATGATCGTACAAATAACGTAATAATTTACGTGGTTTATTGTATTTATAAAATGCGCCATAAATTAAGTTAGTCCCTAATTTGCCAAGTGTTTCTTGCTGTAAACGTGCATCGGTTTCTTTAAAACGAATGTGCAAAACAATTTCATTATAATCGCCATCTGGTTCTACTTGGTATTTAATACCAACCCAACCGTGGCCTTTATATTTCTTTGCAAAATCAATGGTAGCAACAGTATTTGCGTAAGAAAAGAAAATTTTGTTTGGGTGCTTATCTCTCGTTATACGTTCTTCAGTTAAATTAACTTCATGGTTTAGCATTTTTCTAAGTCTGGCTTCAGTAACATAACGCTTATCGTTTTCAATACCGTAAATAGCATCACTAAAGTCTTTATCGTACGCAGACATAGCTTTTGCAATTGTGCCAGAAGCTCCACCAGCTCTAAAGAATTGACGTACAGTTTCTTGCCCAGCGCCAATTTCAGAAAATGTGCCGTAAATATCTGCATTTAAGTTGATACGTAAAGCTTTATCTTTAAGAGACGGAATGTTTTCAAATTCCATATCTCCATTGTACGTTATTTCTTCCATTTTAACTTAGATTAAATCGTTTTAGCAAAGGTATAGATTTACTATTGCAAACAAAAAAATAAGTCTATTTTTGTTCTAAATATATCACTATTGAAAGTTACTTTTTTAGGCACAGGCACATCTCAAGGTATTCCTATAATAGGAAGTAATCATAAGGTTTGTTTAAGCAAAAATCCAAAAGATAAAAGACTTCGTGTTTCGGTTTTAGTAGAGTGGGATACTTATAGTTTTGTTATAGATTGTGGGCCAGATTTTAGGCAGCAAATGCTAAATGCAAAGGTTTCTAAAATTGATGGTATTCTCTTTACACACGAGCATGCAGACCACACCATGGGATTAGATGATATTAGGCCTTTTTATTTTCGTCAAGGTGCAATTCCGCTGTTTGCACATAAGCGTGTGTTTCAATCTTTAGAAAAACGATTCGATTATATTTTTGACACAGAAAACAAATATCCTGGTGTACCAAATGTTATTAAAACCGAACTAATTAATCAACCTTTTTTAGCAGGCAACATTGAGGTTATACCTATTGACGGGTTGCATTACAAACTTCAAGTTTTTGGGTTTCGTTTTAAAAATTTTGCTTACTTAACCGACATTAAAACTATAAATGAAGAAGAGATAAATAAACTTCAAAATTTAGACGTTTTAGTCATTAATGCGTTACGAATAGAGCCGCATATTTCGCACTTTAATTTAGAGGAAGCCTTAAATTTTATTAAAATTGTTAAGCCAAAAAAAGCGTATTTAACACATATTAGCCATTTGTTAGGTTTTCATGATGATGTACAACAACGTTTACCAAAAAACATTTTTTTAGCCTACGACAATTTACAAATCACTATATAATATCCTAGAAAATTTTTAAAGATGAAAAGTAGAATTTTTATGTACCTGTTTATTTTTACCTTGCTATTGGTTGTTTTTCAATATGCCAATTCAAAACATATTTTAGATAAGTATGAAAAAGATATAACAAGTTATAAAACAAAACATAAGGAGAATAAAACACGTATCTCCGAGCTTGAAGATAAAAATTTTGAACTCAACTATTTTAATATAGATAACAATGAAGAGGCTTTAACTTATTTTGAAAATCGTGGTTTTAATACGGAAGAATTAATACCAAAAATCATAGATGGGTTGCTTAATACCAATAATTACCAAGGCGAAGATCACCCTATTGTACCTTTTGTCTCTATGACCAACTCTAAACTTGTAATAAATAAAATTAAAATACTAAACCACAAATGGATTATTGCCAACTTTACAGATGGCGAATATTGGGGTGAAGTATTTTTAACGTACGAAATTGATGAAAATAATGAATTAAAATATAAGTTAGTTGAATATTTTTTATATCCAAAAGCCAATTAAACCCGTTCAATCAACCAAGCCTTTAAATCATAAAAATTTTGTGGAGCAACTCCGTGGCCAACGGGGTATTCTGAATAGTTGTGATTTATACCAAGTGTTTTTAAAAATACAGGTGCTTTTTTTGCCCAATCTACAGGAATAACTTGGTCAACTGAGCCGTGCGAGCAAAAGAAATTTAAATGCGAAACATCCATTTTATTAATAGTTTC
>JBMYXP010000041.1:0-15842 GCA_049608525.1 Winogradskyella sp.
TAAAAATCCATATCCATATTGTATTTATCCTCTTCGTTATCGTCTTTGTTTAACACACCCGCTTTTTGGTAATCTCCAACTCTTTTTTCGAAGAAATTAGTTTTACCTTGAAGCGATATCATATCCATAAAATCGAATGGATTAGCGGTGTTATACACTTTGTCGCAACCTAGATCGTCTAAAAGTCCATCGGTTACAAACTCTAAATACTGAGACATTAAGTTGGCATTCATACCTATTAAACTTGCAGGAAGCGACTCGGTAATAAACTCCCTTTCTATATTTAAAGCATCAACGATAATTTCTTTAATACGTGTTTTTGGCACTTTGTTTATTAAGTGATGCTCATGTAGATGAACCGCAAAATCGCAGTGCATACCTTCGTCTCTAGAGATTAACTCGTTTGAAAACGTTAAACCAGGCATTAAACCACGCTTTTTTAACCAGAAAATAGAACAGAATGACCCCGAAAAGAAAATGCCTTCTACTGCTGCAAATGCAATTAAACGCTCTGCAAAACTTGGAGATTCTATCCATTTTAAAGCCCAATCTGCTTTTTTCTTTATAGCAGGAAATGTTTCAATAGCATTAAACAGATTTGCTTTTTCCTTTTCGTCTTTTACATAAGTATCAATAAGTAACGAATACGTTTCGCTATGTATGTTTTCCATCATAATCTGAAAACCATAGAAAAACTTTGCTTCGCTATATTGAACTTCACTTACAAAATTTTCAGCTAAATTTTCATTGACTATACCATCGCTAGCTGCAAAAAAAGCGAGTACATGTTTTATAAAGTAACGTTCGTCATCATTTAATTTTGTGGTCCAATCTGTAATGTCTTGGTGTAAATCGATCTCTTCTGCCGTCCACATACTGGCTTCAGATTTTTTATACCATTCCCATAAATCGTGATGCTGAATAGGAAAAATTACAAATCTATCTTTGTTTTCTGCTAAAATGGGTTCTATTTCTTGAGACATTTTTGGACGTTTTAATGAAAATTTAATAACCCCAAATTTAGATAGGGCTTTAGCCTTACAAAGATGTAAAAAGGATTGGTTTATTTTAGTGTTTTAGTAGAAACCTTTTCAACAAGTTTTTAACAAATACGCAAAGTAAGTGTTAGGTGTTAGTAATCAAATAATTACATTTAAAAGCCTTTGTGTCAGTAAATTATAAATATAATTATAGTTATAATTTTTAAGAAATATTGTGTTAAAACACCTCTTAGCAAGTGTGTTTATAGGCTATTGGGTTAGTGAGAATACAGCAACAGAATGAGATAAAAAAGTGAAGTAAATTGAGTTGTAAAATTAGTTATTAAACTCTTTTTTTGCGACATCTTCTAACTCAGCATACCAATCTTCTCCAAATTTTCTAATAAGCGCTTCTTTCACAAATTTATAAATAGGAATTTGCAGTTCTTTACCAAGTGAGCAAGCAGCATCGCAAATGTCCCATTTGTCGTAATTAACAGCAGAAAATTCTGAATAGTCTTTAACTCTAATTGGGTATAAATGACAAGACACGGGTTTTTTCCAAGAGATTTCTCCTTGGTTGTACGCTTCTTCTATGCCGCAAAGTGCCGTGTTTTTTTCGTCAAAGATAACATAAGCACAATCTTCACCGTTAATAAGAGGTGTTTCTAATTCTCCAAAAACGGTAGTAACAGATGTGCCTTGCTCCTCAATAACTTTAATACCTTCTTTTCGTAAAAAGGGTTTTACTTTTGGGTAAATGTCTTTAAGGATTTGTGCTTCTTCTTTTTCTAAAGGTGCACCAGCATCGCCAGCGATACAACAAGCGCCTTTGCAAGCAGATAGGTTACAGATAAAATCTTTTTCAATTATATCTTCTGATATTAGGGTTTTTCCGAGCTGAAACATCTGGTAAAAATAAGAAACTTTACAGTTATTTAATATTGAAAATCTGTTATAAAGTCGCATCTTTGCGCCCAAAATAAAAAAAGAGTGTAATGGAGTTTAATTTTAAAGAGATTTTTACAGCGTTTATGGTGCTTTTTGCTGTAATAGATATTGTTGGTAACATACCAATTATAATAGATTTACGAAAAAAAGTTGGGCATATTCAAAGTGAAAAGGCATCAATAATTGCAGGTGTAATAATGATTCTTTTTTTATACTTGGGTAAAAGCCTTTTAAGTCTTATAGGTATAGATGTTAATTCATTTGCAGTTGCTGGTGCATTTATTATTTTCTTTATTGCTCTAGAAATGATTTTGGGTATTACACTTTATAAGGACGAAGAGACGAACCCGCTTACGGCTTCTGTTTTTCCGTTAGCATTTCCATTAATTGCAGGTCCAGGAAGTTTAACAACGCTTTTGTCTTTACGTGCCGAGTTTGAGATTGAGAATATTATTGTTGCTGTAATATGTAATGTAGCCGTTATTTATTTGGTGCTAAAAACATCATCTAAAATGGAGCGTTTTTTGGGTAAAAATGGTATTCAAATTATAAGAAAAGTTTTTGGTGTAATTTTGTTAGCTATTGCAGTAAAATTATTTGCGCATAACATTAAAGAACTTTTTATTTAACACCATATTTTATTATGAAGATTTTTACACTTATACTAACACTTATTGCACTTGTATTAATTGGTTTTAATACAACTAAACTAAACTTTAATGCCGTTTTAGAAGGGGAGAGTTTTATAGCTGTCATTACTATAATAGCTTCATTTTGTGCTATAATTTTGCTTCAAATATTAAGAATTTCTAAAAAAATAGAAAGACTACAAAAACAACGCTAATGACTTTTGATGTTTTAATAATTGGTGGTGGAGCTGCGGGCTTATCTTGTGCGTTAGTTTTGGGTTCGGCAAAAGATAAACTTTTTGCAAAAGATAAAACTATTGGTATTATTACACACCAAAAAACATCGCATTTGCAAAACGCACTTTTTAATAACGTTTTAGGCTTGCAACCAGGCACATTAGGAAGCACTATTTTGAAAGACGGAAAACAGCAACTTTTAGACATTTATCCTCATGTTGCCCAAATTGAAAATGAAAAAGTCTGTGCTTTAGAAAACCATACAGACGGTTTTTTGGTAGCCACAAATAAAAATACCTACAAATCTAAAGTGGTTGTTATTGCAGTTGGCTACACTAATTTAATGACAATTAAGGGTTTAGATGCTTACATAGAGCCGCACCCAAGAGCTGCAAAAGAAAAAGATAGAATTTGGTTAAAAAACACCAATCATCTTATTAAAGACAACTTATATGTTGCGGGTACTTTGGCAGGTTGGAGAAGCCAATTTGCTATGGCTTGTGGTAGCGGTGCACATGTAGCTACCGATATTTTAACCGCATGGAATAGTGGTAAACAAACCAAAATACACGATAAAATTACAACATTAGCAAAATAAATAAGCCACTTATTTTCTTTAATTTAAAACAACACACTAAATAATTTCCATTTTCTTTAACAGGAAACTTGCATTCATGTTTTGGCAAACTCCTTGTTTTAGTTTGTAATCAAAATAGAGTTCGTCGTTTATAATTTGGGCATCAAAATAATAGTTTTTTACAGCGTCTAATTCGGTTTCAATTTCTGTAAGACTTAAGTCGTGTGTAGCAATAATGCCTGTAGCATTAAGTTTTACTAATTTTTCTACAAATTTGCGAGAGCCAATGGCTTTGTCTGTACTGTTTGTGCCTTTTAAGATTTCATCTAAAATGATGAAATAATTTGTGTCTTTGCTTACAGTGTCAACTATAAATTTTAATCGGGTTAATTCACTAAAGAAGTACGAACTGTCATCGGTTAATGAATCGGTGGTACGCATACTTGTAATTAATTTAATAGGCTTGTATTTGCTTTTTTTAGTACAAACAGGTAAGCCAATATTTGCCATAACAATATGTAGTGCAACGGTTCTTAAAAACGTGCTTTTACCAGCCATATTGGCGCCAGTTACGATTAAAAATTGTTCGTTTTCTAAGTTTAAATCACTATCAATACGTTTTTGTGCGTTTAATAATGGGTGTCCCAAGGCTTCCGCCAAAATGGTTTTTGATGCCGATATAATTTCTGGATAACTAAACGCTTGGTGATTAAATGCAAAGTTGCCTAAACTGTTATACGCATCAAAAAAGGTAACAACCTCAAACCAATCGCCAACTTTAGCACCATATTTGGTTATCCATTGTTCAACATGGTAGGTTTGCCTAATGTCCCAAAGCAAAAGACCGTTACCAAAAATTGCGGAAATTAAATTATTTCTATTATCTAAAGCATCTAAGGCTTTTGAAAATTTTGAAAATAATTGAGACGCTTTTAAGTTTTTAGACTGTATTTTCTGTTGTTGTTCTTTAAGTAATTCAGACTTAAAATTGGTGTTTTCTATACATTCTAATAATAATGCGTATTGCTTAAAGGTATCTTTTGCTTTTGATGTATTTTGAGAAATACCATTAATACGCTTTAAGTACGCTGCTGTAAGCCCCAAGCCTAATAATAACCAATAGCCTATTAAAGCAATTGAAATGACTTCAGTTACTCCTAATACTAAAATTGTAATTGAAGCAAAACTAAATGCAATTGTAAACCAATACAACGTTGAGTTTAAAAAGGGTTTGTATTCCTTTAACCATTTTATAATTGCATTTGCAGAATGTTCTACTTTTACACCTTGCGCAATTGCTGAGTATTGTTGTCTCCACTCTGGCAAAGCGGCTAATTCTTTTATAGCAGTTTGTCTAGTTTTAATACTTGAAATGGTATTAGAAAGTAAAAAATCGGTTAGCTTTTCTGTGCCTTCTTTTATGGTGGTTCTGTTCATAAATTGAAAGAAAGACCCTTTGCCAAACAAATCGATGTCTAAACTGTAATAATGTTTTGAATTTTGAAATTGAGAACCATCTGCTCTATTGTGAAAGTCGCCTTTTCCAATTTTAAGTTCATCTTCATTAATAAGTACGAGCCTTTTGTGTTGTGCTCTCCGAGATTTTAAATCTGTATATTTTGATAATAAAAACAAAAAAATTGCACTACCTAAAATAGCAGAACCAGCAGCAATTTGCCATTGATTAAAAGTGATATAAATACAAAATACAGTTAATACAAAAACAGCAAGCCGTAATAGACTTAATAGGCTCATTTGCTTAAACAAACGTTTTGCTTCAATTTGATTTAATTCTAACTGTTCTTTATAAAATGTATTTGGGTTTTGCATAGTATTTTTTGGACTTAAAATATAATAAAAGTAAAAATCCCAAACGGTAATGTCGATTGGGATTTTAATATTTTGAAATTTCTACTTTCGTAGATTTTTTTAACCTTTTAAACTCGCAGATAAATACTCACGGTTCATACGTGCAATGTTTTCAAGAGAAATACCTTTTGGGCATTCTACCTCACAAGCTCCAGTATTTGTACAGTTACCAAAACCTTCGTCGTCCATTTGTTTTACCATATTTAAAACTCTATCCGTGGCTTCAACTTGTCCTTGAGGTAGTAAAGCAAATTGAGAGACTTTTGCACCAACAAATAGCATAGCAGAAGAGTTTTTACAACTTGCTACACAAGCACCGCAACCAATACAAGTTGCAGCTTCAAAAGCTGTATCTGCATCGTGTTTGTTTACCGGTATTGCGTTGGCATCTATGGTGTTACCAGAGGTGTTTACCGAAATAAATCCGCCTGCATGTTGTATGCGGTCAAAAGAACTTCTATCTACAATTAAATCTTTTATAACAGGAAATGCGGTTGCTCTAAATGGCTCAATAGTAATAGTGTCTCCATCATTAAACATACGCATGTGTAATTGACAGGTCGTTACACCACGATCTGGTCCATGAGCTTCTCCATTAATATAAAGTGAACACATGCCGCAGATTCCTTCTCTACAATCGTGATCGAAAGCTACAGGTTGTTCGTCTTTATTTACTAATTGTTCGTTTAAAACGTCTAACATTTCAAGGAAAGACATATCTGGTGAAATATCGCTGACTTTATAGTCGACCATTTTTCCTTTATCACTTGCGTTTTTTTGACGCCAAATTTTTAACGTAAGATTCATAACTTTTAATTAAATTCTAAATAATTTGTTTCAGAATATTTTACTTTATGTTTTTCTTTAAAATATTCTCTTCTATCCTGATCTCCAGTCATAACAACTCGACTATTCTTCTTACTCCTAAAATTCATTATTGCAAATAATTTCATTGAAGATAAAAAAGGATATTTTGCTAAATAAAACGGAATTGTATCATCAAATTTCGCTATTGCAGATTGTCTTTCTTCTTTTTTTCTTGAGACATTACCTACATCTTTTGCTTCAATAAAATAAAAACTGTTTTTAAAAATTAAAAGCCAGTCACATTTTTTTAAATCGTTTAATGTCATCAAACAAGCATCATTTTGAAAAAAATTAACCAATTCTTCTGAATTATTAACTATTTCAAGGTTCCATTTATCGTCTTTTTTAACAATTCTTGGTTTGTGTTCTAAATGATTATCATAAATATAATGATTCCCTTCTTTTAAAGGATACAAGCAATTTTTATCTAATTGAGAAACTATCATTCTATATCTAATAATTTTTCAAATTCCTCATTCATTTTATCAGATACATCATCAATAATATTGTCACTAATTAATCCTGTTTCCTTATTAAAAACATTTAACCTTTTTCCATCTATAAGTTGATAAACACTCAAGTCTTTTGAGTCTAACCAAAAGTCTTTTTCTATAATATCACTTGTTTCTTTTTCGTTTATTTGCCCTCTTTTATGAGCTAATAATAAATCATTGATTGCAGATAAAAAATAAGGACTATGCGTTGGGATTAAAAATGAATGTTTATTGATATTTATATTTTCAACAAAAAATTGTAGTAATCTTTTTTGCGTGCTAGGAAAAAGATTTATCTCTGGTTCTTCTACAATAAATGTTCTTTTTCTATGTTCAAATTCAGTATAGTTTTTTACTGCTAAAACGATTGGGATAGCAGATTGGTAGCCACTAGCACCTTGAGACAACTTATAAAACTCTTTATCTTTTTCTCCTTTAAAATAGGCAACTCCGTTAATATTTTTATAAATTAAGTCTAACGGTTCAATAACTGTTTCTGATTTAAATTTTTTAAAAATACCGTCTAAAAGAGCAAATTGATTAAATAATGAATCTGATAAATTTTGAATAGACGATTTTCCCAATGAAAAAATAGATTGCAATACACGTTCTGTTTGAATGAAAAAAGGATTGCTCATTACTTTTTTAACATCAGTAGTTAAAAAATTATACGGTAGGTCCCAAGTATCTATATCTTCTATATTTGGATTAATTAGCTTATCAACTTTAAAAGATTTAAGCTTTTCTAATAATTTAATAAATTCATCTGATTTTGGAATTAAAGTTTGTGTAAAAAACTCTAAATTATTATTCACATCTAAACTTGCTTTCACTTGAAAAGAATAATCACTATTTCTATAACTAATAAAGGTGTTTTTATTTTCAAATCCTTTTAAATTCCATTCAGCTAAACCATATTCAATAAATCTACTTCTATAGACTAAAGGGTTTTTATTATCTATAATATAAGAAAAATACCTACACATACTCAATACTTTAGCAATAGTACTTTTACCTGTAGCTTGTTCTCCAATAAGCACAGTTATTTTACCCAAATCTAAATCTACAGATTTAATCGGTCCAAAGTTTTTTATGATTAGTTTTTCTTTCAAAAATTATTTATAACTTCTTTGCTTCAACTCAATATCCTTAAACTCTAATTCCTCTTTGTGTAACACAGCGTCACTTGGTTTTCCTTTATACTCCCAAGCAGATACGTAAGCAAAATCTTTATCGTTACGTAAAGCTTCACCTTTTTGTTCGCCATCTAACTCAACAGAGTCTTCTCTAAAATGTCCACCACAAGATTCTTCTCTATTTAAAGCATCTTTAGCGAATAATTCTCCTAACTCCAAGAAATCTGCAACACGACCAGCTTTTGCTAATTCTTCGTTGTATTCTTCGTTTGTACCAGGTACTTTTACGTCTTTCCAGAATTGTTCTCTCAATTCTTTTATTTCAGAAATAGCTTCGGTTAGTCCTTTTACATTTCTAGACATTCCTACTTTGTTCCACATGATTTTTCCTAATTTCTTATGGAAATAATCTACAGAATGAGAACCTTTATTGGTAACAAAGAAATCTAAAGTCTTTTTAACTTCGTTTTCAGCATCTTCAAATTCTTTAGTATCAGTCGAAATTGGTCCAGTACGGATATCATTAGAAAGATAATCACCTATGGTATAGGGTAATACAAAATAACCATCTGCCAAACCTTGCATTAATGCCGACGCTCCAAGTCTGTTTGCGCCATGATCAGAGAAATTTGCTTCACCAATTGCATATAATCCAGGTACTGTGGTCATTAAATTATAATCTACCCAAACTCCTCCCATTGTATAGTGAACTGCTGGGTAAATCATCATTGGTGTATTGTATGGATCTTGATCTACAATCTTCTCATACATTTGAAATAAGTTTCCGTACTTATTTTTGATGACGTCTTGGCCTAAAGATTTTACTAAGGCCGCATCATTTTCATTTAATCCTTTAACGTGTGCAGCTTCTTTTCCGTAACGCTCTATTGCAGATGCGAAATCTAAAAATACAGCTTCACCTGTTGCGTTTACACCGTAACCAGCATCGCAACGTTCTTTTGCTGCACGAGAGGCAACATCGCGAGGTACTAAGTTTCCGAAGGCTGGATAACGACGTTCTAAATAGTAATCTCTATCGTCTTCTGCTAAATCTTTTGGTAGTAATGTTCCTGCTTTTATGGCTTCAACGTCTTTTTTGTGTTTTGGCACCCAAATACGTCCATCGTTTCGTAAAGATTCAGACATCAATGTTAATTTAGACTGATGATCTCCAGAAACTGGAATACATGTTGGGTGAATTTGTGTATAACAAGGATTTGCAAAGTAAGCACCACGTTTGTGTGCTTTCCAAGCTGCTGTTACATTACTTCCCATTGCGTTTGTAGATAAGAAAAAGACGTTACCATAACCTCCTGTTCCTAAAACTACGGCATGCGCTGAGTGACGTTCAATTTCTCCAGTAATTAAATTACGTGTTATGATACCTCTAGCCTTTCCATCTACTTTTACAACGTCAAGCATTTCATGACGATTGTACATTTTGATTTTTCCACGACCAATTTGACGGTTCATGGCAGAGTAAGCTCCTAATAATAATTGTTGCCCTGTTTGGCCCGCTGCATAAAATGTTCTTGAAACTAAAACTCCACCAAACGAACGGTTATCTAGTAAGCCACCATATTCACGCGCAAAAGGAACACCTTGTGCCACACATTGATCGATAATATTTGCAGAAACCTCAGCTAATCGATACACATTTGCTTCACGCGAGCGGTAATCTCCACCTTTTACTGTATCGTAAAATAAACGGTAAGTAGAATCGCCATCGCCTTGATAATTTTTTGCTGCATTTATGCCACCTTGTGCTGCAATTGAGTGCGCACGTCTTGGGGAATCTTGAAAACAAAAGGCTTTTACATTATAGCCAAGCTCTGCTAAAGTTGCAGCAGCCGATCCACCAGCTAAACCTGTACCAACTACAATAACATCGATGTTACGCTTGTTTGCAGGGTTTACTAAGTCTATATTGTTTTTATAATCTGTCCATTTATCTTTAATTGGACCTTGAGGTATTTTAGAATCTAAAGCCATACTTAATACGTATTAATGAGAATGATTGAAAAGATGGTGATATAATGCAATGATTACAAAACCTAATGGAATTAAAATAGCGTAAAGCTTTCCGAAAGTTTTCAATCCTTTAGTGTATTTGTTATTAGCTCCTACAGACTGGAAAGCTGAGTTAAATCCGTGTAGTAAATGCAATGCTAAGAATACAAAAGCAATGACATAAGCGCCTACGCGTAATGGATTATGAAATTTTTCAACCAATTCATGATAATATCTAAACTCACCGTTGTGCAAACCAGACATATCGCCAACAATATATTTTGTGTTTATTTCTGGAATCCAAAAATCTATAAAGTGTAAGACCATAAAGGCAAGAATGGCTAGTCCACTCCAAATCATGTTACGGCTCATCCAAGATGAATTTGCTCCACCATTATTTTTGGCATAGCTCACTTTACGGGCTTTGTTGTTTTTTAGTTCTAGAATAAAACCCATTACAAAATGAAAAATAACACCAATTAATAATACAGGTTGTAATGCATATTGTACTAAAGGGTTTGTTCCCATAAAATGCGAAACTTCATTAAAAGTGTCTGGGCTAAATACCGAGAGCATATTAATTGAAAAATGCTGTAAAAGGAAAAACATTAGGAAGAGTGCCGAAAGTGCCATGGCAAACTTTCTTCCAATCGAAGAATTAAGAATTCCGCTCATTATAAATCTAATCTTTAAGTTAGTTACAACAAAGATAACGTACAATTGCCATTTTAACAACTGCGACATCTGTTTCGTTATTTATTTAGAATGGTTTTAATTAAATAAATTGTTAGTTAATTAGTAGTTCTGTTTTTGCATCGTCTATTTGTAGGGTGTACATCCCTTTTGGTAAATAATACTTTTTGTTGCTCGTATTGTTAATGTTTGCTTCTGTGTTTGCTTTTAGTAGTGCTTTTTTTCCTCTTTCAGTAATATCTAAGTTGTAGGTTGCGTAATTAAAACCTTTAACACTATTAACAGCGATTGTGTTTAGTACTGTTCCTTTTTCTGATAAGATTTTAATAGTTTTTTTCCCACTAGAATTACTAAAATATTGGATACTAATTTTGGGTTCATAGGCATTAGACCATTGGCTCCAAGAGTTTCCCCAACGGCTCGAGTGTTTTACAGAAGAAACCTCAAAAAGTGTCATTGGTTTTGAAATCAAATCTGTACTCATGTTTTGCAAAGCAGAAATATTGGTTTTATAAATGCTTCGTCCGTGAGTACCCAATAATAAGTCGTTTGCTTCGGGCTGAATTACAATATCGTGTACCGCAACATTAGGAATTCCGTTAGAAAACACGTCCCATTTTTGGCCTTTATTAAAAGATACGTAAGCTCCGTTATCTGTACCCAAATACAATATATTTTCGTTTTTATGATCTTCTCTAATCACATTTACAGGAGATGCTGGGATATTAGAGCTAATATTTTTCCAAGTTTCTCCGTAGTTATCACTCATATAAACATAGACACTAAAATCGTCAAAACGATACCCATTTAAAGTAACATAAACACGTTCTTTTTTGTGCTGAGAAGCAATTACTCTACTAACCCACAAATTTTTTGGTAGTGCGTTAGAAATGTTAGTCCAATTTCCACCTGCATTTTTTGTAACGCTAACAACTCCGTCATCACTTCCTGTATAGATTAATCCAAATTGAAACGGACTTTCGCTAATAGTGGCTAACGTTCCGTAAGCAACATTACCTTTTTTACCGCCATTGGTTAAATCATTACTAATGGCTTCCCAATCGTTACCTTGGTTCATAGAGCGCATTAATTTATTACCACCTAAATACAAAATATCTTGATTATGAGGAGATAATAAAATGGGGGTTTGCCAATTAAAGCGGTATGGATTTTCGCCTAAAACATGTTTTGGTTGTATGTATGTTTGCGCATCAGTTTCAAGATTTAATCTAAAATAATTTCCAAATTGATAGCCCGTGTAAACGATATTTGAGTTGCGATTGTCTATTTGAACCTGCATACCATCGCCACCCATAATACTTTGCCAAGGGTACTGACCTTGTTGGTGCCAGCTTTTATCTTGGCGGGCATTATGTGCACCTTTCCAAACCCCATTATCTTGCAAGCCACCATACACATTATACGGTTTTTCGTTATCTACATTAATGGCATAAAATTGCCCAACGGAAGGAGAATTGTTTTTAATCCAATGGTTTCCATCATCATAAGTAATATTAACACCGCCATCGTTTCCATTTATTAAATGCTTTGGGTTTTTTGGGTTTATCCATAGTGCGTGGTGATCTACATGTACATTTTCAGCATTTATAGCGGTAAATGTTTTTCCGCCATCTTTCGATTTTAAAATGGGTACACCGTAAATATAAATATCATTTTCATTTAATGGAGACACATGGATATGCCCAAAATAGTAGCCGTAACTGTAGTAAATTCCATCTAAATAATCGCTGTGGGTTTTGTTCCATGTTTTGCCGCCATCACTACTTTTATAAACTTCTGCACCTACAACAGGTGTATTAAACAACATAGAATTTGCATCTTCTAAATAGTTTGCCAAATCAATGGGTTTTACATTACCAGAGCGTATCATTTGCTTTATGTTTTCGGCTCTATATTTTTCTTGAAATCCATTTGTTTTTAAAAATCTATTTAGTTTTTTGTCCTCTAATGCTAAAAAAGTGGCATTAGACATGGTTTTAAAATCGGCTGTTGTTAAGTCTTTGTTTTTGTCTTTTTTTGCACTGTTTGGTCGTCTAAACTGGCTATCGTGTATGGCATATAAGATATTGTCATTAAATACAGCAACACCAATTCTGCCTACTCCATTACCTGTAGGGAAACCACTGTTTTTAGTAGAAATTTTAGTCCACGTATCACCAGCATCTATACTTTTATAAATTGCTGAGTTGTCTCCATGACCTACAAAATTCCATGCTTTTCTATCCTTTGTCCATGAGGTTGCAAACATAACATTGTAATTTTCTGGACTATGTTGCACATCTATAATACCACTCATATTATCTACAAAAAGTGTTTGTTGCCATGTTTTTCCGCCATCAGTAGTTTTATAAATACCACGTTCATTGTTAGCTGAATATAAATGACCCGTAACACCAACCGTAACCACATCTGCATTATTAGGGTCTATTAAAATTGGTGCAAAATGATGAGCATCTGTTAACCCCATGTTGGTCCAAGTTTTTCCGTTATCGGTAGATTTTAAAATTCCTATGCCAGCGTAAGATGATCGCGAAGCATTGTTTTCGCCTGTACCTACATATATAGTTCTGCTCTGCCAATGCACAGCAATAGCGCCAACATTTTGCGTGTTAGAACTGTCTAAAATAGGAGTAAACGTAGTGCCATTATTTGTTGTATGCCAAACACCACCAGAGGCATAACCCACGTAAAACTCTGAAGGCATATCTGGGTTAACGGCTAAATCTACCACACGACCACTCATAATTGTTGGGCCAATATTTTTAAACGGCACGTTTTTTACCAATGACGATTGCGCCATGGCTTGTTTTTGCTTTAAAGCTTGCTTTACAACTTCAGCAGATGTAGCTGGTTGTTGTGCAGCAGCAAAAACGGAACTTATAAAAAAAATAAGTGAAAGAAATTTTGAATTTAACATCGTGGTTGGTTTTTTTTCTGGGTTGAAGTTAAGTAATAACTTAAAGCTAACAAAATACTATTTTAATGTTTACGCTTTTGCTTGCGCTTTAGATTGTTTATTTTTGAACTATGTAAACCAATACATTTTTTTAGTTTGAATAGCATCGACAATCCTTAAAACGTATTATATATACTCTGATGACGTTCATTTTTAACATAAAAACTTAATTTTTTTCTTATGAAATACGACTTAATAGACTCTGGCCTTTTTGTAAAAAACCGAAAAAACTTTATGGCTCAAATGAAGCCAAGCAGTTTAGCTGTTTTTAATTCTAACGATATTTATCCAATTAGCGCAGATAGCACCATGCCTTTTGCACAACACAGAGATATTTTTTATTTAAGTGGTGTAGATCAAGAAGAAAGTATTTTAGTATTGTTTCCTGATTCTCCAAAAGCCAAGCATCGCGAAATTTTATTCTTAAAAGAAACCAATGCCCATATTGCCGTTTGGGAAGGAGAAAAATTAACCAAAGACAAAGCTTTTGAAACCTCAGGGGTAAAAACTGTATATTGGTTACAAGATATGGAAAAGGTAATGTTTGAGTTAATGACGCAATGCAATACGGTTTATATCAATACCAACGAACATTATAGAGCTAATGTAGAAACCGAAACGCGCGAAGACCGTTTTACAAAATGGTTAATAAACAAATACCCTGCGCATAGTGTTGCAAAAAGCAACCCTATTTTGCAGCGATTACGTTCTGTAAAAGATCAGATAGAGTTAGACTTATTGCAGAACGCTTGTGATATTACAGAAAAAGGATTTAGACGTGTGCTTAATTTTGTAAAACCAAATATTTGGGAATATAACATTGAAGCTGAGTTTATGCACGAGTTTCTCAATAACCGCTCAAAAGGTTTTGCTTACACACCAATTATTGGGTCTGGCAACAACGCAAATGTATTACATTATATAGAGAACAACCAACAATGTAAGGCAGGTGATTTAATATTAATTGATGCAGGTGCAGAATATGCCAATTATGCCAGCGATATGACGCGTACCATACCTGTTTCTGGTAAATACAATGACAGACAAAAAGCTGTTTATAATGCTGTAAATCGGGTAAAAAACGAAGCAACCAAAATGCTTGTTCCAGGGACACTTTGGGAACAATACCACGTTGAGGTTGGTAAATTAATGACATCAGAACTTTTAGGCTTAGGGCTTATAGATAAAGCCGATGTGCAAAACGAAAACCCAGATTGGCCAGCTTACAAAAAATATTTTATGCACGGCACGTCTCACCACATGGGATTAGACACACACGATTATGGTTTGCTGCACGAGCCAATGCAAGCCAATATGGTTTTTACAGTAGAACCAGGTATTTATATTCCAGATGAAGGTTTTGGTGTTCGTTTAGAAGATGATGTAGTAATACAAAAAACAGGAGAACCGTTTAACTTAATGCGTAATATACCAATAGAAGTTGAAGAAATTGAGGAAATAATGAATGGTTAAATATGAAACATGTGTTGAAAAGTATTCTACTCAATACAAGTATTTTACAGTATTAATGGGTAATTTAGATTTTTATACCAAAATGGAAATTCAGAGAATTTTATGGCACTAAAAGTTGTTGAACTATTTGCTGGTGTAGGCGGATTTAGAATAGGTTTAGAGGGTTATCCAAAACTAAAGAATTTAAATTATGAAATCATTTAGAGTAACCAATGGGAGTCATCTACTATAACTCAACATGCTTCAATGGTTTATGAATCAAGGTTTGAGAGTGAAAATCATTCAAATAAAGATATTTCAACCGTGCCTACAAATGAAATTCCACATCACGATATACTTTGTGGTGGTTTTCCTTGTCAAGATTATTCCGTTGCTACAACATTAAAAAACTCTGGAGGATTAAAAGGGAAAAAAGGTGTTTTGTGGTGGTCAATTCACTGAATTTTGGAAGAGAAAAAAAACAAACCAAAATATCTTTTTTTAGAAAATGTAGATAGGTTATTGAAATCACCTTCCAAACAAAGAGGTCGTGACTTTGCTGTGATGTTAAAAGTTTAAATGATTTAGGTTATGCAGTAGAATGGAGAGTTATTAATGCAGCAGAATATGGTATGCCTCAAAGAAGAAGAAGGGTTTTTTTAATAGGTTATCACGAATCTACGGAAACATATAAAAACTTACAGAAAATCATTAAAAATAGATTGGTTAATATTTCAAGGAACGATTGCAAAGGCTTTTCCAGTTACAAATTTAGGTTCTTTAAATGTTATTGAATTCAAACAGTAAAACAACAGCTATATTAATAAAATAGCTGGTTACTAATAGTGTTGCTAATAACTTTTTGGGACGCTCTAAAAGTTTAGCAATAATAAAAATGGGAGCAGATTTTTGTTCTAAATCTTCATTAAAGTCAAATTTGGTTAAAGAATATAATACCACTTCTGTACCA
>JBMYXP010000042.1:0-15680 GCA_049608525.1 Winogradskyella sp.
AAAATAGAGGATATTTTAATGTAACATTTGAAGAAGCAACACCTGACGTGCCAATTAATTCTACAAATGCAAGTTACATTAAAACAAGGCTGAAACAGAAAATTCTTAACTCCGACGTAGTTTTGGGAATTGCAGGAATTTATGCTTCTCATAGCGATTGGATGGAATGGGAATTAGATACGGCTTTAAATAATAGTATACCAATTATTGGTGTTGTCCCAAGAGGTAAGGAAAGAGTTTCAACAGTAGTTTCATCAAGAGCAAAACAGGTTGTTAGGTGGAATACAGAAAGTATAGTTACAGCGATAAGATATTGGGCATAAAGCACTAAGCACAACAATGTATAAAAAAATAGGGCAAAACGTGCCTAATCGAAAGGTCTGCGTGTGTTTGTCAAGTCGCCAAATTTTTAAATTTGGTATAATTATAATAAGAAAAGGTAATTAACAAAATTTAAAAATTCGGCTTTAGCTTAATCCGAAAAGTATCGCTTACAACTGCCCTACTTTTCTTATACTAGACCGATAAGCGTAATCACAAAACAAGCACATTTTTTTTCCTTTAAATTTAACATCGCATCCTAATTTTAGTTTGAACAAAACGATTCTAAATACTTAAAAATAGCTAGTATTATACCAAAAACTTAACTCAACAAGGCTAAAAAATCAGTTTCAGAAATAATAGTAACACCCAAATTTTCTGCTTTAGTACGCTTACTTGGTCCCATTTTATCGCCAGCAACTAAATAAGTGGTTTTAGAAGATATAGATGACGACACTTTACCTCCATTATCTTCAATTAGTTTTTTAAGTGCGTTGCGCGATATGGTTTCAAATACTCCCGAAACTACAATAGATTTTCCTTTTAATTTTTCGGTTTGGTTGGCGAGTTGTTCTGCCGAAATTTCTAATTGTACTCCAAAGTTTTTTAACCTTGATATGATCTTTTGGTTGTCTTCTATTGCAAAAAAATCTACCACACTTTGGGCAATGCGTTCTCCTATTTCGTCAACAGTTACTAAATCTAAAAGTGGTGCAAATAGTAACGCATCTATAGATTTATAATGCTTTGCTAGTTTTTTTGCAACCGTTTCGCCAACATAACGAATCCCTAAAGCAAATAACACACGCTCAAACGGAATTTGTTTTGAAGCTTCTACTCCATTAATTAAATTTTCGGCACTTTTTTCTGCCATACGTTCTAACGGCAACACTTGTTCTACTGTTAATTCATATAAATCTGAGTAATTTTTTATTAAATTTTCTTTTACTAACAAAGCCACAGTTTCGCCTCCCAAACCTTCAATATCCATAGCTTTGCGCGAAATGTAATGCTGAATTCTACCAACCACCTGTGTCGGACAGCCATAAAAATTAGGGCAATAATGCTTGGCTTCTCCTTCTAGTCTTATGAGCTCGGTTTCGCATTCTGGGCAATTTGAAATATATTCTGTTGGGTTTGAATGTTCTGGTCGTTTACTTACATCTACAGCAATAATTTTTGGTATAATTTCTCCACCTTTTTCTACAAAAACGGTATCTCCTACTCTAATATCTAATTTTTCTATTTGATCGGCATTATGCAACGACGCACGTTTTACGGTTGTGCCCGCCAACTCCACAGGCTCTAAATTGGCAACTGGTGTTATGGCGCCAGTTCTTCCTACTTGGTAGGTAATTTCATTTAAGCGTGTAGAAACCTGCTCGGCCTTAAATTTATAAGCCATTGCCCAACGTGGGGCTTTGGCCGTAAAACCCAACTCGTCTTGTTGGTGTAAATTATTCACTTTTACTACTACCCCATCAATCTCGTAAGGCAAATTATACCGTTCTTTATCCCAATACGCTACATAGTCTAAAACGGCAGCAATAGAAGTTACCAATTTTGCGTCTTTTGGTACTTTAAAACCCCAAGAACGTGCTTTTTCTAAACCTTCAAATTGTGTAGCTATATTGAGATTGTTACCTTTTATAGCATATAGCAAACACTCTAAAGGTCGTTTTGCTGCCTCTGCACTATCTTGTAATTTTAAACTGCCAGATGCTGTATTACGTGGGTTTCTGTAGGGTTCTTCGTTATTAGCGATACGTTCTTCGTTTAGTTGCAAAAATCCTTTAATTGGTAAAATAATTTCGCCTCTAATATCAAAACGCTCTGGGTAATCTCCTTTTAATTGCAACGGTACGGTTTTTATGGTTTTTACATTGGCTGTAACATCGTCTCCTTGTACACCGTCTCCACGTGTTACGGCTCGTAATAATTTTCCGTTTTGGTAGGTAAGATTCATTGATGCGCCGTCGTATTTTAACTCGCAGGTGTAGTTTACCTCACCATCAACCATTTTTTTTATTCGGGTTTCCCAGTCCAATAAATCTTCTTTAGAATAAGAATTGTCTAAAGAATACATTCTAAAATCGTGAACCGTTGTTTTAAAATTCTTTGTAATTGCTCCGCCAACACGTAGCGTTGGGGAGTTGGGATCAAAAAAATTTGGATATTTTTCTTCTAAAGTTTGAAGTTCTTTTAGTTTTACATCAAACTCATAATCACTTATTGTGGCATTATCTAAAACGTAATAATTGTGATTGTGCTGACGTAACTCGTCTCGTAATGCTTCTATTTTTTGTTGAATATTCATTGGCTCAATTAAACTTAAAACTATGTACTTTGGTATAATTCGCTTTACTTTCTATAATTTTTTGACACAAATTATACGAATTTTCACAGATTTGATTCCGCTTTTCATTTACTAACTTCTTAAAATTTCTAAGAAATGTGGTTTAATTTTGTATTTGTAGTAAAAGTAATCATCGGAATCTGAATAGCACTCTTCTGCTCCCCAAAACTTAATAATAAACTCCGTATCACTTAACCAAAACACTTCATTTTTATTGGTGTTTTTCACAAAATTAAGGTGCTCATAATTTTCTAAATGATAATAAATTTCTGCAATTTTAATAATTTTATTATCAACTATTTTATCTATAAATAATGTTCTTTGGTTAGGACATTCTGCATCATAGTCTATAGATATAACATAATCTTTATTGGGTGAAACATGCGGATATCCACCAGAATATGTATCTAAAATTTCACCATTTTTTTTACTAACAAACTGAAACTCTTGGTAAGAAAAAATCATTGAGGCACCAACCACAAACCTATCTTTAAAGTTTGAATCTTCACTAACCGAAAATGTTTTTGTTGGCGAATATTCTGAATTATAAGTGGTGTCCTTAAATGTTATCCGTTTACCGTTTTCTGCTTTTATAGTAACCAACTTATTATTTTTATAACGTTTGGTAACGTCTTGTATATTTGGTGTTTTAATAACTCTATTTAAGTAATCTTTTAACTTAACCTGTTTAACATTAAATAATTCTTTTAAGTTAAAAGGCACTAAATTATTTTTATTAATTGTTAAGCCTTCGTAACGATAAGCTTCGTCTTCGTTTTCAGAATTATCGAATAAAAAGCCATCAAAAACATAGCCCATATTAGATTTTTCTATGTAGAAATTTTGGTTTTGCTTAAGCGCGTCTGTACTGATTATTATTTTGGCTTTGCGCCCAATTATGGTTTTGCCTTGGTCTGAAACTTTTAGTTTTTCTTTTGAATAATTTAATACCGAAATGGGTTCTAAATAGTTGAGTTTCCCTATTTTATTTCCTAACGAATCTCTAATTAATAAACCATTTTTTGCTTTTACAACACGTTGTTCAAAATTGGCAGTAAACGCGTCTTTATATTTATAATCTTTTAATTCTAAAAAATTAAAATTTAGTTGAGGGTTTTGTTTTGAGAATTTTCCGTTTTCATTTAAGCTATATGCAACCTTTTTTTTAGTGTCTTTATTATATACAAATAATTTGTGGTTAAAAACATAGGTTTCTGTGGTGTTTAAGCCTTTTGATAAATCGTAATACGATACATCTAGTTCATCTATAAATTTAAAATCGTTGGTGTAGTTTATTAATTTATAATTGACAAACTTGTTTTCGTTGTGGGCATGGATAACAAACGATTTAAAGTTTTTACTTATATCTATTTGATGGCTTATACCTAGTTTGGTGAGCGAATCTTTTGTTTTAAAAACATTTGATAATTGAAGCGTTTTGGCACGCTCGTTAGTTAATACAGTTGTTGCTCTAAATTGCCTTGAACTTATAAGATATGGCTTATTTGTTTGCAAAATACCAACAGTTGCTAAAATATCTTTTTTTAATTCTTTTTGAAACTCCTCTATATTTATATCTGAGTTTTGGGTTGCGTTTTTACACGAAAAACATAACAATAAAAACAGTGTGAGATTCTTTATTACATTTGGAATGACACTAATATTCAAAAATCGAAATTCAAAAATCATAAATCGTTAATCCTTTAAAGTCCAGATTTATTCAACCATTTTGGTGCTGGCAATGGTTTGTAGGTATTCATTTTTTCTAGTAAACCATCTATTGTGGTGTCTATAACAACAGCATCTAAGTTTTCTTGTTTTAAAAATCCACGTTCTACCATTAGTTGGCATTGTGCTATAAGTGCATCGTAATAGCCATTGGTGTTTAAAATTCCAATGGGTTTTGTATGCAATCCAAGTTGTCCCCAAGTGGTAATTTCAAAAAACTCATCCATGGTGCCAAATCCGCCAGGAATTATTATAAAACCATCGCTTTTATCGTACATTACAACTTTACGACTGTGCATATTCTCTGTAATAATTAGCTCGTGAAGTTCTGTATGTACAATTTCTTTGGTTTTTAAAAATACTGGGATTATGCCTATTACTTTTCCTTTATGATCAATAA
The DNA here is from genome assembly GCA_049608525.1 of Winogradskyella sp. Lineage (GTDB taxonomy): Bacteria > Bacteroidota > Bacteroidia > Flavobacteriales > Flavobacteriaceae > Winogradskyella. The sequence continues at coordinate 4,806 of JBMYXP010000042.1, forward strand.
CTCCTTGGGCTACTTTTCCCATAATGCCAATTTTGGCTGCTCCATAAACTAAGGTTATGTTTTGGTGTGCTAATGTTTTTCCTAATTGATACGATTCTTCAATGATTTGCTTATCATTTCCTTGGCTACTGCCACAAAATACGGCTATACTTTTCATATTTATTTACTGCGTAGGCAGGTATCTTTTTAATTATTATTACGCTTCTGAGTTGCTTCACTTATTTCAGAATAATATTAAAACTTATTTTTTAATTCCTTTTACAATTCTGTTATTTCGGTTTAAATCTTTAAGCAACGTAACAGCTTCAAAATTAGCAGTTTCTAACAACGCTTTTGTTTCATTACCGAGATACTGATTGATTTCAAAATATAAATATCCGTTTTTTTTCAAACTCGTAATAGCAAAATCTGTAATTGCTTTGTAAAACAGCAACGGATTGTGGTCTTCTACAAATAAGGCCAAATGAGGTTCGTGGTCTAAAACATTGGATTGTATTTCTGCTTTTTCTAGGTTACGAACATATGGTGGATTGGATACAATTACATCAAACTCCAAATTTTTAAAACTCAAATCCCAAGTGCTATCGTCTAAAATGCTTGCCTTAATAAATTCAATTTCTATGGCATTTAATTCAGCGTTTTCTTTAGCGACTTTTAAAGCCTCTTCCGACACATCTAAAGCATAGACTTTAGCATTTGGCATGTGTTTAGCCAAACTAATAGCTATACAACCAGAACCTGTACCAATGTCTAATATGGTTATTGGGTGTTGGGGGTTAGGTGTTAGGTGAAGGGTGTTGGGTGTTGGGTGTTGAGATTCTACACTTCGTTCTGCATGGTACTTAATAATTAAATCTACCAATTCTTCTGTTTCTGGTCTTGGTATTAACACATTTTTGTTTACTACAAATGGTAAACCATAAAACTCGGTTTTGCCTAATAAATATTGTATTGGCTTTTGATGTTTTAAACCTTCTAATATTTTTAAAAATAGATCTATTTTAGATGTAGTAATGGTAAATTGTGGCTGTAAGACGAGTTGAAAACGTTGTAGTTTTACAAACTGTTCTGTACACAAAAAAAAGAAACTTTGTACTTCGTCTTTACCATAAATGGCATCTAACTGACTGTGAAATAAAGTTTTAAGTTCTGTTAATTTCAAAATTATAAATCTTTAAGCATCCAAACTGTACACGAGTAATGCCCTGTATTCCCCATAGGTTTGTCTATATTTTTAAAGCCTACTTTTTTGTATAATTTACGAGCGTCGTCCATATAAGGCATGGTTTCTAAATAGCACTGTTTAAAACCCGCTTGTTTTGCAAACTCTAAGCATTTTGCCATGATTTTACTGCCCAAACCTTTGCCTCTTATGGCTGTTGTAAAATACATTTTTTGTAGCTCGCAGACATTGCCATTATAATTTTCTAAAGGAGAAATGCCTGCGCCACCTAAGATTTCGTTATTATTTTCTACAACAAAATAGGTTTTATTAGGGGCGTTATACGTTTCTGTCATACAATCTAAAGCTGCATCTTCATAAGCTGTACCAACTTTAGGCACACCATATTCTATTAAAACAGACCGAATGGCTTTTGCAATTTTTGAATCGTCTTTGGATTCTATTTTTCGGATAACAATAGTATCTTTGTACACTAAATTTGTAGGTATTATATCTCAATTAAATTTCGGTTTCAAATTACACAAAAATCTAAAAATTATGATTAAAAAATTAAGTTTATTATCGCTAACGTTTTTATTGCTATTTAGTTGTTCGTTTACAGAATACCCAGAATTTGTTGGTGTTGAAAATGTAAAAATTATAGACAAAAATTTTAAAACCTTTACACTAAGCGCAGATGCTCATTTTAAAAACCCTAACGATGTTGGTGGTACGCTTAAAACAGACCAACTCAATGTATTTATTAACGATATGGAGGTGGCTACTATTGTAACAAAAACTTTTGATGTGCCTTCTAAAAAAGAATTTACAATACCGCTAACTGTAAAGATTTCTACTAATAAAATTATAGATAAAAAAAATATTGCTGGTATTCTGAGTAGTTTTACCTCTAAAAAAATTAATTTGCAATACAAAGGAATAATAGACTATAAGGTTGCAGGGTTTTCGTCGTCTTACGATGTAGATTATTCTGAAGAGATTGTTGTAAAACTATAAATTGCAAATCCACAACACTTATATAAAACGCTGTTTGCAAATTGCAAAAAATGGTTTGGGTACAACAAGACCAAATCCAATGGTTGGCGCTGTTATAGTTTGCAACGGTACTATTATTGGTGAAGGTTTTACAGATAATTACGGAGGCAACCATGCAGAAGTAAATGCTATAAATGCAGTTAAAGACAAAACATTATTAGCAAAAAGCACACTTTACGTTACTTTAGAACCTTGCAGCCATTTTGGAAAAACTCCGCCTTGTAGTCATTTAATTATAAAGTATAAAATACCCAAAGTTGTTATTGGCTGTATTGATGATAACCCAGAAGTAGCAGGCCAAGGCATAGCACAATTAAAAGCTGCTGGATGTAAAGTTATGGTTGGAGTTTTAGAAGCCGAATGCAAAGCACATCACAAACGCTTTTTTACGTTTCATAATAAAAAACGACCCTATATTATATTAAAATGGGCAGAAACTAGAGATGGTTTTATTGCTCCAAATACCAAAAATGAACAAAAGCCCGTTTGGATTACAACCATATATTCGCGCCAATTGGTACACAAATGGCGTGCAGAAGAACAAGCCATTTTAGTAGGCAAAACCACCGTTTTGGAAGATAACCCCAGTTTAACCGTTAGAGATTGGGCAGGTAAAAACCCAACTCGTATTGTTTTAGATAGCGCTTCAAAATTAAATTCTAATTTTAATGTCTTTAATAATGAAGCAGAAACTATCAGAGTTACAAACAACGAAATTGATTTTACTACACCAATAGCAAATCAAATTTGTAATTTACTCTATAAAAACAACATAAATTCTGTTATTATTGAAGGTGGAAGAAAAACGCTTCAAACTTTTATAGATGAAAATCTTTGGGACGAAGCAAACGTTTTTGTTGGTTCTGTTGAATTTAATACAGGAACTAAAGCACCCAAATTAGAGGGCACATTAATTTTAGAGTCTAAAATTGAAACTGATACACTAAAGATTTATACGAATGATTAAAACACTAATTTTCGATTTTGGAGATGTCTTTATCAACTTAGATAAACAAGGAGCACTGCAAAATGCTCTACATCTTTTTGGTTTAGATACTTTTGAAGATGATATGATAGCAACCAACATTGCTTATGAAATCGGAAACATTTCTACTTCAGAGTTTATAGCTTTTTATAAGACTAAATTCCCTAACCTTAATGAAACTGAAATCCGTGCTGCTTGGAATTACATAATTAAAGACTTCCCAAAACACCGATTAGAGTTTATAAAAGCCCTAGCTCATAAAAAAGAATACCAGTTAATTTTGCTGAGTAATACTAATAACATGCACATTAATTATATAAAAGAGCAGGTTTCATTTTATGAAGATTTTAAAGCCTGTTTTGATGTATTTTACTTGTCTCAAAAAATACACTTAAGAAAACCAAATGCAGCTATTTTTGAATTTGTATTACAAGAAAATAATCTTATCGCTAACGAGTGTCTTTTTATAGACGATACCAAAGAAAACACCGATACTGCAAAAAAACTAGGCTTCCACACGTGGACTATTGATGAAACCAAAGAAGATGTCGTTAATTTATTCAGTATTAAAAAAGCATTATTTTGATTTATCTACTGCTTAGTATCTTATCTTCTACTGCAATATTTGCACTGTTTAAACTATTTAACACATACAATATAAATACCTTACAGGCTATTGTTGTTAACTATTTTACGGCCTGTATTTGTGGTTTACTGTTTATAGAAAATACAATTGCAATTTCACAAATTATAAAATCAGATTGGTTTTATGGTGCATTAATCTTAGGTTTTTTATTTATTACTGTTTTTAATATTATGGCAATGACTGCACAAAAAAACGGATTATCTATTGCTTCTGTTGCCAGTAAAATGAGTGTTATTATTCCTGTAGTTTTCGGAATTATTATTTATAACGAAAGTTTAAATACTCAAAAAATATTAGGTATAATTTTAGCTTTAGTTGCCGTTTTTCTTATCACTATAAAACCAAAAACACCTACAAGCCTAAAAAAAACGATTTACTTACCAATTTTACTATTTTTAGGTTCGGGAATAATAGACACATCTGTTAATCATTTTGCACCAGACAATAATATTCCGCTATTTTCTGCCACAATTTTTGGTATTGCAGGGATAATTGGTTTGCCTATTTTAATCTCTAAATCTTCAGTCTCAAAAAATTATTTCAAACTAAAAAGCATTCCTTTTGGTGTCGTTTTGGGTATTGTAAATTACGCATCTATTTACTTTCTTTTAAAAGCATTGCGAGTAGATCATTTAGATACATCTACTATATTTACCATTAATAATGTAGCCATTGTTGCAGTATCTACATTGATAGGTCTTGTACTATTTAAAGAAAAAATTTCTACTAAAAGCTGGGTTGGTATCGCCATTGCCTTAATTTCAATTATATTAGTAACATTAAACAATGGAAACTAAAGACACCTATAAAACCATAGCCAAACCTGCAAAAGGAGACCTCTTTAAGGACAAGAATAGTAAATTTTATGGGTATGCGTTCCCAGTTACAAACGAGGCAAGCATTAAATTATACCTTGAGGAACTAAAAAAAGAGCATTATGCAGCAAGGCATTGGTGCTATGCTTACCAAATTGGTACTGAAAATATTAAATACAGAGCAAATGATGATGGAGAACCCAACAACTCTGCGGGTATGCCAATTTATGGACAAATTCAATCTTTTGAGCTTACCAATGTCTTAATTATAGTAGTTCGGTATTATGGAGGAGTAAAACTTGGTGTTGGAGGATTAATACATGCGTATAGAACTGGTGCACAATTAGCGCTAAAATCTGCAGAAATTATTGAGAAAACAATTAATAATGAATTTCAGCTGAAATTTGAATATAAAGACATGAGTAAAGTGATGCGAATTTTGAAAGAAAATCGGGTTGAAATTTTAAATCAAAAGTTAGAAATGAATTGTTTGTTAGAAATATCTGTAAGAAAAAGTAACAGTTCTAATATTATTGAAATTTTTAAGGCCTTTTTTGGAGTAGAAATTATTGAATTATAGCGATTATTTTTTCAGTTTATCTAAAAGATATTTAGGGCAACGCGTAGGTCTGTTCTTTTCCATATCAATAAATGCAAGTACTGTACTACCTGTTGCTAACAACACACCAGAAGCGTTAAACAACTCATAGTCAAAGGCTATCGAAGCCGTAGGCATTTTTTTTAGTGTTGTTTTTAATGTTAACACCTCGTCGTAACGTGCAGAACTTTTATAAGTTATTGCCAGATTAACTACGGGCAACATAATACCATTTGCCTCCATTGCGCTATACGACATGCCTTGTTCTCGCAGCCACTCTGTTCTACCTACTTCAAAATAATGGGCATAATTAGCATGATAAACAACACCCATTTGGTCTGTTTCTCCGTAACGAACTCTTATTTTGGTTTCATTGGTCTGCATTTTACTACTGGTTTTAATTCTTTAATTCAAATTTTAAGTGGTAAAAAAAAACTTAACTTTCAATAGTTTTTCGTTTTTTTTTTCAAAAATTTGTTCACATATTTGTAAGGTCAAAAAACAACAAAAAAGAATACTATTTTTGTTGCAAATCTAAGCTTCAAAATTAATAAATTTAATACGTAATAATGAATATAACAGCTAAATCTGTATGGAATAATTGTCTTATTTTTATTAAAGATAATATTCAACCTCAGGCTTACAAAACTTGGTTTGAACCTATAGATGCTGTTAAAATTGCTGGTAATGCGCTAAGCATACAAGTACCTAGCAAGTTTTTTTATGAATGGCTAGAAGAGCATTATGTAAAAATTCTTAAAGTTGCTTTAACCAAAGAGCTAGGCACTGATGCTAAATTGGTATATGTTATAAAAATGGAAAACACTTATGGAAATAAGCAACCATTTACCGAGAAAATACCGAGTACAAACAGAAGTGCATTAAAATCTCAAAATATTGATGTAGCTTTTAATCATAAAAACAACGAGTTAAAAAACCCATTTGTAATTCCTGGAATTAGAAATGTAAAAATAGAATCGCAGTTAAACCCAAATTATAGTTTTGAAAACTTTTTAGAAGGAGACTCTAACCGTTTAGCTAGGAATGCAAGTATTGCCGTTGCTAATAAACCTGGTGGTACTTCATTTAATCCGCTTTTAATTTTTGGTGGTGTAGGTTTAGGCAAAACACATTTGGCACATGCTATTGGTGTAGATATAAAAGACAAATATCCCGAAAAAACAGTTTTATATATTTCTGCTGAAAAATTTACCCAACAATATATAGATTCGGTTAAAAAAAATAATAGAAATGATTTTATACATTTCTATCAAATTATTGACGTGCTCATTATAGATGATGTACAGTTTCTATCTGGTAAAACAGGCACACAAGATGTGTTTTTTCATATTTTTAATCACTTACATCAAAACGGCAAGCAAGTGGTTTTAACAAGCGATAAAGCTCCTGTTGATATGCAAGATATTGAACAACGCTTACTATCGCGTTTTAAATGGGGACTTTCAGCAGAATTACAAACCCCAGATTTTGAAACTAGAGTTTCTATTGTAAAAAACAAATTGTACAGAGATGGTGTTGAAATGCCAGAAGACATTATTGAGTACATCGCCAAGCACATTAAAACTAATGTTAGAGAATTAGAAGGTGCAATAATATCGTTAATTGCACAATCGTCATTTAACAAAAAAGAGATTACAATTAGTTTAGCAAAAGCTATTGTAGAAAAATTTGTTAAAAATACAAAGCGCGAGGTTTCTATAGATTACATACAAAAAGTGGTATCTGATTATTTTCAGATGGATGTAAGTACATTACAATCTAAAACCCGAAAACGACATATTGTACAAGCACGTCAGTTAGCTATGTTTTTTGCTAAAAAATATACCAAGGCTTCATTAGCTAGTATTGGTACTCAAATAGGACAGCGAGACCATGCAACTGTATTACATGCTTGCAAAACGGTAAATAATTTGTCTTCTACAGACAAACAGTTTAAAAAATATGTAGAGGATTTAGCTAAGAAATTAGCAATGTAATAGTATGCATAATTTATATCACAAAAAAAAGGGACTAAATCATTAAAATTTAGTCCCTTTTTTTTGTGGTAAATGCTTTATACCAAAATAGTTTTAAAATGTTGTATAAATAATTTGAATTATTTTTTGTTCAGATGAAATAGAAAATATAAGCATAGCATTTGCTACGGTTCTATTTTATATTGAAATATGAATGAAAAAGAAACATAATTATATGCGACATTTTAATGCTATTTTGGTATTATCTACAAGCTATAATCAATAGCAATATCGGCTTCTAAATAATCGTAAATACCATTACTATCAGAATCTGTAAGTATTAGATAATTTAACACAAACTCTATTGTGCCACCAGTTTGCTCTTCTTCTGTAATATCTACAAAAATTTCATTAGCTTGTAAAACATGTGCTTCTGCATCGGCTTTTGTAGCAAAATTGAGTGTTGCTTCGGTAAGTTCATTTCTAGTTAACACTTCATCACCATCATCATCTGCATCTAAATAATTTGGAAATACATCTTCATCTGTATCGTCATCAAAAGCATCTAAATTGTTATCTAAATCTTCAAGATACGAAGGTACTCCATCATTGTCATGGTCTTCTTGTTGAACTTGCAATAATTCAAATTTAAAAACAAGGTTATCGTAAGTTAAACCTGTAGTTCCGCTAGAAAAATAGGCTAATCCAGAAGGTACAAACATAACACCCAAGCCAAAATTATTAAAATCTATAACACCATTGTTTGGGGTAAAATCTAATGCAGAATTAAATGTTGGCATAACCAGCTGCCACGCTCTTATAGTACCAAATGTAGAAAAACCATTACCTGTTAATGCTAAATCTTGAGGTGATACTTTAGAGTCAAAAACATTTCCGTTTTCTACTGAGCTGCCTTCGTATTTTACACGCACTAAGTCTGTAAATTTTGGTGCATCACCTGCACCTTGGTTTATATTTAAAACATAGTACTCATAAGCGACATCTAAATATGTTGTCGTACGAGTTTCTACGGCATTGCTTAACAAAGTATGGTTGGCTGGCACAGTCTCACCGTCTTCTAAAGCCGAAATTACTATGTCTGTATAACTATGGTTTGTACCAGTTTCAAAAAAACCAGAGTTGTAGTAGTGTGTAGAAAAATAATTTTGCAAAGAATCTTTATCTGCTAATTGTTGTGTTGCTCTATCTCTTTCTTCAAAAGTGGTTGTAGGACCATCGTCGTCTGGATCGCAAGATACAAAAACGGATACCGCAATCAACAAACACATACTTAGTTTTAAAATTTTACTATTCATAGTTTAATCTATTACCTCTATTAAATTTTAATAGATAATTTATTATTTCTTAATTATGTGGTGCAAGATACAATAATATAATATTTTTGTAACACAACATTAACGTAGTTTTAGTTAAAATATATGCGAATTGATAAATATTTATGGTGTGTTCGATATTACAAAACTCGCAGTATTGCTACACAGGCATGTAAAAAAGGGCAAATTAAAATTAATGGATTAGCCGTTAAGCCATCTAAAGAGGTTTTTCCTACTGATAAAATTGAATTGCGAAAAGACCAAATAGTCTATAAATTAACCGTTAACGATTTGCCACCAAATCGTGTAGGTGCAAAATTAGTAGATCTTTACAGAACAGATACCACACCAAAAGAAGCGTTTGAAGCCAAAGAACTATTAAAATACAGTAAAGATTATTACAGAAAAAAAGGCTCTGGAAGACCAACAAAAAAAGATAGACGAAATATAGACGACTTTTATGAAGAAGAAGGATTTGAATAAAAATTACTGGGAAACAAAATACCTAGAAAATGAAACAGGCTGGGATATCGGTTATATTTCTACACCTATAAAGACGTACATAGATCAGCTAAAAGATACCTCATTAAAAATACTAATTCCTGGTGCAGGTAATAGTTATGAAGCAGAATATCTATGGCATAAAGGGTTTAAAAACATTCATATTGTAGATATTGCTAAGCAACCTATAACTAACTTTTTAAAACGAATCCCAGATTTTCCTGAACAACAGATTTTACATTCTAATTTTTTTGAAATAGAAAATCAATTCGATTTAATTATTGAACAAACCTTTTTCTGCGCCTTAGATCCTAAAATGAGAGATAAGTACGTTGATAAAATGTACTATTTATTAACACCAAAAGGTAAGTTGGTTGGTTTATTATTTAATTTTCCTTTAACCGAAAAAGGACCACCTTTTGGAGGTAATGCGAACGACTATAAATTACGCTTTGAAAAGAAATTTAGAATTAAAACTTTAGAAACAGCTTTTAATTCTATAAAAGAAAGAGATGGTAAAGAACTGTTTTTTATATTTGAAAGCCAACACTAAAATTTTACAAAAAAAAGGAGACTATGGGCTTAACAAAAAACACCATATTAAGTCATAAAGCCATTGAGCATAAAATTATGCGAATAGCATACCAAATTTATGAAAGTAATGTAAATGAGACCGAGCTTATAATTGCAGGTATTGAAAGTAACGGGTATGTTTTAGCAAAAAAAATAAAACACAATCTCGATAAAATCTCTGAGATAAAATCTACAATTTGTAAAGTTACAATTAATAAAAAAGAACCTACTAAAGCCATTACCACATCTTTAGATAAGAGTTTATATTCTAATAAATCTTTGGTGTTGGTAGATGATGTTTTAAACTCAGGAAGCACTTTAATTTATGGTATAAAGCATTTTTTAGATGTACCACTAAAGCAATTTAAAACCGCAGTATTAGTTAACAGAAACCATAAAAAATATCCTGTAAAGGCAGATTTTAAAGGAATTTCTTTATCTACCTCATTATACGAACATGTTAACGTTAACTTAACCCAAAAGCCTTATGAAGCTTTTTTAGACTAATTTAGAAACGAGTAATTCTAAAACCTCTTGTTTCGGCTTATGGTTTATATCTAAAGTAATTTGTGCTTTGCTGTAATACTGAACGCGTTCAAATATATGCTTACCTATAAACTCTAATAAATCCTCTTTACTTTGTATATGACTTATTAAGGGTCTTTTATGTCTTTCTGTAAATAACCTCTCGGTTAAAAGTGAAATAGATAGTTTTAGATAGATAGTTTTCACTTTACAAAAACGCTGTAATAATTCAAAATTATTACCATAACAAGGAGTACCACCGCCCAATGCTAAAACAGTATGGTCTGAGTTTTCTATTATTGCTTTTAAATATTGTGTTTCTTTTCTTCTAAAATAGATTTCACCTTTACTTTTAAAAAGATTAGAAATAGAATTTTTCTCTTTAATGGCAATATAAGCATCTAAATCTATAAAATTATAACCTAAAACTTCCGCTAATGTACTGCCAATTGTCGATTTTCCGGCACCCATGTATCCAATTAATACTACAATCATTTTTGCTTATAAATTGATTATTAAACTAATACGTTATTATGCAACAAAAAAACAAAAAATTATTTAAAAAAAGAGTTGTTTTATTAAATAAACATTTTATATTTGCACCTCGTTAAACAAAACATATCATTAACGACCAGTTAGCTCAGTTGGCAGAGCATCTCCCTTTTAAGGAGAGGGTCCTGGGTTCGAGCCCCAGACTGGTCACA
>JBMYXP010000043.1:0-15664 GCA_049608525.1 Winogradskyella sp.
ATATTACATCTAAAAAAGGAAAAGGCACAACTATACATATTTCTGTTCCTTATAAGCCAATATCTTAAACAAACATTTATATTTTGCAGTTACACCAATGATTATTTCTTACCTAAAATTTCTGTTAAGCTCCAGCAATCAACACGGAGTTCACTCGCCTTTTATTTACAACTTTGTAACCAAAGGACTTTATAATAAAATAAAACCGAAGCTAAAACACAATAAAACAGAGCAACTAACTTTTAAAATTGCCAATTATTTTAGTCTAAATTCGGTTTTAATCATAGGGTGTTCAACTAAATATATAGCCTCATTAATTTCAGAAACAAATTCTTCTTCAGAAATTATAACGAACAATGATTTTACAACTTTAAATTCAAAATTAAAAGACAAAAAATTTGATTTTATTTTTCTAAATCATTTAAATTCAATATTAAATTTTGAAACAATTCTAAATAGCGTTCATAACGATTCTGTATGGGTTATTAACACACCATACAACACTACTATTTGGCAACAAATTAAAACCCATAATGCAGTAACTGTAACTGTAGATTGCTTTTATATAGGTGTTGTATTTTTTAGAAAAGAGCAAGCAAAACAACATTTTAAAATTAGAGTGTAACAAGCTTACAGTTTTAACGTCTTATTTTATGAAGCAAATTTTAAATTCCATTATCTTGCAAAGGATTTAAGCAACCAACACGACTTAATTATGAGCAACAACGTCATTGAAATTAGAAACATCATTAGAGATTTTAAACTTGGACAAGAAATTGTACACGTATTAAAAGGTATAGATTTAGATATAAAACGTGGCGAGTATGTTGCCATTATGGGACCATCTGGCTCGGGTAAATCTACATTAATGAATTTACTAGGCTGTTTAGATACACCAACTGCAGGAACTTACAATCTCAATGGCAATGATGTAAGCCAAATGACCGATGATGAGCTTGCTGAGATTAGAAACACAGAAATAGGTTTTGTTTTTCAAACCTTTAATTTATTACCTCGTACCACTGCTTTAGACAATGTTGCATTACCAATGATTTATGCAGGCGCATCTAAAAAACAACGAAATACCAGAGCAACAGAAGTATTAACCGATGTTGGCTTAGCAGATCGTATGGATCACAAACCCAACCAACTTTCTGGAGGGCAAAGACAACGTGTTGCCGTTGGTAGAGCTTTGGTAAATAAACCTTCAATTATTTTAGCAGATGAACCAACAGGAAACCTAGACTCTAAAACGGGTACAGAAATTATGGCATTGTTCGATGAAATCCATGCAGCTGGTAATACCGTTATTATGGTTACTCACGAAGAAGAAATCGCCGCACATGCCAAACGTGTTATTCGTTTACGAGATGGCATTGTTGAAAGTGATACGTTTAATAGTTAGCCTTTGTTTCTTAATTCTTGATACTTAATTCTTAATTCTTGATACTTAGTTCTTAATTCCAAACTATTAAAACTTTTTACTTTATTCACATGAAAATCTACACAAAAACTGGCGATAAAGGCACTACTGCACTATTTGGTGGCACACGCGTACCAAAACATCATATAAGAATAGAAAGTTATGGCACCATAGACGAGCTCAATTCTTATATTGGGCTAATAAGAGATCAAAACATAGATCAATTGTATAAAAATACGTTGATGGATATTCAAGATCGTTTATTTACCGTTGGTGCAATTTTGGCAACAGACCCAGAAAAAGCGACTTTAAAAAATGGAAAAGCACGGTTAAATATTCCGAAGATATCTAACAATGATATTGAACAATTAGAACAACAAATGGATCTTATGGAAGCTAGCTTACCACCAATGACGCACTTTGTTTTACCAGGCGGACACCAAACAGTGTCATTCTGTCATATAGCACGTACAGTATGCCGAAGAGCCGAGCGTTTAGCCTCACATCTTAATGATTTAGAACCGTTTCAACCTCAAACTTTAATGTACATTAATAGACTTTCAGACTACCTTTTTGTATTGGCACGGAAGTTGTCCTTAGACTTGCAAGCTGAAGAAATAAAATGGATTCCTAAAAAAGAATCCTAAAACAGTAAGTGAAATTTTAGGATTAAAAATTGCAATACTTTAATCCAAAAATAAACGTTAAAGACAACACGTTCTTTCTATTATGAATTAAATAATTTATTTTTTTCTTTAATAACTCAACTAAAAAATTATTTTTGCAAAAAACTAAATTACTACAAAATGTATTGGACATTAGAATTAGCATCGTATTTAAGTGATGCACCTTGGCCGGCAACAAAAGACGAGCTTATAGATTATGCTATTAGAACAGGCGCACCACTAGAAGTTGTTGAAAATTTGCAAGCAATAGAAGACGAAGGAGACTCATACGACTCTATCGACGAAATTTGGCCAGATTACCCAACTGATGAAGATTACCTCTGGAACGAGGACGAATATTAACATAAAATATTACAAAAAAGTCTCTTGTGTTAAATTAACAAAGAGACTTTTTTATTTTTAGAATACAATTTACTTTTAAGAACAAGATAAGATGCCAAGCGTCTAAAAGTATTAAAAACAAGAAACTTCGGTTATATTTTTAAACCGATACCAATTATACCATAAAATGAGCTAAAAAAGAAAATGGTTATTTTTTTCTTTATTTTGAATTATAAAAACTAAAACATAGCTTTAGTTACATTTTTTTAAGTTACAATTGGTATATATTACAAAAACGAACTATTAGGTTCTGTTTTGAGAACTAAAAACTAAAAAATTAATACACAGTTTTAATACAATAAAACTGTTACAAAACATATAACTATGGGCTTATTAGATAGCGTACTAAAAGTTTTTGTTGGAGACAAATCTAAACAAGATGTTAGTGCCATAAAACCAATTGTAAACAAAATTAAAACATTTGAGAGCGCATTAGAAGCCCTATCTCACGACGAGCTAAGAGCAAAAACTACAGAGTTTAAAGACAAAATTGCCGAAGCAAGATTACCACTTCAAACTAAAAAAGAAGCCCTTTTAGCAAAAGCAGAAGTTACCGAAGATATTGATGAGCGAGAAGATATCTACCTCGAAGTAGATAAAGTTGAAGATGACATCTATGCCGTTACAGAAACCGTTTTAAACAATATTTTACCAGAAGCTTTTGCAGTAGTAAAAGAAACAGCAAAACGTTTTGTGCACAACACCCAAATTTCTGTTACAGCAAACGCTTTTGATCGCGAAATCTCTGGCGCTAATGATTATGTTACCTTAGATGGAGACCAAGCCATTTGGGCAAACTCTTGGGATGCGGCTGGTAAACCAATTACTTGGGACATGATACACTACGATGTACAATTAATTGGCGGTGTTGCCATGCACCAAGGAAAAATTGCAGAAATGCAAACTGGTGAAGGTAAAACACTCGTCGCAACATTACCCGTATATTTAAATGCACTAACGGGTAGAGGTGTACATTTGGTAACGGTAAACGATTACTTAGCAAAACGAGATAGTGCTTGGATGGCACCAATATTTCAGTTTCATGGGTTAAGTATAGATTGTATAGATTACCACAAACCAAACTCAGACGCACGTCGTAAAGCTTACAACTCAGATATTGTTTACGGAACAAATAACGAATTTGGTTTTGATTACTTACGTGATAATATGGCGCATTCGCCAGAAGACTTAGTGCAACGTCCACACCATTATGCCATTGTAGATGAGGTAGATTCTGTATTAGTAGATGATGCACGTACACCATTAATCATTTCAGGACCTGTACCTAGAGGAGACGAACACGAGTTTGATGCGCTAAAACCTAAAGTAAATGCTATTGAAGAAGTGCAACGAAAATATTTAGTCGGTGTACTTGCAGAAGCTAAAAAATTAATTGCTGCTGGCGACACTAAAGAAGGTGGTTTTCAACTACTAAGAGCTTACAGAGGTATTCCAAAAAATAAAGCCTTAATTAAATTTTTAAGTGAAGAAGGTATTAAGCTATTACTTCAAAAAACGGAGAACTTCTATATGCAAGATAATAATAGAGAAATGCCAAAGATTGATGCAGAACTCTATTATGTTATTGACGAAAAAAACAACCAAGTAGAATTAACCGATAAAGGTGTAGAATACCTCTCAGGTGAGGATAACCCAGATTTCTTCGTTATGCCAGAAATGGGAACAGAAATTGCTAAAATTGAAGCTAAAAATTTATCATCGGAAGAAGAAGCGAATCTTAAAGAAGAGTTGTTTAGAGATTTTGGTATTAAATCTGAACGTATTCATACCCTAAATCAATTACTAAAAGCCTATGCTTTGTTTGAGAAAGACAACCAATATGTTGTTATGGATAATAAAGTAATGATTGTAGATGAGCAAACGGGTCGTATAATGGATGGTCGTCGTTATTCCGACGGATTACACCAAGCGATTGAAGCAAAAGAAAACGTAAAAATTGAAGCGGCAACGCAAACATTTGCCACCGTAACACTTCAAAATTACTTTAGAATGTACCGTAAACTGTCTGGTATGACGGGTACAGCTGTAACAGAAGCAGGCGAATTTTGGGAAATTTACAAATTAGATGTCGTAGAAATACCGACCAACAGACCAATTGCAAGAGATGATAGAGACGATTTGGTGTATAAAACGAAACGCGAAAAATACAATGCCGTAATTGATGAAGTTACCGCTTTATCTCAAGCAGGCAGACCTGTTTTAATTGGTACTACCAATGTAGAAATATCTGAACTTTTAGGAAAACTACTAAGCGTGCGTAAAATTCCGCATAATGTCTTAAACGCAAAACAACACAAAAAAGAAGCAGATATTGTAGCACAAGCAGGTAATGCTGGGCAAGTAACTATTGCGACCAATATGGCAGGTCGTGGTACAGATATAAAATTGAGTGAAGAGGTTAAAGCCGCTGGTGGTTTAGCTATTGTTGGTACAGAGCGCCACGATTCTCGTCGTGTAGATAGGCAGTTGCGTGGTAGAGCTGGTCGCCAAGGAGATCCAGGTAGTTCGCAGTTTTATGTGTCTTTAGAAGATAATTTAATGCGTCTTTTTGGTAGTGAACGAATTGCCAAGATGATGGACAGAATGGGCTTAAAAGAAGGAGAAGTGATTCAGCATAGCATGATTTCTAAGTCTATAGAACGTGCACAGAAAAAAGTAGAGGAAAATAACTTTGGTGTACGTAAGCGTTTATTAGAATATGATGATGTAATGAATGCGCAGCGCGAAGTAGTTTACAAACGTCGTCGTAATGCCTTACATGGAGAACGTCTTAGAGTAGATTTAGCAAATATGATTTTTGATACTTCGGAAGGCATTGCCAACAACAACAAAGGTGCTAACGATTATAAAAACTTTGAGTTTGAATTGATCCGCTACTTCTCTATGGCATCACCAATTTCTGAAACAGATTTTGGTAAAATGAATGCTACAGATATTGCTGGCACCATTTATAAAGCAGCATTTAAGCATTACCGTGAAAAAATGCAGCGTAATGCAGATTTGGCTTTTCCTGTTATAGAAAATGTATATAACACGCAACGCGACAAATTTAAACGTATCGTTGTACCATTTACAGATGGTGTAAAGAATTTGCAAGTCGTTACCGATTTAGAAAAAGCATACCAAACTAAAGGTACACAGCTTATTAATGATTTTGAAAAGAACATTACCTTAGCCATCGTTGATGATGCTTGGAAAGTACATTTACGTAAAATGGATGAGTTAAAGCAATCTGTACAACTGGCAGTACACGAGCAAAAAGACCCGTTATTAATTTATAAGTTTGAATCTTTTGAGTTGTTTAAAAGCATGATAGACCATGTAAATAAAGATGTAATTTCATTTTTATTTAAAGGTGAAATTCCGCAAGAAACAGCAAATACTATACAAGAAGCTAAGCAGCGTAAACAAGAAAAATTAAAGACTCAAAAAGATGAAATTCAAAATTTAGATGAACGTACATCTCAAAATAGAGCTGCTGGTGCTGGTGCATCTCGTCAACAACACCTTGTAGAAACAGTTGTTAGAGATCAGCCAAAAATTGGACGTAATGATAAAGTAACCATAAAGCATGTTATAAGTGGTGAAGCAAAAGAGGTAAAATACAAACAAGCCATTCCTTTAATTGCAAAAGGAGAATGGGTGTTGTTAGAGTCGTAAATTTTTTTAATAAACTATAACTATTATTAAGTAAACCAATATAGAATTAGTTTTATTACCTAATTAATCATTAAACAAAATCAAAGTGTATTGTATTGCCCCTGTTTAACACACAGCACTATTAGATTACGGTTTTATGCCAATTAGAATTTAAAAGAAAATATTTTTTTTTAATTTGAATTAGTACAACTAAACCATTATGAATTTTAAGTCCATAATGGTTTAGTTTGCAGGCTAAAAATCAGCTTCGTGAAATAACAACTACATAATACCAATTATCATTCAAAATAAGTTATAAAAAACAATTGGTATCTTTTAAATACAGAATAGCTATTTAATTATAAGTTGTATAACTCCCAAAACTAATTGGCAAAACTAAAACCTAAACATTACTTTTGCACCATGGTTTTAAACAATTATACTAAAGAATTTAAGTACAACCTTAAGTTAGCATCTCCAGTAATATTGGGCATGTTGGGCCATACGTTTGTTAGTTTTGTAGATAACGTAATGGTTGGGCAACTGGGCGCAGCAGAGTTGGCTGCGGTATCTTTAGGTAATAGTTTTATTTTTATTGCTATGTCCTTAGGTATTGGGTTTTCTACAGCAATAACACCTTTAGTGGCCGAAGCAGATTCCGAAGGAAATATAAAAAAAGGAAAATCTATTTTTAAGCATGGCTTTTTTCTGTGTTCAGTATTGGGTATGTTATTGTTTTTAATGGTGTTTTTAGCCAAGCCTTTAATGTACCAGATGGATCAACCAAAAGAAGTGGTTGATTTAGCAATTCCGTATTTAGATTTGGTGGCATTTTCTTTAGTACCACTAATTATATTTCAAGCATTTAAACAATTTAGTGATGGCTTATCATTAACCAAATACCCAATGTATGCTACCATTGTAGCAAACATTTTAAATGTGGTCATTAATTATGTATTAATTTTTGGTAAGTTTGGTTGCCCAGAAATGGGTATTGTTGGCGCAGCAGTTGGCACGTTAGTTTCGCGTTTTGTAATGTTGTTTTACTTGTGGTGGATATTAGCAAAGCGCAAAAAATCTAGGGTGTATGTTACCAAAATAAAGTTTTTTAAGCTTAGCAAACACCCTTTATTAAAACTAACAAATTTGGGTTTACCAAGTGCTATGCAAATGTTTTTTGAAGTTGCCATATTTACAGCAGCCATTTGGTTGAGTGGTACTTTAGGAAAAAATGCGCAAGCTGCAAACCAAATTGCGTTAAACTTGTCGTCAATGACTTTTATGGTGGCAATGGGTTTGAGTGTAGCAGCAATGATTAGAGTAGGCAACCAAAAAGGATTAAAAGATTTTAAGGCTTTAAAACGAATTGCAGAGTCAATTTTTTTAGTCGGCTTTATGTTTGCAATAGTTTTTGCATTATTTTTTGTGGTGTTTCATACCTTGCTTCCAAGTTTGTATGTAGATTTAGATGACCCAATAAATGCAGTTGATACGGCAGAGGTTGTAAAAATTGCTGCCACTTTGTTATTGGCTTCTGCTGTGTTTCAAATAAGTGATAGTTTACAAGTTATCGTTTTAGGCGCGTTACGTGGCTTGCAAGATGTTAAAGTACCTACACTAATTACCTTTATATCGTATTGGATAATTGGTTTTCCTATAAGTTATTTTTTAGGTAAAGAAGATGTATATGGAAGTCTAGGTATTTGGATTGGGCTTTTGGCAGGCTTAAGTGTAGCTGCAATTTTATTATATATTAGGTTTAATTACCTCACAAAGCGTTTAATTTTGAAAGAAAATAAAAACTAAAACATGGAATTACCAAAATTTATACTCGGAGACAATACAGATGTTCCAAATGCTATATTTGTAATACATACAGAGTTTCCAATGTTTATTATAAACTTAGAAGATGATGAAGTTGAATGGTTAGAAGAGTTTGATCAGCACGATCAAAAAGAGCTAGAAACCGAAACTGAAACTTATATTAAATTAGCTACCGAATTTTACGACAGAGAAGTAGCGAGATACAATGACTAATGGTAGATCAACTTTTAGAATTAGACAAAGACCTTTTCTTATACCTTAACAATCTCGGTTCTAAACCTTGGGATGGCTTATGGTTGGTAATAACTAATAAGCTTACTTTTATTCCTTTATATGCCGCATTATTATTTTTAATTTACAAAAAAATTGGGCTTAAGCCGTTACTATTAATGGTATTTGTAATAGCTGCTATGATAACTTTTACAGATCAAATTACCAACGCATTTAAACATGGTTTTGAGCGTTTTAGACCTTGCCATGAGCCGAGTGTAAAACATATAATGCGTATTGTTAGAGAAGGCTGTGGTGGTCGGTTTGGCTTTTTCTCTGGGCACGCATCTAACTCTATGGCAGCTGCAGTTTTTGGCGGCTTTGTTTTACGTCCGTATTTTAAAACGTTATTATTTTTATTAATACTTTGGAGTTTTATTGTTGCCTATAGCCGTGTTTATGTTGGTGTGCATTACCCATTAGATATTATTTGTGGTATGCTATTTGGCGCAGTTTCTGGTTTTGGGTTTTATAAGTTAAGTACCTACCTTATAAAGCGATTTATTTCTAATTAGCACCTGTTATAGTTGAGAAAATAACTTTAATGAAAAAAGGGTGTGTTTTTATGTGTTCAAACTATAGTACACAACCTATAATGTCCGTTTTTGTTTCATTTTTTAATTGAGCACAGTTAGAAGTAACTAAACCACAATGGACTAGAAATCCATAAATTTGGTTTACAGACCAAAAGTCCCTTTCGTGAAATGACGACTACATAATACCAAAAATTTTAGACGTTATAAAGGACATCGTTTTAACAAAATTTGAACTCAATAAAAACAAAAACGAAGGCTTCAAAAAAATCCTAGTTATACTTTGTAATACATTCAAACTGCTAATTGTTTAGAAATTAACAGAAAAAGCCCCCTTAAATCATAAAACTACATTGAAAAAGAATAGGAATAACTACGTCTTACACCAAAATAGTTTTAAAATTATTTTTTGTTCAGATGAAATAGAACCCTAATTATAGACGACATTTTAATGCTGTTTTGGTATTATTAATTCATAATTGTATTAAAAGTATAAATGTTGAAGAATTTTAAAATTCCTCAACATTTATATATAAAATTTACAACTAAAAGGCTTACTTCTGAAAGCGCCTTCATAATCACTTAAAACTATCCTTTTAGCCAAGCCGTTAACAACGCTTTTTGAGTTGCTGTTACATTAGCATCTTCTACTAAAGATTCGCTTTTTGCCATTGCTTTAGTAAGTTTTGTTTTTATTAAAATAGGTGCTCCGTTACGTTCTAAATTCATAGTAATATCTTGGCCTTCTTGCCAAGTAAACATACCACCAATAATCTGCCTTGCGTTAGCCATTGTTAAATCAGTACCATTTATTTTTTTAATAACGTCTCCAGCTTGTACACCTTGAGATGCCCAAAACGAGTTTTTTAATGCCATTGCAGAAAATGTAATTGCCGTTTGGTCTTTATTTGGTTCAAAAATAATGTTTTGTCCACCAGCAAAAATATAATTGGTTTCTACTTCTGTTTCACCAAGTACTAAACCTACTTTAGCAAAAAAGTTATTATAATTAATTGGTACATCTCCTTCTACATGTGTTTTTAAAAATTCGCCAACACTTGGATAAGTCATTGCAGTAATTTCTGCGATAAGATTATCATCTACAAATGGTTTTTCTTTTCCGTATTTGGCAGATAATTCTTTCATAAGAGACAACATGCTTCTGTTGCCATTACTTTCTTCTCGCATTAAAATATCTATACACATACCAATTAATGCCCCTTTCATATATACATTATAATATTGAGGCGCGTAAGCTTCATCTAAAACATTTTCGCTCATTATGGTAAAACTCATCGCATCATCTAAATTTTTAGATCGTGCTATTTTTTGCATCATTGTATTGTAAAATGTAGCATTATCTACCAAACCTTCATACACCTGAAAATGCTGTGCAAAATATTCGGTTACACCTTCGTACATCCATAAATGTTTAGAAAACGTTGGTTGGTTGTAATCAAAATAATGTACATCTTCTGAGTGTACCGATAATGGAGTTACAATATGAAAAAACTCGTGTGCTACAACATCTATTATTGATGATGCTAAACCTTCTTTACTTGAAGATTCTGGCAAAACTACCACAGTAGATGTATGGTGTTCTAAAGCTCCAAACCCTTTTGGTGCAGTTTCAGACCCGTCTGATAAGTATAAATAAATGTCGTACCTAGGTGTTGTGTTTACATCTCCTAGATACTTTTTTTGAGCTTGCATCATTTTTTCTACAGTCTCTTTTTGGCTTGCAGCAGTATGCACACCATTAGGAGAATATACACTTAAAACAATTTTAATATCACCAACCATAAATTCTTCAACATCTAATTTTCCATACATCATTGGGTTGTCTGTAATATCAAAATAGCGTGGTGCAAAATAACTGCTTGTTATAGATTTTCCGTCGCTACTAGATGTTATGCCTTTATTTTCTAAAGCAGAAGTCCTTACAAAAGTTGCAGGCGCAGTAACATTTAAAGCATACTGATTATTTTTAAGCGTATCAAAATAGCCTATAAATCCATGCAGATTTAAAACATAATTATCGTTTTCAATATTAGTTCCTGCTGGTGAAAAAGGTTGCTCACCTCCTATGCCGCCTGTAGTTTCTATATCAAACGTGTCATTTACATAATATTCAATTTTATCTAATTGCGTTGCATTTTTAATTGTCCAAGTATTGGTATCTATTTTGGTAACACTAAGCGCGTTTCCTTTGTAATCTAGGGCTTTAAAGTCTTCAATATATTTCCCAAAATCACTTACTGAATAGGTACCTTGTACCACTCGTGGCAATCTATACGTTACAGTCTCAGAGGTAAAACGACCAGGATTAATAGTTACTGGCACTTTATCATTTACAACAGCGGTTAAATCTAAAGCGGTTACAATAGGATTATTTACCGCTAAATCATTTGCAGTTGGCTTTGCAGATCCGCAACCTACCAAAATGGCACTTAAGCCAAATATGGCTATAAAATTTTTCATAGTTTAGTTTGTTTTTTTACTTAGATGTACAAAAATATAATTATGTTACAATTATATCCCTAAAGGTTTTGTTAAATTCGCAACATGTCTCAAACGCTTGTTAGCATATTAATTCCTTTTAAAAACACAGATGCCTTTATTGGCGACTGTGTCAATTCTATTTTAAAACAAACCTACCAAAATTGGGAGGCCATTTTTATAGATGACACCTCAGAAGATAAATCCTTCAAAATTATTGAAAATTATACCAAAAAAGATGCTCGCATACAACTCTACACTAATAAGGGTATTGGTATTATTGACGCTTTAAAAACTGCGTTTAGTAATGCGTCTGGTAATTACATAACCCGAATGGATAGTGATGATATAATGAGCAATAATCGTTTGGAAGTGATGCTAAATAGTTTAAAAACCCACGGAAAAAAACATCTCGCCATTGGGCAAGTCAAGTATTTTAGAGCAGACGGTCTTAGTGCTGGTTATGCACGTTACCAAACTTGGCTAAACCAATTAACAGAAACAGGAAGCAATTATTCTGAAATTTATAAAGAATGTGTAATACCATCTCCATGTTGGATGCTGCATCGCAATGATTTTATAGCTTGCAAAGGTTTTGAACCCAATCGTTATCCAGAAGATTATGATTTGGCATTTCGGTTTTATAAAGCCAATTACAAATGTATTCCTTGCAATGAAATTTTACTATACTGGCGCGATTATAGCACACGCACCTCGAGAACACACAAGCACTACGCACAAAACTATTTTTTAGACATTAAAGTGCATTATTTTTTAGAATTAGATTATAATCCAAAACGTCCATTAACACTTTGGGGCGCTGGCAAAAAAGGAAAATCGGTTGCCAAATTATTAATTGCTAAAAATATACCGTTTTATTGGGCTTGCGATAATCCTAAAAAAATAGGTAAAGACATTTACGGACAACAACTTCTAAACTTTAAGCATTTAGAACGATTAAACCATCCTCAAAGTATTGTTACGGTTGCAAATGAAACTGCACAAAAAGCGATTAAACTTTATTTTGAAAACCTAAACCTGCAACCTGCAACCGATTATTTCTTTTTCTGTTAAAATTCTTAAAAGCAAAATGCAGTTATCGTTTTGCATTTTTTATATTTGAAACATTAAGACTTTTTAGTTTTTTTAAAACCCAATAGGTTCGTAAATACAAACAAATGCAGTTTAAACACCCCGAATTACTATACGCTTTATTTTTACTGATTATTCCTATACTTATACATTTGTTTCAACTGCGTCGTTTTCAGAAGGTTGAATTTACCAATGTTAAATTTTTAAAATCTGTAAAACTTCAAACTCGAAAAAGTGCGCAGCTAAAAAAATGGCTCACTTTACTAACCCGAATGCTACTTATAGCCTGCACAATACTTGCATTTGCACAACCTTTTACACCACATACAGAAAACTTTAACGACACCCAAGAAACCGTTATTTATTTAGATAATTCGTTTAGTATGCAAGCCCAAGGCAGCAATGGTAGTTTATTAAATGAAGCTATACAAGATATTATAAATACGCTGCCAGAAGACGAAAAAATTAGTCTTTTTACTAATAACAAAACCTATAAAAACACCACTTTAAAAGCAATTAAAAACGAATTAATTGCCTTAAAACATTCTACCTCGCAACTAAATTATAATGCGGCATACCTAAAAGGTCAGCAATTATTTTCTAAAACAAATACGGCAACCAAAAACTTAGTTTTAGTATCAGATTTTCAACAAAACGGAGCTAATCTTAATTTTGAAGTTGATAGCATAATTCAATTAAAACTAGTACAACCAAAGTCCGTTTTAACAAAAAACAGTAGTATAGACAGTGTTTATATTTCTAATACCACAGCCGAAACTTTAGCTATAAATGTGGTTGTAACTAATCCGTCGGAAACTAAAAACAATACCTCAATAGCCTTATATAACGATGATATTTTATTAGCTAAAAGCGCTGTTGCTATTAACAAAACAGGCGAAACAACGTTTACAGTTGCAAATAACA
This sequence comes from Winogradskyella sp., assembly GCA_049608525.1. Classification (GTDB taxonomy): domain Bacteria; phylum Bacteroidota; class Bacteroidia; order Flavobacteriales; family Flavobacteriaceae; genus Winogradskyella. The sequence goes on from JBMYXP010000043.1 coordinate 13,293, forward strand.
CCGTTATAAATGGCAAATTAGAGATTGAAGATGTTGGTTTGCACTACGATAACTCGTTGTATTTTAATATAAATTCTAAACCAAAAATTAAGGTATTAGCTATTAACGGAACTGCAGATGCGTCGTTTTTAAAACGGATTTATACCACTGATGAATTTGAGTATAAAAGCTTTAAAATAGAGGCTTTAAACTTCAACTTAATACCTCAGCAAAATTTAATTGTTTTAAATGAGCTCAACACTATTTCTAATGGGTTAACAACAGCGCTAAAAGCATTTAAAGCAGATGGTGGCAGTGTTTTAGTTATTCCTGCAAGTACTTTAAATTTAGACTCTTATAATCAGTTTTTTAACACTATAAATGCGCCAACGTATTCAAAATTAAATTCTAACAAAAAACAAATTACAACTATAAATTACAACCACCCATTATTAGCACATACGTTTTATGCTAAAGTTTCAAATTTTAAGTATCCAAAAGTAGAAGTTTCGTATGGTTTTTCTTCAAACTCAAATACGGTTTTAGGCTATGAAGATGGCTCACCATTTTTGGTTGGAAACACCAATTTTTTTGCATTTTCTTCGGCATTAGATTCAAAAAATTCAAACTTTAAAAATTCGCAATTAATTATTCCTGTGTTGTATAATATGGGTTTACAGAGTTTAAAATTATCGAAACTCTATTATACCATTGGGCAGCGAAACTCTATTGCCATTTCAACTTCCATTGGGCAAGATGCCGTTTTAACTTTAGCGTTAAAAGACCAATCTATTATTCCGCTTCAAAAAACCTATAGTAAATCTGTGGTTATAGAAACCGATGATTATCCTAATGAAGCAGGTATTTTAAACGTGAGGCATAAAGACGAAATTTTACAAAATCTAAGTTTTAATTATAATAGAAATGAGAGTAACTTAACCTACCACAATCTTAATACCATTGCCAATGCTAGTGTAAGCAACAACCTAGCTACTACTATTAACCAGATAAAAAGTAATACAAGTAGTAATGCGTTATGGAAATGGTTTGTTATTTTTGCACTAGCTTTTTTAATTATTGAAATGCTTTTACTAAAATATCTTAAATGAACGCACTCATAAAATCTGCAACCTTAGTTGATTCTAAAAGTGATTTTCACAATAAAACGGTTGATATTTTAATTGAAAACGGTCGTATTGCTAAGATTTCTAAAACGATTGCCAATCCTAAAAATTACCGAGAAATACAATTACCTAACTTGCATGTATCGCAAGGTTGGTTTGATAGTAGTGTCTCTTTTGGCGAACCAGGATACGAAGAACGCGAAACAATAACTAACGGCTTAAGCGTTGCCGCAAAATCTGGGTTTACAGCAGTTGCGCTAAATGCAAACGCTAACCCCATTATAGATAACTACGCTGCTATTGCACTTGTAAAATCTAAAGCTAGCGACAATGCCGTAAGCCTCTACCCTATTGGTGCTTTAACAAAAGGCAGTTGTAGTGAAGATTTAGCAGAATTATTTGATATGAAAAATGCAGGAGCTGTTGCATTTTACGATTACCAAAAACCAATTGCTAACCCAAACCTTATGAAAATTGGGCTGCAATATGCCAGTAATTTTAAGGGTTTGGTATGTTCGTTTCCGCAAGAATCTCAAATTTCTGGACTTGGTGTTGTTAACGAACATATTAATAGTACCAAACTTGGTCTAAAAGGCAACCCAGCATTAGCTGAAGAATTACAAGTGGCACGCGATTTGTTTCTATTAGAATATACCGAAAGCAAATTACACATACCCACAATTTCTACTGCAAAATCTGTAGAATTAATTAGAGCTGCAAAAGCAAAAAAACTAAATGTAACGTGTAGTGTTGCGATACATAATTTAATTTTTACAGATGCCGTTTTACAAGATTTTGATACCAATTACAAAGTATTACCACCATTAAGAACGCAGCCCGACTGTGATGCCTTAATTAAAGGCTTAAAAGATGGCACAATTGATATGGTAACAACAGACCACAACCCCATTGATATTGAACATAAAAAAATAGAATTTGATTTTGCAAAATACGGCACCATTGGTTTAGAGTCTGCCTTTGGCGCGTTACAAACCTTGTTTACCACAAAAAAAACAATAGCATTATTAACCCAAGGAAAATCTAGATTTGGGGTTACTGAATCTACAATTAATGAAGGAGAACTTGCCGATTTAAGTTTGTTTAATCCCGATACAAATTATAAATTTAGCACAGCACATATTTTATCTAAATCTAAAAACTCAGCCTTTTTAGGTACACCTTTAAAAGGAGAAACTTATGGCATTATTGCCAACAATAAAATTATTTTAAAATAATGGAACAACATACAGTTAATGAAGGTAAAACATT
>JBMYXP010000044.1:0-15165 GCA_049608525.1 Winogradskyella sp.
AGCTAAATCAATTACACCAGAACCTACAATAACAACTTCTTCTAACGTATTATCTACATTTAAAGCTATAGATCCTAAAGCTGTAGTACCATTAAATTTAATAGTTTTACTTTCAAACCCTACATAAGAGATAACAACTGCACCAGACGCTGATTGTGCTGTTATACTAAAGTTACCTTCAAAATCGGTAGTTGCACCATTACTTGTTCCTTGTACTATAACATTAGCACCCGGAAGTGGTGAGTTCATCTCTGCATCTATTACTTTACCAGTAATGGTGCTTTGAGCAAATGCTACTGTACAAAACAATGTTAATACAGTAATACTTAAAAATTTACTAAATCTTTTCATTTTAAAATTAAGTTAAATTGGTTTCAAAAATCGCTGCAAAAGTACGCATATATAAACGTAATACCATTATCTAAATGTTAAGGATTTTAACATTTTTTGAAAAAAACACAATACCTATTATTTAAAACAAAACATTAGCGTATTGCAAAAAAATTAACATTTTACCTGTGTTGTTTGTAAAAGTCTAGCATTTTTTGAGTTGAAGCATCATGACCTTGTACGGTTTTTTTGTCATTTAACTCTTTAAGTATAGTCGTTGCTAATTGTTTGCCCAATTCTACACCAAATTGATCGTAGCTATAAATATTCCAAATAATACCTTGAACACATATTTTATGCTCGTACATAGCTAAGAGTTTCCCTAAACTTTCTGGTGTTAATTTTTGAATTAAAAGTGATGTTGTTGGTTTATTACCTTCAAATATTTTGAATGGAGACAGCGCATTAACCTCTTTTTGTGAAAGCGATTGCTCGTTTAGCGCTTCTAAAACCTCAGCTTCTGTTTTACCATTCATTAAAGCTTCGGTCTGCGCAAAATAATTAGACATTAACTTATCGTGATGATCTTTATTGCCATGAAGCGATGCTGTAAAACCAATAAAATCTGCGGGTATTAATTTTGTGCCTTGGTGTATAAGTTGAAAAAACGCATGCTGTGAGTTTGTACCAGGTTCTCCCCAAATTATAGTCCCCGTTTGGTAATTTACATTTTTACCATTTCTATCTACACTTTTACCATTGCTTTCCATTATACCTTGTTGTAAATAGGTTGCAAACTGGTTTAAATAGTGTGTGTACGGTATTATGGCTTCACTTTCGGCATTAAAAAAGTTATTATACCAAATGGTTAACAATGCCGAAATAACAGGTATATTTTCTTCAAATTTTGAAGTTCTAAAATGCGTATCCATTTTATGCGCTCCGTCTAATAAGCTTTCAAAACCTTTATAACCAATAGCCAAACTTATAGACAAACCAACAGCACTCCACAATGAGAAACGACCACCAACCCAATCTTTCATAGGGAAAATATTATTTTCGTCTATACCAAAAGCTTTTACACTTGCTATATTAGTAGATACTGCTACAAAATGTTTTGAAACCGCTTTTTGTGGTTGCGATTGCAAAAACCAAGCGCGTATTGAATTGGCATTAGATAACGTCTCTTGTGTGGTAAATGTTTTAGAAACAACAACAAATAATGTTGTTTCTGGGTTGAGCACTTTTATAATTTCGTTGTAATGATCGCCATCTACATTACTTACAAAATGGGTTTTTAAATGGTTTTTATAATATTGAAGTGCATCTACAACCATTGCTGGTCCAAGATCTGAACCTCCGATACCAATATTTACAACATCTGTAATTACTTTGCCTGTATAACCTTTATGATTACCATTAATAACAGCTGTTGTAAAACGTTCTATCTTAGCTTTTACTGCGTGGATTTCTGGAATTACATTTTCTCCGTTTACAAATACTTTCGCTGTTTTTGGTGCTCTTAATGCAGTGTGCAAAACGGCTCTATTTTCTGTTTCGTTGATAATATCGCCTTCAAAATACTTTGAAATCTCAGCTTTTAAATCTAGCTCATTTGCTAGCTCAATTAAAAGGTTTAGAGTTTCTTTTGTTATTCTGTTTTTAGAAAAATCGGCATAAAAATCTTCCCATTGTATGGTTAAGTCATTTGCTCGTTCTGCATCAGAATTAAATAAATCTTTTAAATGTTTATCTTTTATAGTGTTAAAGTGCGCTTGTAGTTTTTTCCAAGACTGAGTTGTTGTTGGGTTAGTTGCTTTTAATGCCATTAGTTTTTTAGTGGTGTTGAGGCTTGGGTTATGGTTGGAGTTTTGTTTTCAATTTTTACGTCTAAAAAGAAAATAGCGTCTAGTTGTTGTTTTACAGGTTTTATGTGGTCTAAATACTTCACTTTGAGACTATCTGAAATTGGTTTAGCTTCAGGTAGTTTTTCTCGTAAAGGATCTACTTGTTTGCCGTTTTTCCAGAAGCGATAACAGACGTGTGGTCCGCCAGAATTGCCTGTCATACCAATCCAACCAATAACATCTCCTTGTTTTACAAACTCTCCTTTTTTTACGTTTTGAGCTTTCATGTGCAAATACTGCGTGCTGTATGTTGCATTATGTCTTATTTTCACAAATTTGCCATTGCCGCCACGTCTTGTAGATTCTACCACGGTTCCGCTTGCTGTAGCCAAAATTGGTGTGCCCATTGGTGCGGCAAAATCAGTACCTTTGTGTGGTCTTACTTTATAACCATAATACGCAATACGTCTGTTAAGGTTATAGCGAGACGATATTCTACTAAATTGCACAGGTGCTTTTAAAAAGGCGCGTCTTAAATTTTTAGCCTCTTCATTAAAATAATCTTTAATACCTCTAATTGTATCTGTTTCAAACTGAAATGCGTATAATGAATCTCCATTATGCTCAAAATAAGCTGCCTTTACATTATGTACACCTGCATAAATGGTATCGTCTATATACTTATCTGTGTAAATAACTTTAAAGCGGTCTCCTTTTTGTAAACGTCTAAAATCTATAGTCCAAGCATAAATTTCGTCTGCTAATTTATAGGCTAATTTTTGGCTTATGCCTTTGTCTTGTAAAGTTTGAGAGATGTTACTATTTATAATACCTGTTGCTACTTTTTCGGTATATTTTATAGGCTTCTTGCTTGTGTAAGCTTCTATTGAATCCTTAAAGTTAATGACGACATACTCTTCTTGATTAGGTTGATAAATAAATGTATTTGGCTTTGGAAGACTATCTTTAGCACTTTCTTTTGAAAACAACAAGGTATAAGGTTTACCAGCTCTCAACTTCCTAATATCGAAGGTGTCTTTTGTTTTTTCGGCAATTTGAAAAATTTTGGAGTAATCTACATTATAACGTTGCAAAATTTCGCCAAAACTATCTCCTTTCTTTACCGTATCGCGTTTAATTATATAATCTTTTACATTAAACCCAAATTCTATTTTTTTTTCTTCTACAACCTCAGTTATTTCTTTTTTGGTTTTAGAATCTATACTTTTATCTTTACATGCACTTATACTAAGGATTAGTATTGTAAAGATTATTAATTGTTTATGGTGCATTAATTTTAAACTCATTATAAATTATTTCCCCAATTTTCTAATTCGTCATTTGTCCATAAATCTGGAAAGAAGATTCGTTTTTGATACTTTGGGTGCATGTATTTTTTCCAGTCGCTTCCTCCTGTTGCCTCTCCGTCGCCAGAGCCACTTTCTATATAATGTTTTGCAGCATTATAGTGTGCCATTACCCAAGTTACATTAACTGTGTAATCGTAATGACGCATGGCTTTAATTAACGCTTTATCTTTTTGGTCTTCTTTTGGTAACTCCTTAAAACGTGTCCATAGATTTGTAGTATTGTAGGTTTCCATAAATCTCAAAAACTCGTCTTTGTAACGTTGTTCAAAATTAACTAAAAGTGTCGATTTTTTTCCTGTTTTATAATCTTTGCCAGCTGCTTGCCAATATAAATGCTCAAAAGCATGTGTATAAGGTGTGTTTCTGTCTATGTTTTTTCTAAATCTTAAATCTATAAGATTAATTAACTCTGTGGAAGCAAACTCAATTTGTCTGTATTGTGCACTTTGAAATCCGCTTGCTGGGGTTAGTGTGTATCTAAATTTCATGTATTGATCCACGTCCATACCTTCTCTCATAATATTGAACGATGTGGTTAACATATCGAAATAACGGCTAACTCTCATAATTCTACTTTCAAAAAAAGTAGCTGTTAAGTTTTGGCAATCTGCAACTTGAGAAATTTCCCAAAGTATCATTTTAAAGATAAGCTCATTGATTTGATGATAGGCTATAAAAACCATTTCGTCTGGTAATGTTGTACGTTGAATTTGAAGATTTAATAACGCATCTGTTTGTATATAATCCCAATAAGTAATGGGCTTACTGTGAAGCAAACCGATTAAATGATCTTCTGTGTTTTGATCTATACTGGTGTACTTTTCTTTTAATGCTTTTAAAATATGGTCGTAGTTGGTTGGGTTTGACATAGTATGCTGCTATTATAATTCTATTTGAAATGAATGTTTTAGTCCTTTAAAAGCTATAAGGTCTGCACGCAAGGACCCTACTGCTAAATCGGCTTTAATTTTTAAGGGTATTTTATTTTTGTCTGCGCTTACCCACAGCGTTAAGCTTTCTTCTTCTTTAAACACACGACCCGCCATTACATAGGGTCTAAACTTTAAAGTTTTAACTTTTACCTCGGATCCGTTAATATCTACCTCAATGGTTTCTCTCCCGAGGTATTTTAGTTTAAAACCATAGTTTTCTTCATCAAAAAACATATCTGTTTTTATTTCATCTCCTATCTTTAAAGCTGCCGTGTCTATACTATTTCTTAAATAATAGTACATGGACACCATATCTTGCACATCTTTTTCTGTCGCAATAGTTTTAAGGCTTTTGTGTTTTTTATTGTTAACCTCAGCAGTTTGCTTTTTATGGTTAAACTTTATTTCTACGTCTTTGGTATGTCCGCCTTCGTCAATTTTTCTAATAAACTTATAAGGTACACCTGTGTTTTTATCAAAATAACTCTCATAACGGTCTTTAACTTTAAAAAACCATTTTATTGCGCCAGTGGTCCAACCTTTACCAACAACATGGTAAACCTGTTTGCCTTCTAAATTGGTTTCATTTACAGAAAGTGTGGCATTACCTGCTTTTAAAAACCCACTGTAACTCATTTCAAACTTAAACCACTCGCCTTTTGTAAAAGCAGATTCTGTTTGAGCGTTTAATGTTTTAAAAACACTAAGACAAAGTATAATTGTAAAAAGATGTTTCATAATTTATTTGAATTGTAAATGTAATTAATGTAAAACACATTTTGTGTTACAATTATCATAAATACAATTACTATTCCAAAAATATTAAATGCAGAAACGCTATAAAAGCTAAGGTTATAAATTATGTTTTTGCATCTGCTACAATGTACCGCGTTTTGCTTGCTCACGCTCAATAGATTCAAAAAGTGCTTTAAAATTACCTGCGCCAAAACCTTGTGCACCCATTCGTTGTATAATTTCAAAAAACAACGTTGGCCTATCTTCTACGGGTTTTGTAAAAATTTGAAGTAGATAACCCTCTTCATCTGCATCTATCATAATAGATAGTTTTTGAAGTTCATTAATATCTTCTTTCATCATATCCATGTGTTCACCCAATCGGTTTGGAATAGCGTCATAATAGGCTTGCGGTGGCGGTGGCAAAAACTCAACACCTCTAGCTTTTAGCTGTGCTACTGTTTTTATAATATCGTCTGTTGCTACTGCTATATGTTGCACACCAGAACCTTCATAAAAATCTAAATATTCTTCTATCTGAGATTTTTTTGCAGCTTTTGCAGGCTCGTTAATTGGGAATTTAATTCTGCCGTTACCATTACTCATTACTTTACTCATTAACGCAGAATATTCGGTGTGGATTTGTTTATCATCAAAAGATAAAAAGTTAACAAAACCCATAACGTCTTCGTACCATTTTACCCACGTATTCATCTGTCCCCAACCTACATTACCAACCATGTGATCTATATATTTTAATCCCACAGGTTTTGGGTTGTAATCGCTTTTCCACTCCACAAAACCTGGCATAAATGTGCCCTTGTAATTTTTGCGTTCTACAAACATGTGTACGGTTTCTCCATAAGTATAAATACCTGCCTTAACTACTTCGCCAAATTCGTCTTTTTCAACAACGGGTTCCATATACGATTTTGCACCTCGCTTGGTGGTTTCTTCATAAGACTTTTTAGCATCTTCTACCCAAAGTGCCACCACTTTTACTCCATCGCCATGTTTTACAATATGATTGTTTATTGGAGATTTACTGTTTAGTGGCGTGGTTAATACCAAGCGTATTTTATCTTGCTTTAGCACATAACTTACTGTGTCTTTAGAGCCTGTTTCTAAACCTTTGTAAGCAAAAGACTGAAACCCAAATGCTGTTTTATAAAAGTGTGCTGCTTGTTTTGCATTACCTACATAAAACTCAACATAATCTGTGCCTAATAAAGGTAAAAAATCTTGAGCTCCTTTAAATATTTTCTCTAAACCGTAATTAACGGATTTTACTTCTTTAGCCATAAAAATTTTTATTTAAACGCTTAATTTAATTTTGTTTTCTGTTTATTCTACGTCAATAGAATCTGTTTCTTGTTGTTTTCTATAATCGTTGTTTTCAAAACTAGTAATGGTGTCGTTTTGCGATTCGTAATTTTCATAAACATCATTGTTGTAAGTATCTGTTTTGTTATACGCTTTAAACATTTCTGAAGACACCATAGTGCCATAAAATGCTATCGCAGCAATAGAAAAAACAACAACTAACCCATTCATAACAATAGCGATAATATTTATAACTTTTGCTGTACCTACATTATTTCTACTTTGAAGTGAAAAAACCTCTGGGTTGGTGTCGTACACTTTAATACTTCTATTTGCAGCTACTAAGCCTATTATTGCTAGTATTAAAGGTATTATAGCTGTAATACCATAGCAACAGCAGCCGGCAATACCTATAATTAAAGCAATTATTCCTAATATTAATGCCAATGGGTCTGCTGCTAATTTATTTTGATTCATTTTTTAGGGTCTTCTATTTTAAATTTTGTGTATTTGCAGTTATTAGTTAGAGTAAAAAAGCAGAGATGCTTACTTTTGCTTTTTATGAGGTTATATTTTTTAGCTTAAAATTGCAAAAAAAATGATATACCTCCTAAATTTTATAAACAAAGATACACAATTTGCTGTATGCTTACACAAGGTTAAAGATTCGTATAATTAGTAAATAGAATAGCCAAAACTAAATGCCACCAATTAGTATTCAAAATAAGCTAAAAACAGTAATTAACACAAGTAACTTTCTGATTTACATAGTTTTACTAGATGTATAATATACTAAATTTTGAAATGTGTCGTATTTTTATGAATTGGATAGAACAACACAAAGCCTTACTTATTACAATGCTCATTACTGGCATTATAGTTTTTGGTTTGTTTAGTCTTCAAATAACAAAGCAAAATCTACAAGATATTGAAAAATTCTATGCCGTTACAACTAAATTTGAAGACCTTGAAGAAGAAAAAGAAGTAGAAACCGAAGAATCTAATGATTTCAATAACACTAAAGCCACTAACAAAGCATACAATGAAGATGAAGTCTTTGAGGAACTTATGAAAAACCTTAAAACCCTTAGACCTAACGATTTTGAACTTACCACAAAGACGCTACAACAAACTAATAAAAAACACTTAAAAGAAAAAAACGCTTCTACAAATAACAATGCTGTTGCATTAATTAACGATGCGGAAGCTACTTATAAAAAATTACAAGATCAATTACACAATCGTTTAGAAAACAAAACGCAAGCAGACGAACATTCTAAAACTAAAAGCACATTAACCTATTCTTTAAAAGACAGAATGTTAACGCATTACAACACACCACGTTATTTGTGTGAATTTGGCGGTAAAATTGTAGTAAACATTAACGTTAATGCATCTGGTAGTGTTTTAGAAGCTTACATTAATAACGCATCTAGCTCTTCTAATAACCAATGTTTAATTGATAATGCTTTAGACTATGCAAAATCGGCTAGATTTAATGCTTCTAATCGAGCCAGTCAATTAGGTACAATTACATTTTTGTTTAAGGGAAAACTGTAGTTTGTTATTGTTATTTTTTTGAAACAAATTTTACGAATTATCACAGATTATTGCTCTAATAAGAGTTAGGTGTATCTGTACAAATCTGTATCAAATTTTTAAGGCAATTCTTAGTTATTCAAAAGATTAATTAAATCCTCAACAGTAGATTGTCCTTTATCTTTATTGTACCAATGCTGCAAATCTTGTTTAAACTCTGGTGTTAATTGCCCATGTTTAGTTTTATACTCATTTACCATTTTAGTTGCTACTAATGGTCTTGGCCCAAATGTATTTACAACCGTATTGGTTTCATTATCAATCATAATTAACTTTGGTATTGCTTTGCCTCCATTAGTTAAAAACAGATTTATAAGTGCTTCGTTTTCATCTCTTAAAACAACTTTATAATCAATATTATCATTAAGTTGGGCAACCTTATTAATAACTGGCATAATGTGTGCAGCATCTCCACACCAACTTTCGGTAAGGACTAACCATGTTGTTTTTTTATTAAAACTTTCAATACTAGATTTAGCTTCATCGGTAATTTTAATGGTCTTATCCCAACGCTTCATTCGCTTATTATTTAATATGGTGTAATTTGCTAAAGCTTCGGTTTTTTCGTTTCCTGTTGTAGAATTTTCTTCAACTAAATTTGAAACTAACGTTCTGTACTCAGCATACGTACTGCTGTTTTTCAAGGATTTTGAAATTATATCTTTTAACATAAATAGTGTTTTATAACAATTGTACTGCAAAATTAAGAATCTATTCTTCTTTTTTAGGTAACAGTTGTTACCTTAGTAGTATTAATTATAAAAACTTACACTTATGGACAAACACAGATGTGGTTGGTGCGTTGGAGATGCACTTTATGAAGCTTACCATGATAAAGAATGGGGAGTCCCAGTAAATGACGATGCTACATTATTTGAGTTTTTAATTTTAGAAACGTTTCAGGCTGGCTTAAGCTGGATTACCGTTTTACGCAAACGCGAAAATTTTAGAAAAGCTTTTGATAATTTTGATTATAAAATCATTGCCACATATAAGCAAGAAAAAATTGATGAGTTGTTGCTAAATGCTGGCATTATAAGAAACAAACTTAAAATAAATGCTACGGTAACAAATGCGCAGGCGTTTATTAAAATTCAAGATGAATTTGGTTCGTTTTCAAAATATATTTGGGCTTTTGTAGATAATAAACCTATAAAAAATAGTATTAAAAATTATAAAGATGCCCCAACAAATACAGCGTTGAGCGATGCTATAAGTAAAGATTTAAAAAAACGTGGTTTCAAATTTGTAGGATCAACGGTTATTTATGCTCACATGCAAGCTACAGGTATGGTTAACGACCATGAAGTGACTTGTTTTAGGTATAATGAAGTTTGAAACTGAATTTTAATTTGAAAACGAACTTGAAAATTTTTCTTTTAAATTGAATTAAAGGAATTCTAAAAACTCAGAGCGAGACATATCCTTACCTCCAAGGCTTTCTAAATGATTAGTATGTAATTGACAATCTATTAATTTGTAATTAGAGTTTTGTACAAATGTAATGAAGCCTACTTTACTAGCATTGCTCACTTTAGCAAACATACTTTCGCCACAAAACACATTATTACCTAAGTCTATACCGTATAAGCCGCCAACTAATTCTTTATTCTGCCAAACCTCAATAGACTTTGCGTAACCCATTTTATGTAACGCAATGTAAGCGTTTGTCATTTCATTGGTAATCCAAGTTCCTTGCTGTCCGCTACGTTTAGTCTTGGCACAGTTTTCTATTACCTGCTTAAATGCTTTATTTTCTGTTACTTCAAAGCTATCTTTTTTTAGAATTTGCCTCATGCTTTTAGACACTTTTAGATCCGCTGGAAACAGTACAAAACGTGGGTCTGGTGACCACCATAAAATAGGTTCATCGCCTTCAAACCAAGGAAAAATACCATTTGCATAAGCCTCTATTAAACGCGCTGTAGATAAGTCTCCTCCAATAGCTAAAAGCCCATCAGCAGAAGCTTCTGTTGCATTAGGAAATGCAACGTTTTGGGTTAAAACATGTATCATCTTGTTTTTTAAAAATATTAGACCTATTAAAATAAAGTATTAGTTTTGATAGTACAAGAAATTTAATGATATTTGACCCAATTTTTTTTATATAAGAAATTTATTTTCATTGGGTTTTGTAATGTTTGTAAAATTAAAACCTAAAATAACTTATAAATAGTGTTTTATTAAATTTCACTAAATTTATAAGCGTTGCTATTCACAAATAAAATAAATAAAAGTGTTATTTAATTCCATAGAGTTTTTAATATTTCTACCGATAGTGTTTGTACTATATTGGTTTGTTTTTAATAAGTCATTAAAAGCACAGAATATACTTGTACTTGCTGCCTCGTATTTATTTTATGGATGGTGGGATTATAGATTTTTATCACTAATCTTACTTTCTACTATCGTAGATTATGCTATAGGCATAAGCATTTACAACTCAAAAAAAACAAATATAAAGAAGTGGTTACTTCTGCTAAGTGTTGTTTTTAATTTGGGGGTTTTAGGCTTTTTTAAATACTATAATTTCTTTGTTGACTCTTGGGTTGAGTTAGCAAGTGCGATTGGTTATGAAATTACGAGTTTATGGACGTTAAACATTATACTTCCTGTTGGTATTTCTTTTTACACGTTTCAAACTATGTCCTATACTATAGATATTTACAGAAAAAATTTAGAGCCCACAAAGAATTTTATTTCGTTTGCGTCTTTTGTATCGTTTTTTCCGCAATTAGTTGCTGGCCCAATTGAAAGAGCAACACACCTTTTACCTCAAATACTAAAGAAAAGAGAATTTAATTACCAACAAAGTGTTGATGGTTTAAGGTTAATCATTTGGGGACTGTTTAAAAAGGTAGTTATTGCAGATTCTTTGGCGCCATTGGTTAACGATATTTTTGCCAATTACCAAGATTGTAGTGGTGCTACATTATGGTTGGGAGCAATTTATTTTGCGTTTCAAATCTATTGCGATTTTAGTGGCTATTCTGATATTGCAATTGGTATTTCAAAATTATTTGGTTTTGAATTGATGTCTAATTTTAAGTTTCCGTATTTATCAAGAAACATAGGCGAGTTTTGGAGGCGATGGCATATTTCGCTATCGACTTGGTTTAGAGATTACTTATACATACCGCTTGGAGGTTCAAAAAAAGGAAAATGGCTGTCGTTTAGAAACATACTTATAATTTTTAGTGTTAGTGGTTTTTGGCATGGCTCTAATTGGACGTTTATTGCTTGGGGTTTTATACATGCTATGCTTTATGTACCTTCTTTTGTTTTTAATACCAACAGAAAATACACAAGTTCTATAGTTGCAGAGCACACACTTTTTCCTACGATTAAAGAGGTGTTTCAAATAGCAACAACATTCTTTTTTGTAACCATTGCTTGGGTGTTTTTTAGAAGTGACTCTATAACCATTGCGCTTGAGTATGTTAAAGGAATGTTTTTAAACTTTAGCACATCTAGTCAATATATTGAAGGCTTAATCTATGTATTTATTATTATTGTTTTTGACTGGATCAATAGAAAGAACGAAAGAAAATACAACCGTTTATTAAATTATAAAGCGGTTATTTTTATAGCAACTCTATTCATTTTATTTAAGTTTAATTCTATTAATCAGTTTATATATTTTCAGTTTTAGATGAAATTATTTATAAAAAAAATAGCAACCTTTTTAGTACTTATGGTCTTAACATTTGTGTTATCGTTTATTGTTATTTCTATAGTTGGGAGTGAAAAAATTGTAAACACAACTAATGTCAATATCGTTTTAGGAGACTCCAACACAGAATGTGCTATAAATGATGGTGTTTTAGACAATACAATTAATATTTCTTCATCGGGAGACTCTTATTTTTATCAGTATTTAAAGTTGAAGAAAATAGTAAGTGATAACACTAAAATTGATACACTCTATTTAAGTTTTTCTCCTCATAATGTTTACGGAAACGACTGGTTATTTGGCAAAAAAAATAAAGTAGAAACCACCTTTACACATTACTTTGCGTTAATGACAATAGATGAAAAACTAATGTTTATTAAAAACAAGCCAAAAGCTGTTGTTTTTTCTGTTTTTAAGTCTCCATTAAGATCTGCAAAACTTGCTGCAAACTATGCGTTAAATAAAAACTATAATTATGGGGGGTTTAGTAATATAAATAGAAACAAATTAGATGTTGCTATCAAAAAAATAAATGAAACCTTTCAATACAAAACGATGGCAATTAATGAGGTTAAATATTTAAAAATAATTGTGTCTTTTTGTAAAGCCAATAACATACCGTTAGTGTTTATTAATACACCCAAAAGAAATGAAATACTAGCATTTAATAATTATAGAGTTACAGATTTTTATAGTTTTTATCGTACTCATTTTTCTGAAATACCATTTTTAGATTATTCGGGGTTTTTACTATCCGACGATCAATATGGAGATTTAACGCACCTTAATTCTTCTGGTGCTAAATACTTTAGTAAATATCTTAACACAAATGGTATTTATAATAGTAAATACTTGTTTCAGTAAACAAACCGCAATTACGACTTAAAGCTACAGTTTAGAAGCTGCCGCTTCTGCACAACGCTCGCCATCCATAGCCGCAGAAATAATACCACCAGCATAGCCGCCACCTTCGCCACAAGGATATAAATTTGTAATTTCTGGATGGTGTAATTTTTCTGTTCTTGGAATTGTTACAGGTGAAGACGTACGCGATTCTACACCAATAATAT
The DNA here is from genome assembly GCA_049608525.1 of Winogradskyella sp. Taxonomy (GTDB): domain Bacteria; phylum Bacteroidota; class Bacteroidia; order Flavobacteriales; family Flavobacteriaceae; genus Winogradskyella. The sequence continues at coordinate 12,880 of JBMYXP010000044.1, forward strand.
TAGCTTCCTCGGTATAATACCCTTTCATTTTTTCGCCAAAGGCTTTAAAGCCTTTTCGTAATGAACCTCCAATTAATTTTGGCAATAATGAGTGCAAAGGCGCAGATTTTAAACCTGGTTGGTAGGAGGTTCCGTTTAACTTATTAGATATTTTACCTTCAACAAAATCGGTTAAGCGTTGTGATGGTGCAGATTGCGATCTTCCGCCAGCTGTAAATGCTAAACGTTCTAAGTTTTTCTGATATTCTAAAGCTTTTAAAGCACCAAATTGTTCGTATTTATATAAATCTTTATCGACATTAATTTCGGTAACAATACCCGAATTAGCAAACTCATTATTACGTTTAGATGGAGACATGCCATTAACTACAACTTCCCCATTTGCTGTTGCAGCTGGCACAATAAATCCGCCAGGACACATACAAAACGAATACACACCACGATCTTTTACTTGCTGCACTAAACTGTATGCAGCGGCAGGTAATAAAGCATCTCGCTTTTCTCCTTTACAATGGTACTGAATACCATCGATAATATGTTGAGGGTGCTCTACTCTAACTCCCATAGCAAACGATTTTGCTTTTAATGCAATCTTTTTATCATTTAATAAATAGAAAATATCTCTTGCCGAATGACCTGTTGCTAAAATAACTTGTTGTACATCTAATTCGTTTCCATTTTGAAGTTGAATAGCCACAATTTTATTTTCCTTTAGAGTAAAATTTAAAACACGGGTTTCAAAATGCACCTCACCGCCGTACTTCAAAATGGTTTCTCTTATATTTTTAACCACTTTTGGCAACTTATTTGTGCCAATATGCGGATGAGCATCGACTAAAATTTGATCAGTAGCTCCATGAAACACCAAGTTTTCAAAAATACGGCGAACATCTCCACGTTTTAAACTTCTGGTGTATAGTTTTCCGTCACTATAAGTACCTGCACCACCTTCACCAAAGCAATAATTAGAATCTTCGTTTACAAAATGATCTTGATTAATGGCTTTTAAATCGCGACGACGGTCTTGCACGTTTTTTCCACGTTCTAAAACAATGGGTTTAAAGCCCAACTCTATACAGCGTAATGCAGCATACATTCCTGCTGGTCCAAAACCAATTATGTGTATAGGTTTGGCATTTGATACCTCTTTATAATTAAACGTATAATTTGAATTTTCTGGAACAGGTTCGTTAATGTAAACATCTACTTTGTAGTTAAACATTATTCTTCGCTTACGGGCATCAATAGACTTTCTCAGTACTTTAATACCCGATATTTCTGAAGGTTTTACACCCAAACTATATGCTGCCTTATTGAGCAATCCATCAGGTTGTCCTTCTTCATGTAAATTAATACGAAGTTGTACAGCTTTTATCATGTTACAAAGCTAATTAAAAGTAAGCATAACACTATTTATAACTATTATTTTCTTAAATACGTAATAAACGAAAATGTGTGTGCGTGATTTTGGTCTGTGCTATGCGTTGTTCGGCTTATTTCCTCCCATTTAGATAAATCTATTTCTGGAAAAAAAGTATCTGCATCATTAAATGTAGCATGCACTCTGGTAATTTCTAACCTATCGGCTAAAGTTAAGGTTTGTTTATAGATTTCCCCACCACCAATAATAAATGGTTGCGCATCGTTTTTTGCTGCATCTATAGCATCTTCTAATGTATTTACAATAATGACCCCTTTTGGTGCTTTATAGTCTTTTTGTGTAGTTATGACTATATGTGTACGATTGGGTAATGGTTTTGGAAAACTCTCAAATGTTTTACGACCCATAATAATATGATGCCCGTTTGTTAGAGATTTAAAACGTTTTAAATCATCGCTTAAGTGCCATATTAAGTCATTATTTTTTCCGATTTCGTTCTGTTCTCCAGCGGCTACAATAATGGTTAACTGTTTACTCTTTTTTTTTAAAACTTCTGGATTTGCTTTTGCTTCGTTAAAGGCTTTAGATTTTGCTATTTCAATTTCTTCTTTTAAAAATCCTTGTTTAAGTTTATCTATACGCTGTTGTTGTTGGTTTACTAATTTTTCTAATTGCCGTTGTTCCCAAGCTTTACCCATAAATTTTTTGGTAATATAAACGTTAACAAAATGAAAAACAAATACTATTAGCCATGCTATTACGGCATATACAAACCAGTCTAAACCTGAGATTTTAAAACCTTCACCTATGCCTAAAACAGTGTTGGCTAAAATTAAAAAAACGGCACCAACTAAAAAAACAATAAAATGAATATAGACTCCTTTTTTTTGTTTAATTCGTTTTTG
>JBMYXP010000045.1:0-14813 GCA_049608525.1 Winogradskyella sp.
AATTACAATACAACTAACCCTTGTAAAATTCATTTTTATTGGGGTTTCTTTCTAACTAAATTTTATTTTTATGAATACGGATATCGAAAATCTATTTAAAGACAAGGTTATAGGTCACCCAGCTGGCTTGTTTGTGATATTTTTTACTGAAATGTGGGAGCGTTTTTCATTTTATGGTATGCGAATATTACTTATCTTGTTTTTAACTGCTCCTTTAATTGACAGTAATGCAGGTTGGGGTTGGACCAGCGAAAATGCCTTATCTCTCATTGGTACTTATGGCTCATTACTATATCTTACGCCAATTCTTGGCGGTTGGATAGCAGATAATTATACAGGCTACAGAGTTGCTGTTGTTATTGGCTGTTTGCTTATGACATTGGGACATGCTGCAATGGCTTTAGAAACAGTCTCTTCATTTTATTTTGGTTTAGGGCTTTTAATTGCTGGTACTGGTTTTTTTAAACCAAACATGACCTCTATGATATCTGATATGTATAAAGGTAAGGAATCTAAAAAAGATGGTGCTTACACTATATATTACATGGGTGTAAATGCTGGTGCTTTTTTTGGTATGATGCTTTGTGGCTATTTAGCAGAAAATTATGGGTGGAGTTATGGCTTTGGGCTAGCAGGTATTTTTATGATGTTAGGGTTAATACAATTTTGGTTAGCCAAAAACCTATTTGGAAATATTGGCGGTAAACCAACTGGTGTGTTTGAAGTTGAATTACCTCAAAATATAAATGAAGAAAACCCAAAGCAACACAAAACAGAAACCGGCACAGAAAAACTAAACCCTTTTACAGTATTTGACAAAATATTAATAGTTTTATCTTCTGTTGGTGGTCTATTATATCTGTTTAATGACCCCTTAGAAAAAATTGAAAAATTAAATTTACTCCCTTTTACTTTGGGCGGAATGAGTGGCTCTAATGTTATTATTATAGCTGCTTTAATCTTATTTTTAATCTTATTAATTACTAGAATTTCGCGTTATATGCCTATCGTTAGAGATCGTATTATTGCGGTTTCAATTTTTGCCGTATTTACAGTATTTTTCTTCTCATTTTTTGAACAAGCACTCGGCTCAATGACTTTATTTGCTAGAGACTATACAGACCGAAGTTTGGTTGGCAACTCTGCAATGCTATTTAAAATTGTAGATTTATTGTTAACAACAATTCCTTTAATAATTATTACATGGGTGCTTATTCTTCTGTCTAAAAAAACTTATAAAAAAATTGGAATGTCTAATATCGTACTTGCAATAGCTTTTATTGGGCTTTGGGTTTTAGTCATTTTTAGACTAGTAGATAAGTTTTCTCAAGACGGAAATGAAGTAGATGCCTCTTGGTTTGGTATTTTAAACTCTTTCTTTATTATAACATTAGCTCCACTGTTTTCTAAATGGTGGGAAAGCAAATACAACCCAAGTGCAGCAATGAAATATGGTATAGGATTGGTTTTACTAGGCTTAGGTTTTGCATTTCTATCTTATGGAACTGCAGATGTGCCTCAAGGTGCTAAAACGGCATCTGTAAGTATGTTATTTTTAATTATGGCTTTTTTATTCCATACTATGGGAGAATTATGTATTTCGCCAGTAGGATTATCTTATCTAAGTAAATTAGTACCAGGACGAATGATTGGTTTTATGTTTGGCATGTGGTATTTAGCTATTGCAGTTGGTCAAAAAGCGGCAGGTAAAATGGGCGGAATGATTGATTCTATCAGCGAACAGTATTCTATTAGTACATTCTTTTTAATATTTACACTTATTCCTATAGGTGTAGGTATTCTTTCTATTGTACTTAATCCATTATTAAAAAAATTAATGCACGGTGTCCGCTAACCCAAAACCGTTAAAATAACTTAAAATGCTCCAAAAAAAGGAGCATTTTTTGTAAGTTCGGCTCAAATTTTGCAACATAATAACTATGAAAACTATATTTTATCTACTTATTTTAGTAACATTAACGTCTGCTAAGCCTTCTGTTAATGACATTGAAAAGAAAATTAATTGGGTAACCATTGAAGAGGCAATGGCACTTCAGAAAAAAGAACCTCGAAAAATTATAATGGACGTTTATACTAATTGGTGCGGCCCATGCAAATTGCTAGACAAAAACACATTTGGTAACGCAGATGTTGTTGAGTACATCAACAAAAATTACTATGCTGTAAAATTTAATGCCGAAGGTGATGCTACCGTAACCTACAAAGACAAAACATTTACAAACCCTAATTACGATGCTACAAAAGCTAACAGACGTAATAGTTCGCATGAGTTTGCTAGATTTTTAAAAGTAAGTGGTTACCCAACCATTGTATTTCTCGATGAGGAAGCTAATATGTTGTTTCCTTTAGTTGGTTATAATAAGCCACAGCAATTAGAGTTGTATTTAAAACTTTTTAAAACCGACTCGCATAAGGAAATGAAAACACAAGAAAAATTTAACGAATACTACAAGGCCTTTAAGCCTACCTTTAAAGAGTAATAGCAATAACAGAAAACGTAAAAACGCTCACTTTAATATAAATGCTCCCTTTTTGTTTGTAGAATGAAAAGGGATTTTTTTTGCTGCGCATGTCGCTTTCCAACGTGCAAGATAAGATTTGTAATTACTGGCATCTGCTATAATCTGTTTTGGCTGTAAACTATCTATAACTCTATTAAGATTCAATCTTGGTGAGTGTTGTAATAACACATAATTAGGTTGAAACGAAAGGGATTTATAAACTCCCAAACTATCTATCACTAAAATTGTTTTACCTTCAAACTCATAGATATGTTGAAGCGTATCGGTTTTAATTTCAGAAATAGATGCACCTACTTTATAATTTTTAATCACATAGTCTGTTTCTATTTTTAGTGTATCTAAATTATGATGCACTAGCAGTTTTTTATTCTGCTTTTGCCCAATTATGGTATAACGACTTTTGTTAAATACAATAAAAGCATCATTATCATTTACAGAGGTTTCATAAATTAAAACGCTCTGAAAACTTATTATAGCTATAAAACAAAGCGCTAGGTATTTAAAATTTCTAAACTTATAAAATTGCACCAGCATAATTATAATAAAATAACTACAAATAACAGATCGCATTGAAAACGGAATATCTCGGAACAAGAAGTCTTCAAACTGAGCAATCCAAGCTATAAAAGCGTTTAAACTATCAATAACAAAACTATAAATAGTTACTATAAATTCTGGCAGAATATTTAACAAAGCCATAAAAATTACAAATAGTCCGAAACCAAGAACCAATCCTAAAAACGGAATTACAACAATATTAGACACAAAAAATAAGCTAGGAAACTGATGAAAATAGAATAAACTAATGGGCACAACACCAAACTGAGCAGCCAAAGTAACTGTAAATACTTGCCATAGTTTATTAAAAATCCAATACTTTGGTTTCCAAATTTTGTATATAATAGGCTGTACGCTAACAATACCTAAAACGGCTAAATAACTCATCTGAAAACCAACTTGAAACAAAAATGTGGGTTTAAATAATAGAATTACAAATGCAGATATTACCAACGTGTTATAACTATTGGTTGGCCGTTTTAAATGCGATGCTATACTAATAATGCTAAACATTGTTACTGCACGTGTTACCGACGGCGATAAACCTGCAATTATAGCAAAACACCAAAGTAACGTTACAACTAGTATTGGACGTAAATAATCTCCATATTTTAAACACACTAATGGCCTAAAAATAAAGTTGAGAATAAGCAGTATAATACCAACATGAAGCCCAGAAACTGCCAAAATATGTATTGTACCAGAGTTAACATAATTATTATAAATGGTCTTATCTATAGCTTGCCGCTGCCCCAACAATAAAGCATTAATAATACTAAGTGCATCTTTTTTAAAACCCGCAGCTAATAATCTATCGTTAATAGTTTGCCGCAAGGTCGCAGCAAAACCATAAATTGTGGTTTTAGAGTTTGAAATTTGAATAAACGCTCCTGTTTTTAAATACAACTGATGGTAAACTTGCTGTAGTTCTAAATAATCACTGTAATTAAATTGATAGGGATTTAGTGGTTTTTGAATCGCTTTTAATTCCGCAGAAGTATAAAACACATTATCAATCTGCAAGGGCTTGGTTAGGCTGTCTTTGCTAATATTAATTAAAAGTTTCCCAGTAGCTTGTTGTTGATTAAATGTGTTAACAGAAACAATATACTTATCACTATACACGTCTGGTTTTAAACGCTCTAACACCTTAAAAACCACTAATTGATTTCCATTTTTAAAATCAGAAAAATGGCTATAATGTGTACGCTGTAGTTTAGCATTTTGAATGGTATAAGCCAACGTACCTATACTTACAAAACATAAGTAAGTTATAATACCAAAATAAGGTGTTCTGTTTATTTTAGATTTTATAAGCAGCCAATAGATACTTAAAAGTAATGTTAATGCTAGGGTTGTATAAAATGAAATTTTAAAATTAATAGTAGCATAATGTGCTAATACAATGCCCAAAACCAAGCACAAGGTAAGCTTTATAAAAGTAAGATTTAGTAACTTCATAGGTATGAGTTACTAAGGTAATAAAAATACTATTGAAACATGAAAAAATAAGCTATCTAAAAGTATAATGCATCTAAATCTACCGTTTTGAGTGTTAAAAAAACACATTGAAAATCAATATTTAAATGTTATTGATTCCAGTCAAAACAAGAGTAAGAATTACTTTTAAACAGCTTATTAAAAACTATAAAGAGTTTTAAAAACCCATTTAGTGAGTTAACGTTAAACCTTTATAAATCTCAAATTGCTCTTCTGTTAAAATATTTTTCATTTTAATTTGAAGTTGTTTTTTTATGTTTTCTACATCACTAACTTTTTGTGTTGCTGATTTATTTAGCTTAGCTTTAGCAGTTCCAAATTCTTTATAAGCTTGGTAAACGTCTTCTTTTTGCTCATCATTAAACTTAATACGTTGTCTTAAAACTTCCATTTGCTCGGAAGCTTCTGCGTTAATTTCAATTTTATTTTGAGCACTCAATGATGCTGTACTAAAAACCATTGCAAACACAAAAAAACAAAGTGTAATTACTTTTTTCATTTTATATATTTTATATTAATTTGGAGACTAAAATAATAATTTTATTTAACTAATACCAATTATCATTCAAATTTAGATATAATTGATACAAACATAGCTGTTAACGCGCTGTATATTGTTTATACCTATTATTATTCTAAATAAGCTATAAATACCAATTAGCAGTATAGCTATTTTATTAGTTATACGTTGGGTTATTAAGATTGCTGTGCTGGGCAAACGCAAACAAAAAAATGGCTTTACTTTATAGCTACATAAATTTCGGTAACCCAATTTGCAGGGTTTAATTCGGTCATAGGATCGGTAAGATATGTTTCTAGCATTGGTCCGTTTTCAATTATTTCTAAATTATTTTCAGAACAATACGTCATAGATGTTTCCCAAGCTTCCTTTAAATTGTCGTAATGCCCTATAAGTAGGGTTTTTACAGCCTTAAACGGTTTTAACTGTCCTGTTAAAATATCAGATTGGTCAGTACTAATTTTAGAAGTTGTAGGTACACAAGTAGAAAATATTGCGGCATCATTGTCTTCGTCCCATTTATGGTATAAGATAAAAGGTGGTCCCGCCATAGTTATATTGTGCGTCATTGCATAAGCACCAACTTTTGGCAGCATCGTTTTCATGTTTTTTTCAAACTCGTTTAGTTTACAAGATGCTGTTTTATAAATATAATAACCACCACTATGTTGAGTTACACCTTGCACATTAATACGATAAACTTTCATTTCGGCTTGCAAAACACTATCGAGTTTTACTAAACCACGGTTAAAATGCGGCCCAATTTGTTTTTCCATACCACCCATTAACGCTGAAAATATTTTAAACTGAAATGGCAAATCTTCGCCTTTAATAGTCCATGTAACTTCAGTTTTGCCATTTTCGGCAGGTTTAAGTTGCCAGCTAACATCAGATTTCGGAAAATCGCCAAACTGCATTTCTTGTTGTATAGACGTATTTGGTTGAGTGCTAATCGTTTTCATGCTACCTACTCCATCTTCATCTTTCCAAGTATAAAACCCATCAACACCCTTGGTCTTTTTAGAAAGTGTAATTACAGTTTCTGGTTTTTCTTCTACCCAAGACGACCAAGCTTTCCAATTCTTAAAATCTATAATATTATTATAAACAACGGCTTGTGGCGCATTTATAGTTTTAGATCGTGTTACTTTATAAGCGTTTGGCTGCACGGCAATGTAGATAGAAAACCCAATAACAAAAATAAGCAGCAATAATAAAATGTACTTTAGAGACTTCATTTTTAAATAGTTAAATTAAATTTCAATGACCAAATATAGTAATTTTAAGATATGTTAATAAATGTTATTTTTGTGTCTAAACTAAAAATAAAAATAATATGAAATTAAAAGCTGTATTAAGCACACTATTACTTTTGGTAATTGTTTTTTCATGCGAAGAAAAAAAGAATGAGTTACAAACAGAGACTGACACATTAATTGAAATGTCTAAAGATTTTGACTTTAATGTAGAACAATTTGCAGACATTAAAGTATTAAGGTATCAAATTCCTGGTTGGGAAAATTTAACTCTAAAAGAACAAAAATTAGTCTATTACCTTACACAAGCTGGTTTAGCAGGTAGAGATATTATGTGGGATCAAAACTACAGGCACAATCTTAAAGTTAGAAATGCCTTAGAACAGGTTTATACCAACTACAATGGTGATAAAACCACTAAAAATTGGTTAGCTTTTGAAGTTTATTTAAAACGAGTTTGGTTTAGTAATGGTATTCACCACCATTACTCTAATGCTAAAATAAAGCCCGAATTTTCTAAAGCCTATTTAAACGAATTACTTACGGCAACTAAAACAGAATTAGATACCGAAGCCTTTGAGGTTTTATTTAACGATAAAGATTCAAAAAAAGTAAATCAAGCTAAAGGAGTAGATAATGTTGCACTTTCTGCTGTTAATTTTTATGGCCCAAATGTAACTAATGCAGATGTAGAAACGTTTTATGCTGCTAAAAAATCCCCAGATTCACTACGTCCGTTATCGTATGGATTAAACTCCCAATTGGTTAAAGAAAACGGTGTTTTAAAAGAACGTGTTTACAAATCTGGCGGCTTATATGGTGCTGCAATAGATGAAATTGTAAAGTGGTTAAAAAAAGCACAAGGTGTTGCAGAAAATGAAGCACAAGCAAATGCTTTAGGCTTATTAATTAAATATTACAACACCGGAGATTTACAAACTTGGGACGATTATAATGTGGCTTGGACAGCCGCAACTGAGGGCAATGTCGATTATATTAATAGTTTTATTGAAGTCTATAATGATCCTTTAGGCTACAGAGGTAGCTACGAAACTATTGTACAAATCAATGATTTTGATATGTCTAAAAAAATGGCAGTACTTTCTGAAAACGCGCAATGGTTTGAAGACAATTCTCCATTAATGGAAGCACACAAAAAAGCTAATGTTGTTGGTGTTACTTATAAGGTTGTAAATGTAGCAGGTGAAGCTGGCGACGCATCTCCTAGCACACCAATAGGTGTTAATTTACCAAATGCAAATTGGATAAGAGCTGCAGTAGGAAGCAAATCTGTTTCTTTAGGTAACATAATTAACGCTTACAGTAATGCAGGCAGTTCTGGTCGTTTAAAAGAATTTGTGCATGATGAAGAAGAATTAAAATTAGAAGAAGAATTTGGTGGTTTAGCTGATAAATTGCACACAGCATTGCACGAAGTTATTGGGCACGCATCTGGGCAATTAAACCCTGGTGTTGGTGAAACCAAAGAAACACTAAAAACTTACGCTTCTACTTTAGAAGAAGGTCGTGCAGATTTAGTAGGCTTGTACTATTTATACGATTCAAAATTACAAGACTTAGGTTTAGTTAAGGATTGGAAAAAAATTGGAATGACAGCTTACGACGGTTATATTAGAAACGGATTAATGTCGCAATTAATTCGTCTAAACCTAGGTGATGATGTCGAAGAAGCACACATGCGAAACAGACAATGGGTTTCTGCTTGGGCTTTTGAAAAAGGGAAAGCAGATAATGTTATTGAAAAAGTTACCAGAAACGGAAAAACTTATTTTAACATTAATGATTACGACAAACTACACGAGTTATTTGGGCAGTTATTACGTGAAACACAACGCATAAAGTCTGAAGGTGATTACGCAGCTGTTGAAGCTTTAGTAGAAGGTTATGGTGTTAAAGTTGACCAATCTCTACACGCAGAGGTTTTAAAACGTAACGCACAATTTACCAGCGCACCTTACAGTGGTTTTGTAAACCCAGTTTTAGTTCCAGAAATGGATGATGCTGGCAAAATTACCGCGATTAAAGTAATGCAACCAAAATCTTATAGAGGTCAAATGCTTTATTACAGTAAAAATTACAATAACCTACCTGAGGTAAACTAGGTGCATAACCTATGCTTTCAAAAAAAAGCGGTTGTAAAAAATATTTTTTACAACCGCTTTTTTGATACTAATACCAATTTAATTGGTTTCTATCACACTTCAAACTAAAATACCATTAAAATATAGTCTAGATTAGTTTCTTTTTCATTCAGTTGAAATATAATTGAAATTATACCATTTTCGCATTAAAATTAATGTAAAAGAAAACGATGATTTTTATCATTATTTGAAACAGAAAAATAAAGTACAACCTAGAGTTACGGTTTCTTTTTATGTTAAAAAAGAAAGGAAAAATGGGAATTTATTGCGGTAATTTCAATGCAAAAATGGTATTAGTTACACAACATTTTAAAACTATTTTGGAATTAACTATCAATTAAAATTTCTAAAATTTGAATAGCTGCATCACTAATTTTTGTACCAGGACCAAAAACCGCTACAGTACCAGCATCAAATAAATAGTTATAATCTTGTTTTGGTATAACACCACCAACAATAACCATAATATCATCTCTGCCGTACGCTTTTAACTCCGCTATAACTTGAGGTACCAACGTTTTATGGCCAGCCGCTAAAGACGATACACCTAAAATATGCACATCATTTTCTACAGCTTGTTTAGCGGCTTCTTTTGGAGTTTGAAATAAAGGGCCAATATCTACATCAAAACCGACATCTGCATAACCTGTTGCGACTACTTTTGCACCACGATCGTGCCCATCTTGCCCCATTTTAGCAATCATAATACGAGGTCTGCGCCCATCTTGTTCTGCAAACTTATCTGCCAATGCTCTGGCTTTTTTAAAACTTTTATCGTCTTTTATTTCTTTACTATACACACCAGAAAATGATTTTATTTGCGCTTTATGTCTTCCAAATTCAGCTTCTAAGGCATCACTTATTTCTCCTAAAGTGGCACGCTTTCGGGCTGCATCTACGGCAAAGGCCAGCAAATTACCTTTGCCAGTTTTAGCAACTTCTGTTAATTTAATTAACGCTGTTTTTACCGCAGCAGCGTCTCTACTCGCTCTTATACTATTTAAACGTTCTATTTGCTGATTTCTAACCGTTTGGTTATCAACCTCGAGCGTAGAAATTGGATCCTCTTCATCTAAAACATAGTCGTTAACACCAACTATAATATCTTGGTTAGAGTCTATACGTGCTTGCTTACGTGCAGCAGCTTCTTCGATACGTAATTTCGGAATTCCAGCTTCAATCGCTTTGGTCATACCACCCAACGCTTCAACTTCTTCTATTAAAGACCACGCTTTTTGAGCAATATCGTGGGTTAGTTTTTCTACATAAAAACTACCTGCCCAAGGATCTACAGTTTTTGTAATATGGGTTTCTTCTTGTAAATAAATTTGTGTGTTTCGGGCAATACGTGCCGAGAAATCTGTTGGCAGTGCAATGGCTTCATCTAAGGCATTGGTGTGCAAACTTTGCGTACCGCCAAAAGCTGCAGCTGTGGCTTCAATACAGGTGCGAGCTACATTATTAAATGGGTCTTGGGCTGTTAAACTCCAACCCGAAGTTTGGCAATGGGTTCTTAGAGCTAAAGATTTTTGATTTTTAGGGTTAAATTGTTTTACTAATTTTGCCCACAACATTCGTGCAGCACGCATTTTGGCAATTTCCATAAAATGATTCATGCCAATTGCCCAAAAGAAAGACAAACGAGGTGCAAACGTATCTATATCCATACCAGCATCTAAGCCTTTTTTTATGTATTCTAAACCATCTGCAAGTGTGTATGCCAATTCAATATCGCAGGTTGCACCAGCTTCTTGCATGTGATAGCCCGAAATACTGATACTATTAAATTTTGGCATATTTTTGCTTGTATATTCAAAAATATCTGAAATAATTTTCATTGATGGAGTTGGCGGATATATGTACGTATTTCGTACCATAAACTCTTTTAAAATATCATTTTGAATCGTACCAGCCAACTGCTCTGGTTTAACACCTTGTTCTTCTGCTGCAACAATATAAAATGCCATAATTGGCAAAACGGCGCCATTCATGGTCATAGACACCGACATTTTATTGAGCGGAATTTGGTTGAAAAGAATTTTCATATCCTCAACCGAGTCTATGGCTACACCAGCTTTACCTACATCACCTACAACACGATGATGATCAGAATCGTAACCTCTATGCGTTGCCAAATCAAATGCAACGGATAAGCCTTTTTGCCCTGCTGCTAAATTACGTCTGTAAAATGCGTTACTTTCTTCTGCGGTAGAGAAACCTGCGTATTGCCTAATCGTCCAAGGTCTGCGTACATACATTGTAGTATATGGTCCACGAAGATTTGGAGCTATACCCGCAACAAAATTAAGGTGTTCTAAATCTTTTAAATCTTCTTTTGAGTAAGTAGATTTTATAGTAATGTTTTCGGCTGTTTCAAAATTGCTGTTTGCAACTGGCTGCTCTGCATTTGTTTTTAATGCGATATGTTGAAGGTTTTTTCTACTCATTCTTCAAGCGTTTATGTTCTGTTTTTTCTGCCAATCGTTTTTCAATAATAGGCTCAATAAGTGTTTTTCGTTTTTCAACTTTAAAAAATGGAGAGAAGTCTAAATTACCTTTCATTTTATCATTTGGGTTAGGATGCTTATTTGTGCCCAATAATATGATTTTATCTGAATCAAAATCTGCCTGCGTTTTGGCTGCGCTTTCTTTTATTTTGCGTTGAATTGTGCCTTCCTTTAATTGTTTTAAAAAGCCTCCGTTGCGTTCTACATCTTTAAAAAGCTCTAGGGCTTTTTCAGAAATTTGCTCCGTTAAACGCTCTATATAATAAGAGCCATCTGCTGGGTTATTAACTTTATCGAAATAACTTTCGTGTTTTAAAACCAATAATTGATTTCTGGCAATACGGTCTCCAAATTCGTTTGAGTTGTGATACAACGCATCGTAAGGCAAATTACAAACCGTATTTGCTCCACCAAGAATAGCACTCATACACTCGGTTGTGGTACGTAGCAAATTTACATTATAATCGTAAATAGTTGTATTGCGCTTGCTTGGTGTTGCATTAATTACGCACGTTGTATTAATGTGATATTCTGAGGCTAAAGTTGCCCATAATTGACGTAACGCTCTAAGTTTTGCTATTTCGAAAAAATAGTTTGAACCCACAGAAACATTAAAGGCAACTTCTAAGCATTGCTTCTTATCTTCTAAAATTGCATGTTCTAAAGTAAGTAGGTACTCATTGGCATGTGCCAAGCCGTAAGCTAATTGTTGCACTAGGGTTGCCCCTGCATTTTGGTATAAACTTAAATCTACGCTAAGCTGATTGGTCTTTTTTACAATTGCCTGAAAATTTGCGTGGTCTTCTTTTAAATTTTTATACCAATTGCCTGTTTTAGCTAAGTTATGTATGCTATCGGTATGTAAAAAAACGTTTTTTGTAGATGTATTGCCTTGGCTATAAATGACTGCTAACAAACTATCTATAAATTTTTCTGAAAGAAAACGACACTTAATATCAACTGGTGTTTTTTCTAAATCTATATTTTGAAACAAATCTTCAATAGAAATGGCTTCGGAATTAATATGAAATAAAATTTGCTCTGCACCTCGGTTAATAGCATCTATGGCTTTGGTATTTGCTATTTTGCTATCTGTAACTTCTATAGCTTGGCAAATCTTAAAATTGGAAGCTTTACTAGCAGAAAGATTTGGTAACGTTTTAAACTGATCTGTATGATAAAATGGCTTTACATCAATACCTTCATTTGTTTTCCAAATTAAAACATCGTTGTAATCTGCGCCTTTTAAATCGGCTTGTATTTTTTGTTTCCAAGCCTTAGAAGTTACACCTTCAAATTCGTTAAATAATAATTTACTCATCGTTGTTTTGTTTAGCTATACTATCCTCATATTCAATAATATATATATCTTCATTTGCTTTTTTCATGTAATAACTTTCTCGTGCTGTACGCTCTAGACCTTCATCTGTACTTAATTCCTTAATGATTTTATTATCTTTGGCCATTTCGTTTTTATAGTGTGCTTTTTGATACTCTAATGCTTCAATATCAGCGTTTAATTCGTTATGAAATAACCACGAATGGGCATCAAAAAACAACATCCAAACCACAAATACAACTACAACTAATAGGTAGATATTTTTAAAAGGTTTTAGAAATTTTTTATTAAACTTTACCATTATAAACGTTCATTAATTATTGTTTTAACAATATTAACAGCAACCGTATTGTACTTATTGTTTGGTATTATAATATCTGCATACGCTTTCATTGGCTCAATAAACTGTTGGTGCATTGGCTTTAACGTGTTTTGATAGCGCAATAAAACTTCATTTATATCTCGTCCACGTTCCGTAATATCTCGCTTTAAACGACGTATTAAACGCTCATCTGAGTCTGCATGTACAAATATTTTAATATCAAAAAGATCTCTAATTTCTGTATGAGATAAAATTAAAATGCCTTCTACAATGATAACTTTTCGTGGTTGTGTTTTAACCGTATCTCCTGTACGATTGTGTTTTACAAATGAATACACAGGTTGGTCTATTGCATTTCCTTTTTTTAATTCTTCGAGGTGTTTTTTTAGCAATTCAAAATCTATAGAACGTGGGTGGTCAAAATTAATTTTTACACGCTCATCGTAACTTAAGTGCGAGGTGTCTTTGTAATAAGAATCTTGTGAAATTACACCAACTTCGCCTTCTGGTAGTTCATTTATAATGGTATTTACTACTGTGGTTTTTCCGCAACCTGTTCCGCCTGCAATTCCTATTATTAACATCTTATATTTTGTTTGTTTGTAACAAAGTTAATTATTTTAACGCTGACCACATCTTTACTTTTTCTATTTCCTAAAAATAGTTGAAAATTTTGCAAATGTACACCTTATACTTTTTTAGAATAAAAGTAAAAAAATAAAGGTTAGCCGATTTGTTTTTAAATAAAAAGCTTATATTTGCAGACTGAATTTAGAATTAAAAATTCGGGGTGTAGCGTAGCCCGGTTATCGCGCCACGTTTGGGACGTGGAGGCCGCAGGTTCGAATCCTGCCACCCCGACAAAAAGCCGAAAATCTTACATAGATTTTCGGCTTTTTTAATTTAAAATTACAACTCAAACCTGTATAACAATAAATTATTACTTAAACCAAACCCACTAATAATTTATATTATACCAATTATGGTTTATAATGCACTATAACTAATTTAAAATATATGGTGCTTAAATGAAATAGAACATTAAAGTATTGCCTTAGTTACAGTTATGGTTTCATTTTATATTGAAATTTAAGCGAAATAGAACGAATTATAGGGTTTGCTTTAAGCTGTATTTGGTATTAAATAAACTATTTTTAGCATCTTAAGTTACAAAACATAGCTTAGTTATGAATTACAGACTCGTTTTCCTTTTTGCATTTTTTCACTTTTTATGCCTTTCTCAAGTTAAAAATAACACGTTAAAAAACGCTAATTATTTTAAAAAAATACCTTTAGAAACGTATTGGAAACTAGACCACTCTATTAAAAACAAAACATTTAAAATAGAACATTACAAACCCATTTATGTTATAGCAACTAATTATCTAGATGGTATTAACAAAACCCCTCAAAGTGAAAACCCCCTTAATACTGTTGTAAAACCAATTGACTTTGTAGGCTATGAGTTAAAGTTTCAGTTAAGTTTTAAAAGCTTGATTTTTAGTAATATTTTTTCGTCTGGTATTGGGTTTTGGGGAGCTTACACACAATCCTCGAGGTGGCAAATTTTTAATGAAGAAATTTCTAGACCGTTTAGAGAAACCAATTACGAACCCGAAGGTATTTTTGTTACACCTGTAAACATTAAAATTTTTGGATTAGATTTAGTGTATGCTTCCGTTGCTTTTAACCATCAAAGTAACGGACGCTCTAACCCTTACTCGAGAAGTTGGAATCGGTTAATTTTTGAAACGGGTTTTAAAGGCAAAAATTTTACGCTATTACTAAGGCCATGGATTCGTATTTCTGAAGATTTTAAAGACGACAATAACCCTGCTATAACGGATTATGTTGGCCGTGGCGAGTTTATTTTTGAATATATTAATAAAAGCATCTCAATTAGAGCCCAAGCTAGGCACACGCTAACATTTAACACCAACAACAGAGGTTCAATACGTCTTAATATTGGCTATAAGCTTAAAGATGCGTTAGCTTTGCAAGCACAGGTTTTTCATGGCTATGGAGAAAGTTTACTAGACTATAACTATAAGCAAACTATGATTGGCTTGGGTGTGTCTTTTTTATAGTATTAATTCTAGTTTTTTT
>JBMYXP010000046.1:0-14763 GCA_049608525.1 Winogradskyella sp.
TTTTAGAATACAGAAAAAGAATATTTGATTCTCAAATCATTAATAAAACAGAGCGTTTTGAGTTAAACACAAATTTAGGTAATCAAGAATATTCTTATCTAGATTTGCTTTTGTCGTTTGTAAATTATTACAAAAAAAACAAGAATCATATTCTCTATAAACACATAGAATATAAGTCAAATCAAGCGAAAAAACCAAAATGGAAAAAAACAATTACAAAATCATTACCTATTCTGACTTCTAATAAGTCACCTATTTACATTTCAATAAGAAATAAAAAGAAAACTATAAATACCGAAGAAGAACTATTAACCTATTTCTTTTCTATTCTTGAAAATTTCAACCAAGACCATAAACTTAATTTAAGAATAGATAAATCTTTTAAAATCATAAAAGGTAATTCATTTAAAAGGCTTCAAGCAAATGGGTTATCTAAACTAAAGAAAATCAAGTATCGCTATTTTAATGACACACTAAAAAGAATGTATGCTTTATGTGAGATATACTTTTCACAAACAGATAAAAGTAGTTCTAAAAGAAAGAGGGAAGATTTTTTATCGTTAAATAATTACAATTTAGTTTTTGAAGATATGATTGACAAATTATTTTCTGACGAGCTAAATAACACGGAAGTTAATAATGTATCGCTTAAAGATTTGAAAAAAAATGATGATGGTAAAATCATTGACCATATTTATGACTATAAATCTTTAATAGACACAAGTGATATCTTTTACATTGGAGATTCAAAATATTACAAATCCAATAGTGAAGCTGGTAATTTATCAAAATACAAGCAATTTACTTATGCTAAAAACGTAATTCAATTTAATATTGACCTACTTAACAAGGACAAAAACAAACCTTATAAAACTGGAATTAGATATAGAGATGAACTTACGGAAGGTTATAATATTACACCAAATTTTTTCATCTACGGCTATATAGAAAATAAAAAGAGTTTTGATGAACATTTAATTGAAAAAAAGAAAGAATTACCAGTCAAATCGTATCATTACAAAGAGCGTTTATTTGACAGAGATACTTTATTTGTTCATCAATATAAAATCAATTTCTTATTTGTACTTAAAGCATACACCAATTTCAATACTTTAAAAACTCAAAAATTCAGAGAAGAAGTTAAGAGAGATTTTAGAAAACATTTTATTGACTTTTTTAATGACACCAAAAGCTGTGAATTTGAATTCTATAAATGTAAACTCACAACATTAAAAGACTATGAAACAATTGTATCGGGAAATTTCAAATCTTTGAATGGAAAATGTTATGTGAATTTGGAAACGGAATTAATATTAGCCAAACATATTGAGGACGGAATTGAGGATTCTATTATGAAACTGTTTGAACCAATAGGAGAGCTAAAGTAATGAAACACCAACACTAAAGCCATACACAGTTTCAATTTCTTATACATACTAAATTTAACTTTTGGTTTTTTGTATTTGTGTTTCGCTACACGCACCACATTAGCCAAAACTAAGTAAAAAACCGACGTACACTTTAAAACCTATTTGGTATAAACAAAATTACCAAGCGTTACCAAAAGTAATGGCACAAAAAAATCGTCTAAAAAATAATTTTTTAGACGATTTTTTTAATTACTATAATTGTATAGACTATCCTAAAACTGCTTGTACTTTATCCGCAGCTTCTTGAAACTCTGTTGCACTCATTACATCTAAGCCAGAGTTATCTATTAATTCTTTTGCAATATCTGCATTTGTACCTTGTAAACGTACAATAATTGGCACTGTAATATTGCCCATATTTTTATAAGCATCTATAACACCTTGCGCAACTCTATCGCAACGTACAATACCACCAAAAATATTTATTAAAATCGCTTTTACAGCTGGGTCTCTTAAAATAAGCTCAAAAGCAACTTCTACTCTTGCAGCATCTGCAGTACCACCAACGTCCAAAAAGTTAGCAGGCTCACCACCAGCTTGCTTTATTAAATCCATGGTTGCCATTGCTAAACCAGCTCCGTTAACCATACAACCAACGTTACCGTCTAAATCTACATAGTTTAAACCTTGCTCGCCTGCTTCTACTTCAATTGGGTTTTCTTCACGCAAATCTCGTAAAGCAGCTAAATCTTTATGTCTGTATAATGCGTTGGCATCTAAAGATACTTTAGCATCTACTGCCATTATTTTATCATCGCTAGTTTTTAAAACTGGATTAATTTCAAATAAAGAAGAATCTGACTTATCGTAAGCTGTATATAGAGCCGTTACAAATTTTGTCATGTCCTTAAAAGCAGCACCAGATAAACCTAAATTGAATGCAATTTTACGGGCTTGAAATGGTAAAATACCTGTTGAAGGGTCTATCTCTTCATGAAAAATTAAATGTGGAGTTTCTTCTGCAACAGTTTCAATATCCATACCTCCTTCAGTAGAATACATAATCATATTACGGCCTGTAGCTCTATTTAAAAGTACTGATATGTAAAACTCATCAGGTTCAGAATCGCCTGGGTAATACACATCTTCACAAATTAAAACTTGGTGCACACGCTTTCCTTCTGCCGAAGTTTGCGGAGTTACCAAATCCATTCCTATAATTTCACCAGCAATGGTTTTAACCTCATCTAAGTTTTTAGCTAATTTAACTCCACCACCTTTACCGCGGCCACCTGCATGAACTTGGGCTTTAACAACATGCCAACCTGTACCAGTGTCTTCTGTTAATTTTTTTGCTGCAGCAACAGCTTCTTCTGCATTTTGTGCAACAATACCGCGCTGAATGCGAACTCCAAAACTGCTTAATAAATCTTTTCCTTGATATTCGTGTAAATTCATGTCTGTGCTAAATTATTTGCTTGCAAAAATAAGCATCCTTAAGCATTTTTCAAATTAATTTTACTAATGAATTAGTTAGTAATCTTAATTAGCATTTAAAATGAGTTATAAATAATTTGAAATACTAAGATGTTTACAGAACTTCGTTTTTAATGATAACTAATATAATACCTATTTTGCTGCTGTTTTAACTTGAATAGCTACAACTTTTGAGACTCTGGGACTTTAAACAAAAGTATAATGCCTGCAATAAAAAAGAGGACTAAAAACAAAATCGCATTTCGCATACTGCCTGTAATTTGGTCTATGGTGGCAAAAATAACCATACCTATAACAATGCCTATTTTTTCTGCCACATCATAAAAACTAAAGTAAGAGGTTGTATCTTCCGTTTCTGGTAAAAATTTAGAATACGTAGAACGTGCCAAAGATTGTACACCACCCATTACCAAACCAACTAAAGATGCAGCTATATAAAACTGCATTGGTGTTTTCATAAAGTAGGCATAAAAACAAAGTGCCATCCAAAAGAAATTAACAACAATAAGCGTTTTAATGTTTCCAAATTTTGAAGATGCAAAAGACGTTACATACGCACCAATAATAGCTACAAGCTGAATTACTAAAATACTTGTAATGAGACCAAATGTTTTTGCTTCAGAGCCTCCCCAAGCAATTTCTTCTTCCCCAAAATAAACAGCAACAAGCATAATAGTTTGTACCGCCATACTAAACACAAAAAATGCGGTGAGATACCGTTTTAATCGTAAGTTTTGTTTTAACTCAATCCAAACGTGTTTTAATTCTTTTAAGCCATTAAAAACAACAGCTTTTGTTACTTTACCTCCTTTTGTTGTTCCTTTTGGAAGGATATAAAAGGTATATTGGCTAAATAAAATCCACCATAAACCAACCATAACAAAAGAATATCGCATGCCTACTTGTGCTGCCGTTTCTAATACCTCTCCGTGTTCGCTAACACGGTTTGCAATGAAGAAAAAATCTGGTTTCATCACCATTGCTAAATTTAGCAACAGTAACAAAACACTTCCTAAATACCCCAAACTAAACCCTTTAGCACTAATATTATCTTGTTGCTCTGGGTAAGCAATGTCTGGCAAATACGAATTATAAAACACCAAACTGCCCCAATAGCCTATTAACCCCATAAAATAGAACAAAAGACTACTATGAATACTTTCAATATTAAACCAATACAACCCTATACAGCCAAACCCGCCAACGTAACAGAAAAATTTCATAAAATTTTTCTTATTACCAACATAATCTGCAATGCCAGAAAGGATTGGTGATGTAAGTGCAACCACCAAAAATGTAAAAGCAGTAACATAAGTAATTAATGCTGTGCTTTTAAAATCCATACCGAAAGCAAAAACTGTTTTTTCGGTTTGTGATAAAAATAAAGCAGAATAAAATATAGGAAATATTGAAGATGCAATGGTTAATGTATATACCGAGTTTGCCCAATCGTAAAATGCCCAAGCATTAAGTAATTTTTTACTACCTTTTTTTAGTTCTTGCATAGTGTATAAAAATAAAAAGCTGCTCTTACATGAGCAGCTTCGAAAATAACTAAATCTTTTTAAGATTATTAATTTATAGCTCTAAATGACGTAATACCAAATTTTTTAGCTTCGGCTTTTGCTGTTGGTGCTAAGTTTTTTAAACTCTTTATTCGGCTATCATTACTTGGGTGTGTGCTCAAAAATTCTGGTGGAGCTTGTCCGCCACTATTTGCTTTCATACGTTTCCAAAGTTCTGAGGCTTCATCTGGGTTATAACCAGCAATTGCCATTAAATATAAGCCAATTTTGTCTGCTTCTGTTTCATGACTTCTACTAAATGGTAACATACCACCTACATTAGAAACAATACCAAATGCTTGGTTGTATAAGCCTAAGTTTTCGTCGTTTGCCAATGCAACATTTCCGACTAAAGAAATGCCTTGTTGCACCATACCAGCACTCATACGTTGCTGCCCATGATTTGCCAATGCGTGTGCAACCTCGTGCCCCATAATGGCAGCAACACCTGTTTCATTTTGTGCTATTGGCAGAATACCTGTGTAAAATGCAATTTTACCTCCTGGCATACACCACGCATTTACCTGCTCAGATTGTATAAGTTTATACTCCCATTTATAATCTTTTAAATACCCAGGATTGCCATTGGCTGTTAACCAACGCTCTGCTGCTGTGGCAATACGCTGACCAACTCGTGTAATCATTTCGGCATCTTTTGTGCCTGTAACCACTTTACTTTCTGAAAGCACTTGGTTGTATTGTGCAAAAGCCGCAGGAAACAACTGACTGTTGCTTGTACCAGGAAAAGCCATTGTCTTTTTACCTGTAAATGGATTGGTTGCACAAGCAAAAAGTAGTGCAAAAATGCCTGTAATTGTTATTATATTTTTTAACTTCATAAGTAATCGTTTTTATTTTTTAGTTGCGTGCTAAGTTACAAAAATGTACGTATTATACATAGTAAGACACAAATATGTAAAATAGTCACCAAAAATTACGGGTAGTACTTTTAACATAGCTTTATTATTTCAACATATAATCTAATTAATAATATGTCGTTACCTTTGTAAAAATATTATGATTTTGAATTTTTTAAAACCTTTTCTTTTTCTTCTGTGTTTGTGCGCAACAACGTTAATTTTTTCGCAAGAACAACAAAAAATAATTATAAAATATGCTGGTCAACTTTACACAGACGCTGAGGTAGAAGCTGGTGCTAAAATATTTTTAAGAGACAAATCTCAGCAAGTACATTTTATTCATAAAGGCATAGATATGTGGTGTGATAAAGCCATTTATTACGAAGATCAAGATTTTATTGAAGCCTTTAGCAACGTGGTAATGAAACAAGGCGATACCATAAATATGGTTGCCAAATATGTTGAGTACAGTGGTAAAACTCAGTTGGCATTTGCTAGTGGTAATGTGGTATTAACCGAGCCTCAATCTACACTAACAACAGACACATTACATTTTGACAGAACGCGCCAACTTGCCTATTACAATACAAAAGGAAAAGTAGCTAGAGATTCTTCGGGTACAATTACAAGCCAAATAGGCCGTTATTACATGGGTGCTCAAAAATACCAGTTTGTAAAAGATGTTGTGCTTGTAAACCCAGAATATACTTTACATACAGAACGTCTCGATTTTTTCTCAGAAAACGGGCATGCGTATTTATTTGGCCCATCTACAATAACTGGAGAGACTAGCACAATTTATTGCGAACGTGGGTTTTATAACACCAATAATGACACAGGTTATTTTCAGCGAAAAGCTAAAATAGACTACGATAATAGACGTGTAGAAGGTGATAGCTTATATTTTGATAGAAACAAAAGTTTTGCCTCTGCTACCAATAATATTATAGTTACAGATACTATAAACAATAGTATTGTTAAAGGCCATTATGCCGAACTTTGGCGCGCAAAAGATTCACTTTTTATAACAAAACGTGCATTAGCAGTAACCGTACAAGAACAAGATTCTGTTTACATACACGCAGATACGTTAATGCTAACAGGCAAAGAAGACAAACGTATAACGCGCGCATACTACAATGTAAAACTATATAAAAGCGATTTAGCAGGCAAAGCAGATTCTATACACGTTAATCATAAAACAGGGTTAACTCAACTTATTAACCTATCGCGCTTTAGCTCTACCGATGCTTTTTCCACAAAACGAAAACCTATTTTATGGAATCTTGGCAACCAAATGACAGGTGATACTATTCATTTAATTTCTAATGTAGAAACCGAAAAATTAGATTCTCTTAAGGTGTTTAATAATGCTTTTTTAGTCAGTAAAGATACACTTGGCATAGATAATTACAACCAAACAAAAGGACAACGTTTAATTGGTTTATTTAGAAATAATGAACTGTATAATGTAGATATTATTAAAAATGCTGAAGTAATTTATTATTCTAGAAATGATAAAGATGAGTTAATAGGTATTAACACCTCAAAATCGGGGCGCATAAATATTAAAATTGAAGACCATGCAGTTGAAGAATTACGATTAATAAATCAAATTGATGGAAAATTATTTCCCGAATCTGAATTTCCAAAAAGTGCAAAACGTTTAAGAGATTTTGATTGGCGAGGAGAAGAACGACCGCTTTCCGTAAACGATTTATTTAAAGACGATCCGCCATTAGTTTTGCCTGTTATAAAAGGACTTAAAGACTATGTACCACCAGAAGAATACATAGATGATAGCGTAAATAAACGTATTGAAAACGCAGGTAAAGCAACACCAAAAAAAGCCAATAAAGCGGCTCGTAATTTACCAAAAAAAGGAAACGTTACTTCTGCATTGCCAAATAAAAAAGAAGCGACCAAATTAAAAGTGCAAAAGAAAAAAACCAGTCAATAATTGCACTATGCAAAACGACTTTTTAAAATACCAAGCCCAAACAACACCGCATCCGCTAGCTATAGAAGTTAGCCAAGCTAAAGGCTCTTATATTTACGATACAAAAGGCAAAGCCTACTTAGATTTTGTTGCAGGAGTTTCGGCATGCAGCCTAGGGCATTGCCACCCAAAAGTTGTAAATGCTATAAAAAACCAAGTAGATAACTATGCACACGTTATGGTTTATGGTGAATATATTCTGCAACCCGCAGTAGAATTATCGCAACTTTTAGCAGCACATTTACCACAGCCATTAGAGAGTACATACCTAGTAAACTCGGGCACAGAAGCTATAGAAGGTAGCATAAAATTAGCACGCAGATATACAGGCAGGAGTGAAATTATTGCAGCAAAAAATGCCTATCACGGCAATACAATGGGAGCATTAAGCCTTATGGATTATCACGAAAGAAAACGTCCATTTTTACCACTCATTACAGATATTAAACACATTACTTTTAATCTTGAAAGTGATATTAGTAAGATTACGGAAAAAACGGCTGCCGTGATTTTAGAAACCATACAAGGTGGTGCAGGTTTTATAGAACCCCTAAATAATTATTTACAGAAAATTCAGCAACGTTGTAATGCCGTTGGAGCGGTTTTTATTTTAGATGAAATTCAACCAGGCATTGGCCGCACAGGCAAACTTTTTGGATTTCAAAATTACAACTGTCTGCCAGATATTGTTGTAACAGGCAAAGGCTTAGGCGGTGGGCTACCTATTGGTGCATTTACAGCTTCAAAAGACATGATGCTACACCTCAGCGACAACCCAAAACTAGGCCATATTACAACATTTGGCGGTAACCCTGTAATTGCAGCTGCTGCTTTAGCAACCCTAAAAGAAATTACTGAGTCGCATTTAATTACAGAAACTTTAGAAAAAGAACAATTAATTAAAACACACCTACAACACAAACATATAAAAGAAATTAGAGGTCGTGGGTTAATGTTAGCGGCTATTTTAGATAATCCAGAACTTGTAAATAAAGTGGTTTTACAAGCGCAAGATAAAGGTCTTATTTTATTTTGGCTACTTTTTGAACCCAAAGCTATTAGACTAACTCCACCGTTAACCATCTCTAACAAAGAAATTATTGAAGGTTGCAAAATAATCTGTTCTATTTTAGATACAATTAATTAGTTTGAAACGCTTACGGCAAATGTTGATTACTTTGTTAAAA
Organism: Winogradskyella sp.; assembly: GCA_049608525.1. Lineage (GTDB taxonomy): Bacteria > Bacteroidota > Bacteroidia > Flavobacteriales > Flavobacteriaceae > Winogradskyella. The sequence goes on from JBMYXP010000046.1 coordinate 8,479, forward strand.
ACATTATGTCAAAACACCCTGTAATTATAAATGATAAGCGTACTTTTATTAAAGTAAATCATTACTATACTTATGCAATACAGGCAAGACGACGAAAACATATCGCTTACACGATTTGAATCTATGCTAAAAACAAACGACGTGTTGTTTTTTGACTCTAATGAATTTGAAAACATTATACACCACTACCTAGAACATGGCAAAATAGGCTTAGCTAAACGCGCCATTAAATTAGGTTTGCAACAGCACACAACCTCCATTACACTAAGGTTATTTGAGGTAGAAATACTAATTATTGAAGGCGAATTTAGTAAAGCCAATGCGCTTTTAGAAACGCTTCATAATTTAGAGCCTAATAATGAAGAAATATACATTCAGAAAGCCAATGTGTTGTCTAAACAAGATAAACACAAAGCAGCTGTAGATTCGCTTTTAATCGCCATAGAATTATCTAACACACCAGATGATGATGCCGATCTCTATGCCTTAATAGCTATGGAGTATTTATTTTTAGATGCGTTTGAAGAGGCTATTTTTTATTTTAAAAAATGCTTACAATCAGATGCGTCAGACTATTCTGCATTGCATAACATTATTTATTGTTTTGATTTTTTAGAAAAAACTGACGAAGCCATAGCCTACCTCAACACCTTTTTAGATGCTAATCCGTATTGCGAAGTGGCTTGGCACCAATTAGGCCGTCAGTATTATGCCATTAAAAACTACGAAAAAGCTTACACTGCTTTTGATTATGCAACATTAACTGACGATACATTTGTAGGTGCATATATAGAAAAAGGTAAAGTTTTAGAGAAGCAAAAAAAATATAAAACTGCTATTGAAAATTATAAAATCACTTTAGCCCTAGAAGATCCAACATCTTTTGCACTACTCAGAATTGGACATTGTTATGAAAAATTAGGCAAAGCTAATTTGGCACTCAAATTTTTTAATAAAACAATAGAAGAAGATCCTTTGCTAAGTAAAGGTTGGGTAGCTATTACAAAGTTTTATATGAAACGCTTAGATTACAAAAAAGCGCAATTTTACATTAACAAATCTTTGAGTATCGATGCAGATAACCCAACCTACTGGAAGTTGTTTGCAACAATAAACAAACGACTAAATCTACTTGAAGAAGCCGAATTTGGCTACAAAAGAAGTTTAGAATTAGGCAATTATGAGTTAGATACTTGGTTAGATAGATCTGATTTGTTAATAACACTTGGCGCATATCAAACCTCAATTTTTAACCTCATACAAGCGGCGGAGTTTTACCCAGAAAATACAGAAATAGAATACCGATTAAGTGGTCTTTATTTCGCTATTCATCAAATTGAAAAAGGGCGTTTTCATCTTAAAAATGCACTATGTATAAATGAAGCGTATCATTTTATAATTTCCGAATTATTTCCGAATATAGAATACAAACCGTTAATAAACGCTATAATTGCCCAATCTTTAAAAAATTCAAATTAAAAACAACCACAATTTTTAACAATTAAGTACAATGCAAAGACGTTTTTTAGATTACTTAATCATTACTTTAAAAGGCATAGCCATGGGCGCAGCAGATGTTGTACCTGGTGTATCTGGTGGTACTATTGCTTTTATTTCTGGTATTTACGAAGAACTTATAGAGAGTATTGATAAAATAAATTTAGGAGTTTTAAAAATTTGGAAACAAAACGGATTTAAAACAGCTTGGAAAGCCATTAATGGTAATTTTTTATTAGCCTTATTTATGGGTATAGCCATAAGTATTTTATCATTGGCTAAACTCATTAAATGGTTATTACACAATGAAGCTATTATTTTATGGGCTTTCTTTTTTGGGCTAGTATTAGCAAGTATTTTATTTATTGCAAAACAGATAAAAAAGTGGTCTGCAAAAATTATATTAGCCATAATAATAACTTCAATTATATCTTATTTTATTACACTTGCAGAGCCTTTTGCATCACCAGATAGTCCGTTTTATTTACTTTTTTGTGGCTTTATTGCTATAATTGCTATGATTTTGCCTGGTGTATCTGGTGCATTTATTTTGTTAATTCTTGGTGCTTACCAAACTGCTATTGATACTATTAACAATTTGGTTGAAGGTATCACTACTTTAAATTTTGAAGTATTTAAAGACGCATTTATAAAATTTCTACTACTTGCCGTTGGTGCAATTGTAGGTTTAAAAGTGTTTTCTAAAGCATTAAACTGGATGTTTAAACACCAAAAGAATTTAACATTAGCCATTCTTACAGGGTTTATGATTGGCTCATTAAACAAAATATGGCCATGGAAAGCCGTTTTAAAAACACGCATAAACTCGCACGGCGAAACAGTTACATTATTAGATAAAAGTATTTTACCATCTTCGTATAACGGAGACAATCAATTAGTAACCGCAATTATAGTTGTTATAATTGGTTTTGCTACCATTATTATTTTAGAACAACTGGGCAAACAAAAAAACAAGCAGTAATGCAAAACACCAGAACCAAAAAAGACCATATATTACTGGTCGTAAAAGGTTTAGCCATGGGAGCAGCAAACAAAGTCCCTGGTGTTTCTGGTGGTGTGGTTGCGTTTGTTGCTGGTTTTTACGAAGAGTTTATTTATTCCTTACAGCGTGTTAACAAAACAGCTTTTAAACTTTTATTAAAAGGAAAAATTAGAGCCTTTTTCCATTACATTAATGGTAAATTTTTGGGTTTATTAGGCCTTGGCATGGTTGTGAGTTATTTTAGTATTTCAAAAGTATTAGATTATCTCATCATAAATTTTCAACTTTATGTATGGAGTTTGTTTTTCGGAATGATTTTAGGTTCAATCTACTACATAAGTAAAGATTTTGGTGGTTGGAATAAAAAAACAATAACCGCAGTAATACTTGGAAGTTTAGCGGGTTTGAGTATTAGTTTTTTAAATCCTGCAAAAGAAAATGACAATCTATTTTTTGTCTTTTTTTGTGGTATCATTAGTGTTTGTGGTATGACGCTTCCCGGATTTTCTGGCTCATTTTTATTAATTTTATTGGGTAATTATGTATTATTATTAGTCGATTCTGTAAATGCGCTTTACGACACTATTATTGATGTGTTTAGTGGTAATTTTGAATTTATTAAAAACAAAGCCCGCATACAATTATTAAAGGTGTTAACTATTTTTACATTGGGCTCTATTACTGGTTTAGTAACCTTTTCTCATGTATTAAATTATATTTTAAAACATTATAAAAATATAACAATGGCAACTATTGTTGGTTTTATAATTGGCTCACTTGGTGTAGTTTGGCCATGGAAAGCTATACATTATAAATTGGCTGAAAATGGGACGTATATTTTAGACTCTAAAGGCAAACACATCATTGAAAATTACACACGCTTTTTTCCAGAACTCAACACACAAACATATATTGCAATTACCTATATTGCCTTAGGAATTGGAATTGTATTAGGATTAGAATGGTATGGACAACGCACAAAACAACACAAAATTTAAGTTTGGCCTTGTAGGTAAAGACATTTCTTACTCATTTTCAAGAGGTTATTTTGCTGAAAAATTTAAAAACGAAAAATTACCACATCAATATGTAAACTTCGATTTGCAGTCTATTGATGAGTTTCAAACTATACGAGACAAAACTTCAAACTTAAAAGGGTTAAACGTTACTATTCCGTACAAAGAAGCTATAATTCCACTCTTAGATACTATTAATAAACGGGCTAAAAAAATTGGCGCAGTTAATACGATAACCATTTCAAAAAAAGGAAAATTAACAGGTTACAACACGGATTATTACGGGTTTAAAAACACCCTAAAACCACACTTAAAAGCACATCATAAAAAAGCATTAATTCTCGGTACTGGCGGAGCCTCTAAAGCCATAGCTTATGCACTTAAAAAATTAAAAATAGACTACCATTACGTATCGCGCACTAAAAAAGAAGGTGTTACTTATACCTATTTAGAGGTAACGGATGCCATAATTGCAACACACCATATTATAATTAATTGCACACCAATTGGCACACACCCAAAGGTAAACGAATGCCCTAATATTCCGTATAAAAGGATTACAAATCAGCATATTTTGTACGATCTTATTTACAACCCTACACAAACCAAATTTTTAGGTTATGGTAAAGCAAAAGGAGCAAAAACAATTAATGGGCTAGACATGCTAAAACTACAGGCAGAAAAATCTTGGAACATTTGGAATAAGACTTAAAACACAACAATTTACAGCTCAATGTGTAATTACCTTTGCATTTCAACGACTTGTTACTATCTTAGCCCTTTAATTAAACTATTGACTTATGTCTAAGAATGATAACCTGCTAAATGCAGATGGAAAAAACGAAGTAGAAATTAACACAACTACTCCTATAAAAGAAACAACTACAGAAGTTGAAATCGAAAACGAAACGGATTTATTAACTGAAGATGTTCAATCTGAAGTTGAAGAAAACGTAGAAACTACTGAAAATTTTGTCGATGAAATTGAAGCTGCAAACGCAGAAGATGCTGAGGACGAGTTTAATGTAGAGCGACACGATTTAGAAGACAAAGATTACCACGCAATGACTATGTCTCAGTTAGTTACCGAGTTTGGCAACTTGCTAAAACATCATAAAATTCAGACAATTTCTAAACACGTTAATGAAATTAAAAACGAATTTAATGATAAGTTTGGTGCCTTAATAGACGAGAAAAAAGAAGCGTTTATTAATGAAGGTGGTAATGAAATTGACTTTTATTATAACGACGACACTAAAAAAGCGTTTAATACATTTTATAAAGACTACAAACAGTCTATAAATAGCTATTATAAAGCAAGAGAACAAAACTTAAAAGGAAATTTAGAAAACAGATTAACCATTATAGAAAACATAAAAGGGCTTTTAAATGTTGAAGAAAATATGGGGACAACCTATAAAACCTTTAAAGATTTACAAGACCAATGGCGCAATGCTGGGCCAATACCAAGAGACAAATACAATAATGCTTGGAATACCTACCACCACCACGTAGAGCGTTTTTACGACTTTTTGCATCTCAATAACGATTTGCGAGACATGGACTTTAAACACAACTATGATAAGAAATTAAAACTCATAGAACGTGCCGAAGAGTTAGCAAAAGACGACAACACAAACCGCTCTTTTAGAGAGTTACAAGTACTTCACAAATTATGGAAAGAAGAACTTGGCCCAGTTGCAAAAGAACACAGAGATACTATTTGGGAGCGTTTTAGCAATGCCACAAAAACCATACACGATAAGCGCCAAGTTTATTATGCAAACATGGATAAAATCCACGAAAAAAACCTTGAAAACAAAGAAGAAATTATTGCTAAAATTACAGCTATAAATACAGACCCAGCCACCTCTCATAGTGCATTACAGAAAAAAATAAAAGCTGTTGAAGCTCTAAGAGAAGACTTTTTTAATGCAGGTAAAGTGCCTATAAAAGTTAACGAAGCAACTTGGGCTAAATTTAAAGATGCGGTTAGAACTTTTAATAGAAGTAAAAATCAGTTTTATAAAGCGTTAAAGAAAGATCAGTTTGAAAATCTTCAGAAAAAGAAAGATTTGATAAAAATAGCTGAAGAACATAAAGACAGTAACGATTTTGAGAAAGCTACTCCGTTGATGAAGAAAATTCAGAACCAATGGAAAGCTATTGGGCATGTACCAAGACGCGATAGCGACAAAATCTGGAAACAATTTAGAGGAGCTTGTAATCATTATTTTGATAGAATGAATGCAGAGCGTAAAGCAGAAGACCAAGAACTATATGATGCTTTTGATAAAAAAACGACACTTTTAGAAGATTTAAAAACCTTAGAGTTAACCAACACAGATCCTAAAGCAAATATAAAAACACTACAAGAAAAAATTAAAGCATGGAAAGCTATTGGATATGTTCCACAAAGCAAACGTTACATAGATGGTAAGTTTTACAAAGCTATAGATACAGCTTTCGACAAATTAAAAATGGACAAAGCAGAACTAGAAATGGTGAAGTTTGAAAGTAAATTAGAAAACATCTCAGACTCTAACGATACCAGGTTACTAGATAATGAGCTAAATTTTATCCGTAAAAAAATAGGCGATATTCAATCTGAAATTACTCAGCTTGAAAACAATTTACAGTTTTTCTCTAATGTAAAAGCAGACAATCCGTTAGTAAAAACGGTACATAATAACATTGCTAACCATAAAAAAGACTTAGACACTTGGAAAGCTAAACTAACTAAAGTGCGTAGTTTGTATAGCTAAACAT
>JBMYXP010000047.1:0-14679 GCA_049608525.1 Winogradskyella sp.
ACAACAACGTTGGCTACAATTATGAAAAAAGGTTACTTCTTCTTTTTAACAACTTCTTGTAGTATAAATTTATTTCCTTTTCTAATAACTTCCTTTTTATGTTCGAGAATATCGTGGAAGTCATTTTTTGAGTAACCTAGTCCTCTTAATAAGTTTTTTACAATAAATTCTGGAACTGGATTAATATGATTTTGGAAAGGTAAAGGTCTTGTCAAATCATCTCTTGTATATTGAATATGACCCTTTTTGTTTTTAATGTATTTACAAAGACATAACTCGAGGAAAGACTCTAATTTAGAAATAGAAACATTTCGGAGGTGTCTTGTTGACATAATTAAGCAAGTTCTAGGTTGACATTAGATGAATCTCTTACTAAATCTTTTGATTTATATAAATGTCTGAAATGCTCATTTTCGGACAATAAATCTTCAAAATCAGGAGAAATAACTCTCTTCTTTCTTTTGTTTACAGCCCAACCAAGATTTTCTAACTCTTGAAAAATTGTTTTTTTATTGTGTGTATACTTTATAAACTCTTCTAAAACAGTTTCGAATGACTCTCTTGCTTCTTCTTTAGTTAAGCCATAACCGGTTATATCTAAAGCAGGAGAATAAACATAAAAAATAGAATTCTCTTCCCATAAGAAAATTGAAACACTGAACTCAACATTCTCTCTTCCGTTAGAATATTTAGCGTTTGCTCGTTTTTTATCCATCTTTTAAAATTTTGTCAAATATAAATAGTTGAACTTTACTGACAACTTTATAATCTGAAATATAAGAAAAAAATAACAGTTGCCAACAAAGACGTATATAAAAAATAGCTAATTCCGTGCCAAATTTTATTGTTTTGTTCGTTTAATAACGTTATTTTAGTCGGAAAAGTTTGCGTTTGCTTACACGCTACTTTCCATATACAACAACGATAAGCGTAACCACAAAATCAGTATTTTTTTTTACTAACTAAATTCAAAATAATACTAAAATGAAAGTTACTACCGAAAAAAATGAAAAAGTCGCTAATATGATTTTTGCCTCTATTTATCCGCTTTACTTAAATAGATTAGAGAATAATGGTAGAACAAAAGAAGAACTCAACCAAGTCATAGAATGGTTTACTGGCATTAATAAAAATACTTTATAAACACTTATTAATGAAAAGGTAACCTTTAGAGCATTTTTTAAAAAAGCTAAAATACATCCTAACGCACACTTAATTAAAGGAGTTGTTTGTGGTTATAGAATTGAAGAGATCGCCGAAGAATTTGAATTGTATAAACAATGCAGACAAATGGAAAAACTCATTGATGAATTAGCCAAAGGACGAAAAATGGATAAAATTTTACGTCAAAGTAAATACGTTTCAAAATAAACAGCAATGCAAACACCCATTATAGAAAACAAACGCGTAAAACTCACTTTGCTAAATTTAAATAACTCCCATTATTTAGAAACTATCGCCAAAGAAAAAGACCTCATCTTTTATTCACCGTCAGATATTTCTACACCAGAAAAATTGAACACATATGTACAAGTTGCCCTAAATGGGTACGAAAACAAAACTACTATTCCTTTTATAATTTTCGACAAAAAACAACAAGCATACGCAGGCACTACACGTTTTGGCCTAATTAATTGGAAAAACAAAGTACTGCATATTGGTTGGACGTGGATTGGGCTTAATTTTCAAGGTACAGGCTTAAATGCTAACATGAAATTTTTAATGCTTCGCTATGCGTTTGAAACTTTACATTTTGAAAAAGTAGAGTTTAGAATAGATGCACGTAACCAAAAATCTAGAAAAGCGGTTGAAAAGTTAGGTGCAACTTTAGAAGGTATTTTACGTAAAGATACCTTAATGACCAATGGTTATAGACGTAGTACGTGTTGTTATGGTATTTTAAAAGAGGAATGGGATACCTTAAAAAAAAGTTTAGAGCCAAAAAGTTTTTAAACTATTTTTTTGTGATAAAAAGGTGTGTTATTTTCGGGTTAGTCTATAAAATTGATTTACTAATCGGGTATTGTATCCTTTCGCATTTTTATGAGACGTGTTTAAATTGTAGGTTTCAACAAATTCAATCCTATAGAATTTTGATAGTATTGTATCTGTTTCAATATTTTTAGTGTGAGTTAAAACCCCAAATTCATTTTCGGTTGGTAGTAAATAACCTTCGTTATTTTTCATGCTTGGTATTTTATCGCCATAATTATAAATAACCTCTGGCGCCACGTAGCCAAAGCTATATAACGAAATTGATTTTGTGTTTAAATCTGAAACTGGTTTGTAATGTAGTTGTTTACTATTTTTTAAAATTGGTAACGCAAACAATCCTAAACTTAGCATAAAGACAATTGTTAAATAAAATACATTTTTAATATGCTTATCTTTTAAATTTTTGAAGATTAAAACACCTATAACTAATAAAACTAAAGTTGTAAATACAAACCTTAAAACTAGCATCACTGTTAAAATGGGGCTTAAAAAAAACCAAACCACCCAGAATAATGAAGCTAATGTTGCAATTAACCCAAATTGAATATAGACAGGTAGTGTTTCTTTCTTCGACTTTAAAGTTTTAAATTTTCTAAATAAATAGTTTATATAAAACCCAATATTAATTGCCAAAGGAATTAAAACTGGCATGAGGTAACGCGATTTTTTTTCGGGAATTATAGATAACAGAATCACAGCAATAACGACCCAAAAGAAGCTAAACTTATAGGCTTTTAAGTTTATAACTCGGGGTTTTAAATACGGGTATAACAAGCTAATAAACGCAGGCAGCGTCCATAAACCACTCTGAACAAAGAAGCTCCAATAGTAGTAAAATGGCCTTACATTATAGCTGCTCCAATTAGAGGTTTCTTTAGTTGCTATTTCTAAAAACACTTTGGGATCTGCAACGCGCACGTGCAAATACCACCAACTACCCAATACAATACCAAAAATAATAAGGCTTATTAATTTTAAATTATGAACAATACCGCCTTTAAACTTATAAGCAATACCATAAGCAATTAAAAACGGTAAAAACAATACATATAAAGCTACTGGCCCTTTAGATAAAACTGATGCCGCTAAAAATAAGACGACTAATAAACTGCGGATAATTGGTGTTTTTTTTTGCTGAAGTAATACAAACAACTGGTACAATGCCATAAGCATAAAACCATGCGTATAAATATCTGAAGGAGCTTCAATTGTAATACCAATGCAATAAAATGACGTTAATACTATAAAACCATTAATTAAACTATGCGATTTAGCCAGTCCTAGTCTTTTAGACAATAAATAGGTTGAAACACCAATACTTGCTAAAAAAAGTAATGCAGACCAACGTAAAGCTAAAATAGATTTTATCCCAAAAACGAATCCAAAAGCTGCTGTAATCCAAGATGGTAAAGGCGGTTTTTGGTAACGTGCTTCTCCATTCATGGTAGTTAAAATCCAATTATTATCGGTTAGCATTTCTCTGGCACAAATAAAATTTCGTGCTTCCATAATACTTACTGGGACAACATCTATAGTAAAACCAAGCATTAGTACCACAAAAAGTAAAAGACTTAATATTGGGTATTTTTCAATTAATTTAACCATTTGTTTGTCTTATTAAATACGCATTACGAGTATAAATAATTAAACCAAATAAGTGCCCAACAAAAAGCACAGGATCTTGTCTTATAATTGCGTATGTTAAAATTAAAGCAGCACCGATGACACTCAATATCCAAAACCCCATTGGCAGTGTAGATGTTTTTTGCTGTTCTGAGTAGATCCATTGATAAACAAATCGTAATGTAAAAATAACTTGCGCCACACTACCTAAAGCTAATAACCAATACGGAATGGCTTCATTTTGAAACAAAAGTGCTACATCAATTTTATTATTATTGTAATAAAAGACTACAATTAAAATAGGCACAACAAGCAATAGATATTGCATAAGTTTTGGGAATTTTTGCCATTGCCCTTGTAATTGCAGATTACGAATGTATATAAAATACGTTAAACCTTGACCAAGCATTATGGCAAAATCTAAACGTAAATACCCATAAATAAATAGTAAAAAAGAGGCGATTAAACTTAGAGTCCAAAATGTTTTTGGTGTAATAACTTTACGTTGCCTCTCGGAAGTGATCCACTGTATAATTAAGCGAGACGAAAAAAGAATCTGAGCTAAAAAACCTATACTATAAATAATCCAGTCTTTCAATAGTGTTTATTTTAGTTTCAATTTTTTTATGCCTTGTTTTTATTAAAAAAGTGATCTTATTTACTCGACTTTTCTATTTCGTAATTAATGTATTTTTTTTTCATCCATAAATACGCAAAACAATCCATTAAAGGACCAAGTAATCGGTTCCAAACCCCAAACTTGGCCGTACCAGCAATTCTTGGAAAATGTTGTACCGTAACTTGCTTAACACTGCCGTTTTGTAGCATAATCATAGCTGGTAAAAACCGATGCAAACCCCTAAACATTGGTATGCGTTTGGCATATTCTGTTTTAATCACTTTTAGCGGACAACCCGTATCGTCCATACCATCGTTGGTAAAAGCACGTCTAATACCGTTTGCTATTTTAGACGACATATTTTTCACAAAAGTATCTTTTCGGTTAGAGCGTACACCTGTTACCAATTCATTGTTGTGTATTTGCTCTAATAAAACATTAAAATCTTCTGGAGCGGTTTGCAAATCTGAATCAATGTAACCCACCAAATCCGTATCTACAAAATCAAAACCCGCTTTAATGGCTGCGCTTAAACCTCTATTTTCTTTAAATGTAATGTATTCAAAATCTGAGTTACGCTTACAAATAGCTTCAATTAAAGTCTGACTTTTATCTTTAGATCCATCATTAACAAATAGAATAGATGTTGGTAGAGTTGCTATTTTAAGATAATTTAAAAATTCTGTTTCAACACGTTCTAAATTTTCTTGCTCATTGTAAACAGGCACAATGATAGTAAACTTGTATTCCATTCAGTTAATAGTTTTATAAGGTGCAAAAATATGCTTTTTAATATTATGAAGCCTTTAAAAACAAGCGTCAAAAAAAAGAAACTAATTAACTAACCCTAACAAATACTCGGCAGCTGCAAAAGGTGTTGTTTTACTAGCCTCAACCAATTTAATTTGAGCTTGTAATTCTGCTTTAATTTTAGTGGAATTGTAAAAATTAGACGTTAAACGTTCTTCTATAGTTTGAAGTAACCAAAACTTATTTTGATGTGCTCTGTTAGTTTCAAAATAAGTATTAGCTGTTGTTGTGGATTTATAGAGCTTAATCATTTCCCAAATTTCAGAAATTCCTTGGTGTTTTAATGCGCTACATAACGTAACTTTTGGTGACCATTCAGAATCTTTAGACGGATATAAGTGTAACGCTCTATTAAACTCTAGCTTAGCCAACTTTGCTGCTTTTATATTTTCGCCATCGGCTTTATTTATAACAATAGCGTCTGCCATTTCTATAATACCACGTTTTATACCTTGTAACTCGTCACCTGCGCCTGCTAACTTTAATAATAAAAAGAAATCTACCATGCTATGTACAGCAGTTTCGCTTTGCCCCACACCAACGGTTTCAATAATAATGGTATCAAAACCTGCGGCTTCACATAGAATAATAGTTTCGCGAGTTTTTCTGGCAACACCACCCAAAGCATCACCAGATGGAGAAGGTCTAATAAAAGCATTTTGATCTTTTACCAAATCTTCCATTCGGGTTTTATCTCCTAAAATACTACCGTTGCTTAAACTGCTACTTGGGTCAACTGCTAAGACTGCTACTTTTTTACCTAAACTGGTTAAGTGAGTACCGAAGGCCTCAATAAACGTACTTTTTCCAACACCAGGCACACCAGTAATGCCAATTCTAATAGCGTGGTTTGCAAAAGGTAAACACGCTGCTATTATGCTATTAGCTTTTTTAGAGTGTTGTATGTTTTTACTTTCTACTAAAGTAATAGCTCGGCTCAATGCCGTTATATTTCCTTTAATAATTTGCGCTACTAAATCTGCAGGAGAGGGTTGTTTTTGCCGTTTTGCTTTTATAGCATTTGCAGACGTAATACTCAATATTTTTTGAGTCTTTACACCATCTTTTTCGTGCAAAGCGGTTGTATATGTATTGTTTTTTTTTGCCACTTTACCTAAGTTATGGTATGGTAGGCTTATACACTTCTAGTGGCACTTCAACTAAAGTATTATCCCAAGCCATTGTTAGTTTTAAATGCCCTGTTTTATTATCAAAAGCAATAGTAAATTTTTCTACTGTTGTATTAATTTGTTGCGTTGGCACTTCAAATTGCATAGCGTCGTAATTAGGATCCCACATGGGTTCCATTTTTTCGTCAACTCCCCATTTGTATTGCTTGGCATTAAACATCACTTTCCACTTGTGCTTCATTGGCACCGTCCAGACAGTATATTTGCCTTTTTTTAATAGCATACCATCAATAATTAAATCGCTGTTGGTTTTTAATGTTGTGGCTTCATTAGCACCAGTTCTCCATACTTTATTAAAAGGCACTAATGCACCAAAAACTTGGCGCTCTCGTTTAGATGGTCTATTGTATTCTATTTCTATTTCTAAATCATTAAGCGCAATTTTCGCAGAATCTTTTGGACTTAATCGTGGTGAAAAAATATTTTCAACAAAAACTGAGTATAAAAATAAAGCTAATGCTATTATGGTTAATACGATAAGCAAACGTTTTAGAAAAGTATTCATGTAATGTAATCGCTGTTTATTAAGTTTGGTAATTAATCTCTATAAGTTTTAAAAGTTAAAGGTAATTTAAATCCTTAAATTTTATAGAATAGTATAAGCAAAATTTAACAATTTTTAAAAGTTAAAGCAAATTCGCTTTAAAAAACAAAAAGCATCTCAACCACGAGATGCTTTTTTACTAACCAACCAATTGTAATGCTACACATGTGAAGCTATAATAAGCTATCACTAACGTGTTTTTACATTACAAATAGTAATTATCAATACTCGTGCCAAAAACTATTTAATATTAATTTCAAATTAAAATTTTGAAAATTAAATTATTTTTATATATCTTTATGATATCAAATTAATATCAATATAAATTTCAAACTAATGAATAAAGAAAAAATCATCGTCCCAGCAAATGGGTACTTAATGTTATTTCTATTTTTAACATTATTTTTTGGTAGCATTGCGCTTATACCAATAACAAAAACTGCTTGGCCACTACTTGGCGTACTTACTGCTATTGCATTAAAATTTGGTTTTTTAATGGTACAACCCAACGGATCTAGGGTATTACTACTTTTTGGAAAATATGTTGGCACCGTAAAAAAGAATGGATTTTATTGGGTAAATCCTTTTTTCTCTAAAAAGAAAATATCATTACGAGCAAGTAATTTTGATAGCGAACGGTTAAAAGTAAACGACAAATTGGGCAACCCAATTATGATAAGCACCATTTTAGTATGGCGCGTACACAACACCTACAAAGCGGCTTTTGATGTTGATAATTATGAAAATTTTGTACGTGTACAAACCGATGCTGCGGTGCGTAAATTGGCGAGTATGTACCCTTATGATAATTTTGCAGACGAAGGTTTAGCGGAAGACATTACACTTCGCTCTAGTGTAAATGAAGTTAGTGAAGCTTTAGAAAAAGAAATTGAGGAACGTTTAGCTATTGCTGGCATTGAGGTTTTAGAAGCTCGTATTGGCTATTTGGCTTATGCTCAAGAAATTGCAAACGCAATGCTAAAACGCCAACAAGCTACGGCAATTGTTGCTGCGCGACATAAAATTGTAGAAGGTGCAGTTAGTATGGTAGAAATGGCTATTGATGAGCTAAGTAAAAAGAATGTTGTAGATTTAGACCATGAGCGTAAAGCTGCAATGGTAAGTAACCTAATGGTTGTACTCTGTGGTGATAAAGATGCGTCTCCTGTACTTAATACGGGCACTTTAAATCATTAAAAAACAGAAGACAATAATATAACGTTATACTTCAAAACTTAGGTTAAGAAACCGCATACAGAAATACGTAAATTTACTAAACCATTATGCACACTAAGGTTGGGAAGTAAAACATGAACCATCAAATAGCATAACTATATTTTTTGAACGCAATAAAATAGATAAAATGAACAGAATAAAATTAACCTTACTAGCTTTTGCATTTTCAATTTTAGGCTTTTCTCAAACTAAAATTATAACCGAAGACATACTTCTTAAAAACGACAGCATTCAATTACCTGGCACATTGACTTATACCAAAAACGAAACCCCTCAACCGTTAGTCATCTTTATTCATGGTTCTGGTAATGTAGATAGAAACGGAAACCAGCCAGGTTTGTCTAATGCGAATTATATAAAACAACTTTCCGACAGTTTAGCATTAAGAAATATTGCATTTTATCGCTACGATAAAAGAACCGCAACACCTAGCAATATTAAATTTATAATGAAAGCACTGTATTTTGAAAAATTTGTTGAAGATGCAGAATTAGCAATCAAACATTTTAAAGATGATAAGCGTTTTTCTAACATTACTTTAATTGGTCATAGCCAAGGTTCATTAATTGCTATGTTAGCTTCAAAGCATACTGTAAATAAATACATTTCTTTAGCTGGCCCAGCAAATACTATAGATGTTTCGATAGTTAAACAAATAAAACTTCAAAATGGAGATTCATTAGCAACACTGGTTAAAGCTCATTTTAAAGAATTAAGAGAAACGGGTACTATTAAAAACGTAGATCCTAATTTGTTGAGTTTATTTAATGCGCAAAATATTCCGTTTATAAAATCTTGGATGGCATATAACCCAACAGAAGAAATTAAAGCACTTAATATCCCTGTTTTAATACTAAACGGAACTAAAGATTTACAAGTTTTTGAAAACGATGCAAAAGCATTACATGCCGCTAAAACTGAGTCTCAACTTATTATGATTAAGGACATGAATCATGTCTTAAAAACCATAACTAATAATGCGGACAACAAAAAATCTTACAGCGCACCAGACTTTCCTTTATCCAAAAAATTAATTACCGTACTCACTAAATTTATTAAGAAATAATATAACAATGTCTAAAAAGAAAGCCTTTGCGTTACGCATTAATGAAGACCTGTTAAAATCTATTGAAAAATGGGCTTCAGATGAGTTTCGTAGTACCAATGGGCAAATAGAATGGATGCTAATGCAGTACTTAAAAGCTCATAAAAGACTCCCAAAACCAAAAGATAATTTAAAAGACAAAAAGTGATTGGCAACAGTCACTTTTTGTCTTTTAAATTTTTGTATTTTGCAGCTAAAAATCAACAATAACTATGGATAATACACCAATTTTTACAGACGACACTATTGTTTTTGGGCTCTTAATGCTAGCCTTGGGCTTTGTCTTTATAACAGAATCTATAAAACACGGCTTTTGGGCAAAATTTTATAAAATAGTGCCTGGCTTATTTATGGCTTATATGATACCTGCCGTATTAACCACTTTTGGTATTATTTCCCCAGAATGGACTTCGATTTCAGAAACTGGAATAGAAACAGAACATAGCTCTAATTTATACTATGTAGCAAGTCGGTTTTTATTACCCGCAGCATTGGTATTAATGACATTAAGTATAGATTTAAAAGCTGTTTTTAATCTCGGTTGGAAAGCACTAGTTATGTTCTTTACAGGCACATTAGGCATTGTTATTGGCGGACCAATTGCTATCTTTTTAATAGCCGCAATTTCACCAGAAACTGTTGGAGGTGTTGGTACAGATGCCGTTTGGCGAGGACTTTCTACACTTGCAGGAAGTTGGATTGGCGGTGGAGCTAACCAAACTGCCATGCTAGAAATTTACGAATATAACCAAGCCAGATACGGAGCAATGGTTTTTGTTGATATTGTAGTTGCAAATATTTGGATGGCAATAATATTAATTGGTATTGGTAAACGTAATCGTATTAATAAATGGCTAAAAGCAGATACCTCATCTATTGAAGCGTTAAAAGAAAAAGTATCTACATTTTCTGAAAAAGTAAAACGAAATCCATCACTTACAGACCTTATGATTATCGGTGCAATTGCTTTTGGCACAGTAAGTATAGCACACTTATGCTCTAACTTTTTAGCTCCATATTTTAATACATTAGTTGCAGGTATAAAATCGCAAACCACACGAAACGTATTTACCTTTTTGGGTTCAAAATTCTTCTGGATGATAAGTATTGCTACACTAATTGCAATTTTATTATCTAACACAAAAGCAAAAAATTATGAAGGTGCTGGCGCCAGTAAATTTGGAAGCGTGTTTATTTACATACTAGTAGCAACTATTGGTATGAAAATGGATTTAACACTAATTTTTGACAACGTTGGGCTAATTGCCATAGGTATTGTATGGATGTCTATACATGCTTTACTGCTTATAGGAGTAGCAAAAATAATTAAAGCACCTTATTTCTTTTTAGCCGTTGGTAGCCAAGCTAACGTTGGTGGCGCAGCTTCTGCACCAATTGTGGCGTCTGCTTTTCATCCATCATTAGCTACGGTTGGTGTGTTACTCGCTGTTTTTGGTTATGCCATAGGCACTATTGCTGCCATTGGCTGTACTATTTTATTAGAATTAGCTTCGGCTGGTTAGTAATTTTAAAACTAATATAAGATATTTGCACACCAAAAAAAATTAAGTAAACCATGATAAAATTAAATAAAATTTTAAGTCTCATAATCCTAGTGCTAATTGTAGTGTCTTGTGGTAAAAACACAACTAACAACTTTACTTTAAATGGCACAATTAAAGGACTTAAAAAAGGGGTTGTTTATCTACAAAAAGAGGGAGACTCAACAATTGTAAATTTAGACTCTTTGGTTATACAAGGTCAAAAAGAATTTACACTAAGCACACAAATAGACGAACCAATTTTGCTCTACTTAAAACTTTTTAAGAATGATGGAGAAGAACATTATATTCCGTTTTTTGCAGATAAAGGTGTTACCAAAATTAAAACAACCTTAAAGAATTTTAATTTTGATGCAAAAATTAATGGCTCAAAACAGCAACAAAAACTAGACGAATATTTAAACGTTATTAAAAGTTTTAATACCCAAAACTTAGACCAGATAGAAGCTAGTTTTTTAGCTCAAAAAAATAATGACAGCCTTACTTACAAAAATTTATTAAAAAACTCAGACAAATTATACAAACGTAAATATACTTACACTATTCAATTTGCATATAATAATGCAGATAATGAAGTTGCACCCTATTTAGCATTATATGAAATTAAAAATGTTAATCCAAAGTATAGAGATTCTATATACAATAGACTTACAGATGATATTAAAAACTCATTCTACGGAAAAAAATTAAAGGACGTTATAACGACCAAAAATTCTGAAAACTAAATTTAACACTCAACAAAATGAAAAAAATCACATTACTTGTATTTGCTTTTACACTTTTATGTACTGGCAATGCACAAATTAAAACCCCACAATCTAGCCCTTTTAGTAAAGTAGAACAAAAAGTAGGATTAACCGATGTAACGTTAGAGTACTCTAGACCGAGTATGAAAAATAGAACCGTATTTGGCAACTTAGTGCCTTATGGAAAAATTTGGAGAACTGGTGCAAACAAAAACACCAGTATTACTTTTAGCACACCAGTAAAAATTGATGGGCAAGATTTAAAAGCTGGCGCTTATGCAATCTTTATTACACCTTCTAAAAACACTTGGGATGTTGTTTTCTATGCCGACACTAATAATTGGGGAGTACCAAAAGAATGGAATAGCTCTAAAGTTGCTGCAAAAACCACAATTAAAACAATGCGCATGCCAATGCAAGTAGAAACTTGGACGATGACTTTTGATAACTTAACAAACAACTCAGCAGAGTTAGGCTTTATTTGGGAAAACACGTACGCAAGTTTAAAGTTTGAAGTTCCTACAGATCATACAGTTACAGCCTCAATAGAGAAAACAATGGCTGGCCCGTCTGCAAACGATTTTTATGCAGCTGCTGTATATTACACACAAGAAGGAAAAGACTTAAATAAAGCAAAAACATGGATGGATAAGGCCATGTCTATGATTAAAACACCACGTTATTGGCAGTATAGACAACAGTCTTTATTATATGCAAAAATGGGAGATAAAAAGAATGCCATTGCCGTTGCCAAAAAATCTTTAGAAGGAGCAAAAAAAGCTGAAAATGCAGATTATGTAAAAATGAACATGGATTCTTTAAAAGAATGGGGAGCTTTATAAATTCTTACTTGTAAACCAAAAAAAATAAAAAGACTGAATTGCAATGGGCTAACCCTTGTAATTCAGTCTTTTTTTTATCATTTTCAAAAGTTATATGTAATATATAGAATTATTTAAGCTTTTATACCAAAATAGTATTATAATTCAAATTAGTTATTGCGTGTTTTAAGCTGCAATTAGTTTATACCATAAACCGAAATTACATTGCATTAACAATAAAAATGCTATAATTTTATCTATTAAGAAAATAATGGTAGTAAAATTTCTTTTTTAGACAACCGAAATATTTGTAATATCTCTAAGTTTACTTACTCGCCCATAGCCGCAATTAAGGCTGCAGACATTCGTTTGTAAGTTCCGTTTTCTAATCGTGCTCTAATTGCATCAAAAGCATCTAATGTTTCTTTAACATCTTGTAAAGTATGCGTTGCCGTTGGTATCATTCTCAATAAAATTAAACCTTTTGGTATTACAGGATAAACTACAATTGAGCAAAAAATACCATAATTTTCGCGCAAATCTCTTACTAAAGCCATAGCTTCTGGAATACTGCCTTTAAGATAAACAGGTGTTACACAACTTTGTGTTGTTCCTATATCAAAACCTCGTGCTTTTAAACCAGACTGTAAAGCATCAACAATAGTCCAAAGGTTTTGTTTTAGCTCTGGCATGGTGCGCAACATATCTAATCGTTTTAACGCACCAACAACGAGTTGCATTTGTAACGATTTTGCAAACATTTGAGAACGCAAATTGTATTTTAAGTAATCTATAATTTCTTTATCTGCTGCAATAAATGCCCCTGTACTTGCCATAGATTTTGCAAAGGTTGCAAAATACACATCTATATCATCTTGTACACCCTGTTCTTCTCCAGCACCTGCACCTGTTTTACCTAATGTACCAAATCCGTGTGCATCATCTACAAAGAACCTGAAATTAAACTTCTTTTTTAGCGCAACAATTTCTTTTAAACGACCTTGTTCTCCACGCATACCAAACACACCTTCAGAAATTACTAAAATACCTCCACCAGTGGTTTCTGCCATTTTAGTAGCACGTTCTAAGTTTTTTTCTAAACTCTCTATGTCATTGTGCTTGTAGGTAAAACGTTTGCCGTGGTGCAAACGTACACCATCTATAATACACGCATGTGCATCGACATCGTACACTATTATATCATCTTTAGCTACTAAAGCATCTATAGTAGATACCATACCTTGGTAGCCAAAATTTAATAGATATGCTGCCTCTTTGTTAACAAAAGCAGCTAATTCGGTTTGTAATTGTTCGTGCAAATCTGTATGACCAGACATCATTCGTGCTCCCATTGGGTACGCAGAGCCATATTGTGCACCAGCCTCTGCATCTATTTTTCTAACTTCTGGGTGATTTGCTAAACCTAAGTAATCGTTTATACTCCAAGTAATTACATCTTTACCTTGAAATTTCATTCTGTTAGAAATTGCTCCTTCTAATTTTGGAAATACAAAATAACCTTCTGCCTGCGCAGCCCATTTTCCTAATGGTCCTTTATCCTTATATATCTTTTCAAATAAATCTTTCATACAATAAGTTTCCTACTATTACCACTTCATTTTAGCTATAAGATACCATAAAAATAAAGTAATAATCTTAAAGTTAGTTTTAGTTAGTTTAGTGGGCAAAATTAGTTAATATTATTATGATTGCATAATTTATTTAAATGTAGTGTTAACTCATATCAATTCTAAATTAGAAATATCGGTATTTTATATTTAAATGAACGCAATAGAATACCATTACTAGATTATACTTTAACTGTAGAAAAAAATTGGAACTAAAATTATGCGTTATTTTGATGCTAAAAATGAGCAGGTTTAGATTGTAGAGCTTTAATCGGTTTACAACATTAATAAAAGTTGTTTATTTTAGTATTATTTATGAGATATTAATGGTAATTTAGTTTAAGAATATTGAATTTATGTGAGTAAATAAAATACAGAAAAAACACTATGACCTACTTTGAAGAGTTAAGGGAAGTTACAAAAACTATACCTACATCAATAATTGATTTTGCTATACCAAGAGACAGAACATCGCCACCAACACAAGCATCTTCTAACTTTATTACTAACAAAGAACAAGGAGATTGGGCGGAAGATTTGATTTTTAGAGCAATCAATGAAACTTCGGAGAATTATGTAGCTGTACGATATGGAAAATCAGATGACTTAATTGCTGGAGATAGTGGATTTGATAAATTCTATACAGATTTTCAAGATGAATTAGATACTATTGGAAAACGACCAGATTTGTTAGTGTTTAAAAAGTCTGATTTTGATACAGGACTAGGATTTGACATTAGCAAACTTGAACATTCTTCGATTACAGACTATGTAAAAAAATCAATTGCAGGTTTAGAAAT
>JBMYXP010000048.1:0-14659 GCA_049608525.1 Winogradskyella sp.
TTTGTGCGTTTTTTTCGTAATTGTTTCTGCTTTCAGTTCCAATTTTTCCGTGTTCTACTTCAATCAGTTGCTCAAAATTTGTTATATTTTTATATTTATCCATTTCCTTTATCTTTTTGTTCAAAATACGATTTCATTATTTTTTTTGCCTTTTCGAGTTCCTTTTTCGGGTTTTTTTGAGTTTTCTTTTGGAAATTAGTGAAAAGCACAACTAACTTACCTTTATCAAAACAGCAAAATATTCGGTAAATATTTGATTGGTATTCAATTTGGATTTCATAAAGTCTGTTTGTTCTTGTTAAATGTTTTAAGAACTTTTTAGGCACTCGTTCTACTTGTTTTAGTAATTCAAATGCGTATTGCATCTTTCCTTTTACTTTAGTATTTTGTTTTTGGTAAAATTCAATGAAATGTGTTTCAAAGAATATTATTTTTCTAACCATCCTAAAAAAGTTAACTCAAAAGATAACTTTTTTCAAATTATAAGATGTTTTTTTTTGCGTTCCGATTTTACGCATGTTAACGATTGAGTATCACTACGCTTTTTTTTACGTAGTTACGACCTGTTGTATTTAAGGCTTGCGTTTGCAGCGGCGATAGCACCTTAACCACCCATATTAATTTTAATTCAGCAAATACTTTAGGGTATTAATTACTAGTAACTTGTGTTACTTACCGTAACCCAAAAATCTGTTTCAACTTTTGGCTATGTACTTCCATAACACTTCAGTATAACTTTTAATAAGCAACTTATAAGTTACTTGTATCAATATACATATCTTGCTCTAAACTAGAAATAAAACCATTAAATGTAATATGCTTTAGAGGTGTCGTATTTTCAATATTAAAAGCACGATCTGCGCCTGTAATATCTGCAATAGCTGCCGCTAAAAGCGGTTCGTTTACATTACCCAACTCACCAAGTGCAAAAGCACGTTCTGATAGTTCAATAGTTGGTATAAGTCCGTTAGAAGGTACCAATGCATCGTTTACATTTATAGAATTAGCCACTAGAGGTTGCATAGCGTACGTGTGGCTAGGATTTATATTTTGAGAACTATAAGTTGGAGAGTCATATACAGTTACAGAGGCTTGTGTTTTACCAACCGTGTTTTCTCCAATAACTACAACATCTATATAAGCACTTAAGCTATTAATAACTAACTCGCTTGCAGATGCTGTTCTTTTATTTGTAGTTAATACATATACTTTAGATAAGTTTAGGCTATTTATAGTACCAACACCTTCAATGGTATTTGTAAATAAATAGTTTTTATTTCTACTTTCTAAATTTTCGTTAAACAACAGTTTAGAATACACATCGCCAGTAAACTGACCTGTTACCATACTACCAAGATATGCTGCAGTTTGTACTGAGCCACCACCATTATATCTTAAATCTATAACAAGCTCGGTAATGCCACTAGATTGAAAAGTACCAAAAGCATCATTTAAGGCACCATTAAAACTATCATTAAAAGCATTATACATTAAGTAGCCAATATCTGTGCCATTAACAGTTAATACCTCTGCAATATGTACTGGGTTTTCTGTATAGTTTGCCGCTGTTAACTCAGTACTTTGCCCGTTTAATGTAATTTCATCATCATCGGTTTCTGTGGTTTCGTTGGTGTTGTAATCTGCAAAATTTAGAGTATAGGTGGTTTGCAATAATAAGGCTTCGAGATTGTTAGTATTTAAATTAATACCATTAACAGCTCTAAAAAATTGTCCACGCTGTAAGCCTAAATTACTCGCAACGCTATTATTAAGAACCAAAGTTATAACACCAAATACTTCAGTTTCACTACCTGGTATTGTATATAAATTAAACTCTATACCTTTACTTTCACTTATACCTTGTAGCTGGTTTTGTAAATCAAAATAGTTATTCGTAATTCTACTAAAACGATCTACGGTTTCGGGAGAGTATTTTATAGACTCAAATAAAGCCTCTGGTGACTCAAAACTATTTAGATAACTCGTATATAAATTAGCATCAGGGAATTTATTATAGTCATTATTTTCATTATCTAAATCTGTAGATTCTGGTTTGTATAAATAAACAGTATTCATACCTTTCCAAACAAAGTCCTTTATTTCTAGTGGAGTTGCCGAACTTAAATTATCATCTAAATCGTCAAAACAACTAGTCATTAAAAATAGTGCTGTACAAATAGCTAGTAGTGTCTTAATAGTTTTCATATATGTTTCTTTAATAAAAAGCAATTTTTTGCATTAATCTGTTAAGACTATAAATTTACTTACAATATTGAAATAAAAAAAACTTTGTAACAAAATGTAAAGTGTATCGTCGTAATAATGAAGGCGATTAATAACCAACTTTACAACCAATTAAAAAAGTAATGACACAGGCTAATTTTACAAATTTAGTAATGCCGTTTAAAGATAAGGTGTTTCGTTTAGCAAAACGATTACTGGTGTCTCGTGAAGAAGCAGAAGATGCGACACAAGAAATTCTTTTAAAACTGTGGAACAACAAAAATAAAATTAGCGCATACAATAATGTTGAAGCGTTTTCAATGACTATGACAAAGAATTTTTGCCTAGATCGTTTAAAATCTAAACACGCACAGAATTTAAAAATTGTACATAGTAATTATACGGACAAAAATTCGTCATTACAAAAACAAGTTGAAGCTAAAGATAGTATAGATTGGGTGTCTAAAATAATAGAAGATTTACCCGAGCAACAAAAAATAATTGTGCAATTAAGAGATATTGAGCAGTACAGTTTTACTGAAATAGCAAAAATGCTAGATATGAATGAAACCGCAATACGAGTTGCATTATCTAGAGCACGAAAAGCAATACGAGAAAAATTAACGAGTACGCATAGATATGGTATTAAATAATATTGAAAATTTATTAGAAAAATATAACAATGCAGAAACATCGCTTAAAGAAGAAGCGCAGTTACAAGCCTATTTTGCAAGCGATGCTGTAGCTCCACATTTAGAGCAGTACAAACCATTGTTTCAGTATTTTTCTAAATCGCAACAAGAACAGTACACCAAAGACGTTCCATTACACACTAAAAATAAACTAAAATTTTATAAGTGGATTTCTGTCGCAGCCGTTGCCGTTCTTATGTTAGGAGTTATGATACCTACACTATTTAATAACGCACCAAAAACTCTTGCAGATTATTCTCCAGAAGAACAAAAATTGTACATGGAGACAAAACAAGCTTTAGTAATGTTGTCTAATAATTTTAATAATGGAGCAGCAAGTTTAAGTGCACTAAACTTAGCTTCAGAAAATTTTAGTATAGGATTAGAAAAAGCCAACCACATTAATCAATTAAGTAAAACCACAAACAAATTATTAAAAAATTAAAAACAAAAAATTATGAAAAATTTTAAAGCATACCTAAAAAATAAAACCATGAGTAAAAAAGTAGTCGTAATAGTTGCAGCAATGTTAATGTCTGTAACTGCATTTAGTCAAAGTGTATTTGATAAGTTTGAAGACCAAAAAGGAGTAACATCGGTTATTCTAAATCAAAAAATGTTTAAAATGCTAGCAACAATTAGCATAGATATTGATGACCCAGAAATGAAAGAATACGCAGAACAGGCTGGTAATATTACAGGTTTTAAAGTTTTTACTACTGGTAATGAAAAAGTATCTGCAGATATGAAAGCTACTGTGGCAAAATATTTAAGGTCATCTACATTAGAAGAATTAATGCGTATTAAAGATGGAGACCAAACAGTTAAGTTTTACGTAAAAGAAGGTAAAGACGAAAACCATGTCAAAGAATTATTAATGTTTGTTTCTGGTTTAAAAGAAATGACTAAAGGGCAAGACATTGAAATTAATGGTAAAAAACGTGAGTTCGAAACCGTTTTATTAACACTAACTGGCGATATAGATTTAAGGCTAGTATCTAAAATTACAAACCAAATGAATATTCCAGGTGGTGATCACTTAAAAAAAGCAAGTGATAAAAACAAAAAATAATCGTATTAACTATGGTACAATCAATCAAAAAATCAATAGTAATGTTAATCTTGGTTGCAACTTTTAGCAGCTGTAACCAAGAGCCAACATTACAAACCTATTATGTAGATAATGAGCTTAAGCCTGGGTTTACATCTTTAGATATACCAACAAGTTTTTTAAACATTGAAGAAACAAATTTAACCGAAGCACAAATCCAAGCCTATAAATCTGTAGATAAACTCAACATGTTAGCCTTTATGAAAACTAATGATAATATTGAAGTTTACAAAACAGAATTAGCAAAGGTAACTTCTATTTTTAAAAACCCTAAATACGAAGAACTAATACGAGGTGGTAACACTACAGACGGAAAATTTGTAGTAAAGTTTTTGGGAGACCCAGAACGTTTAGACGAATTAATACTTTTTGGCAACTCTAACGATAAAGGCTTTGCAATAGTAAGAATTTTGGGTGATGATATGAATGCTAATAAACTAGTAAAGTTAGCCATGTCATTAGATAAAAACAGTATCTCAGACACACAAGTTAATCAGTTTATTAACTTCTTTAAATAAACGGGCAGTTGATCTAGAATTAAAATTAAATAGAATGGGTAATAAAAATGAAGTTTTATTACCCATATTTAGTACTGATGCGTTTATAATTCATTGTTGTAAGGTAAATTAAGATATGTTTTTAGTTTTTTTCGAAAACAACGCATTTATAAGTGTTTTATCGAATGTTGACATATTTAAAATCTGTGTTATTTCATAAATTGAATACTTGCTTCTCACTTGTTTTTTTTGAGATGTGCTACTATAAGATAGGTGGTAATCGCTAGTCTTAATTGGGCTTTTATCGGCTCTATAATTACCATTATAACGGCCAACACATTTTTAAAATTCATATCGATATTAACCAATGATAGCACTTTTGCTTAAACTTACATATAGTAAGTACAACTTTAAAATAAGCCCAATAATTCGTTTCTATTTCGCTCTAATTTCAATATAGAATGAAACCGTAACTAAGACTTTGCTTTAATTTACTATTTCATTAAAAAAACGTATAATTCAAATTTGTTATAGCGCATTTTAAATCTTAATTGGTATGACCTTTATTCATAATATCAATTTTTGACCAAAGCTATTTTGTAATTAAAATTAAAAAATTAAAGAGCATATTCTACACCCCTATTTACTGTATTTTTAAAGAGTTAAACTTTAACAAGCGCAGCAAAGTAAAAACAGAATCTTTGAGACACTACATAGATTAATAAAATTCGTTTTAGTTTTTTTTAATTTGAAAAAAGCACTAAAAATTTTACCACTATTAAGACTCTAAATCTGCAGAAAGTGTTGGTTTTTCATACGTCTCAAAGGGTTGTTTTAATAACTCTTTTAGGGTACTGTTTTTAACTTCGTCGGGGAACACATCAACACCATAAACCAGTTTTTCTCTATCTAAATACAAATATGTTCCAAACAAACGGTCCCAAATACTAAAGATGTTTCCGTAATTAGAATCTGTATAAGGCAACCTATAATGGTGGTGTGTTTTGTGCATATCTGGCGAAACTATAACATAACTCAAAGCTTTATCTAATCGCTTTGGTATTTTAATATTTGCGTGCGTAAACTGTGTAAATACCAAAGACATAGCTTGGTATAACATTACTAAAGCAATTGGTGTGCCTATTATAAAAACCCCTAAGAGTGTAAATAAAAACCTAATAACACTCTCTATTGGGTGATGCCTGTTTGCAGTTGTTGTATCTACTTTATGGTCGGTGTGGTGCACTAAATGTACCATCCATAAAGGTTTTACTTTGTGCTCTACAAAATGGGCTAAATATGCTCCAAAAAAATCGAGTAATAAAACTCCTAATAAAACATAAAGCCACAACGGCAGTTTTGGCAACCAATTAATAAGACCAAAATTATTGACTTCTACCCAGTCTGCAACACCTAAAAGCAAAAATGCCAATGCAAAATTAATTATAATGGTAGTAAGCGTAAAAAACAAATTAGGGATAGCATGTTTCCATTTTTTGTACTTAAATTTCACTAATGGAAAGCCACTTTCTAACAGCCAAAAAAAAGTTAATCCGCCTACTAAAATAAGGCTACGATGAAGTGATGGTATCGTCTCAAAATAAGCTATAATAGATTCCAAATAGATTTAAGATTTATAATTAATTGTGCTTACTTCAAAATTACGGAATAAATTTTAAATCTCCATAATGCACAACACGTCAAAAAAATTAAGAGCTATAAATTATAAAACCATAACTAATACATGGGTTTACAGGCCTCAAAATGCAGTTAAAACGATGGATTTTAATACATTTCGCTTTAACTTCTAATTTTTTTTTTGATACGGTTGTGTGGTGTTATGTATTCGTTATTTTATAATGCAGACTTTTTGTCTGCAAACCAAATCTATACGCTTTTAGTCTATTTTGGTATTACAGCTTAATGCGTTTTTTCATTTCTTCAACAATGTTGTATGCAGCTGGGCAAATTGCTACGTTTTTTAATGTTAAATGAGAGATTTGCTGAAATTTTTTTCTGTCCGTATGCGGAAATTCTCGGCAAGCCTTTGGTCTTACATCATAAATAGAACAATAATTGTCTGCACCCAAAAACGTGCATGGAACAGCTTGCAATACATAATCGTTATCTTCATCTAACCGTAAATACGTTTTTATAAACTGTTGCGCCTTCATTTTAAAATGTTTAGCAACACGATTAATGTCCTTATCTGTAAACAATGGCCCAGTCGTTTTACAACAATTAGCACATTTTAAACAATCTGTACGTTTAAATTCTTCTTCGTGCAATTTTTGCATTGTATAGTCGAGTTGTTTGGGTGGTTTCTTTTTTAACTTTGTAAAAAAAGTTTTGTTTGCCTTATGATTATCTTTGGCGAACTTTGGAAGATTATTGATATGGTCTTGCATGCCGTAAAAATACTTTTTTTCGTTATTATGAAAGAAGTTATAACGCAATTCAGAATTAAAAAAAACAAATTACTTTTAACCAATTTCAATAAGCACTTATGGATAAAGACATTTTCGGAAAAGCAATATTAGATTATCAATCTGGGCAGTATTCTGAAGATATTGTTACTTGGACTAATATTACAGACAAAGACACGCTACCTTTACCATACTTATTTAGAGATTATACAGCTATGCCAAGGTTAGAACAAAAGGCCTTGCAATTAGCAAAAGGTAAAGTTTTAGATGTTGGCTGTGGCACAGGTAGCCATTCGCTTTGGTTACAAGAAAAAGGGTTGTCTGTAAAAGCCATTGATAGCTCTAAAGGAGCCATTGAAGTTGCAAAAAAACGTGGGGTGATTACAGCTCAATTAAAACCGCTTTTAGAAGAAACAGAAACCTTTGATACTATTTTATTATTAATGAATGGAACTGGTATTTTTCAAGAGTTATCTCAAGTGTCTAACTATTTAAAGCATTTAAAAACGCTATTAAATTATAACGGACACATATTAATGGACTCTTCTGATATTTCTTATATGTACGATGCCGAAGATGGTGGTACTTGGTTAGATTTAAATAATCACTATTATGGTGAACTCGATTATTTTTTGTCTTATAAAACTGAAAACGAAGTGCCAATGAAATGGTTATATCTCGATTTTGAAACTTTGAAAACAGCTTGTATTACCGTTGGCCTAAACTGCGAAAAAGTTGCAGACGGTACTCATTTTGATTATTTAGCGAAACTTACCTTGTAAAAAAAAGTGAAAACGCTCAGATATTTTAATTAAATACCATATTTTTATTTTCTATTTTAAAAAAATCAATTTTTACATGAAAAAAATTACACTAATTTTTATGTCCCTTATTGTTTTTCAAGCTTGGGCACAAAAACCACAACCAGAGAGTTGGGCAATAGAAACTATTGAAAAAGTTCAGCCCATACTTTTAGAAAAACCAGATTTAACTTCGCTTCGTGCCGAAGATGCAATTAATGACAAAGACAAGTCTATTCCTTGGAGATTTGGATACGATCATTTTGTAAACTATGGTTTGGACAACGCAGGTAATTGGCACACTTTACCCAATGGAGATCGTATATGGCGAGTTAGTTTTGTATCGCCAGAGGCATTATCAATGAACTTAATTTTTGATAACTTTAACTTACCCGTTGGTGGTAAGGTCTATATTTATAATAATGACCGTTCAGAAATTTTAAATGTTTTTACACACAAACACAATAACCCAGAAGGCATCATAGGTACTTGGATGGTTAGTGGAGCGCAAATTTGGGTAGAATATTTTGAACCAAAAAAAACTATTGGTCTTGGAAGATTAAACATAGGTAACGTTATACATGGTTACCGTACACTATCTATACCAAGTGAAGCGGGTAATAACCCAAAAGCACTCAACAGTTCTGGCGCTTGTAACGTAGATGTTAACTGTGATATTTCTGCAACTTCAACTTTAGCAAATGATATTAAAAACGACGTTAAAAAATCTGTTGGTATGATTGTAGTTGGCGGAAACGGAGCTTGTACAGGTGCGTTAGTAAATAATACAAATAATGATGGTACACCGTATTTTTTAACAGCAAATCATTGTCTTGGTGGCTCAACTGCAGGTTGGGCATTTCGTTTTAATTGGGCAAGTGATGCAGCTGTAGCAGATTGTGCAACTACTGCACCAAGTGTAAATAATGGTTTTATACAAACAGCTAGTGGTGCAATATTAAGAGCATCTAACTCAGAGTCTGATATGGCACTTGTTGAGATTACAGACACCGCTTTTTTTAATGCAAACCCAGATGTTGTATGGGCTGGCTGGAACCGTTCTACAACTAATGTACCTAGCTTAAATGTTGGTGTGCATCACCCAAGTGGAGATATTCAAAAAGTTTGTGTAGATTTTCAAGGTGCAACTCGTTTTACAACCTCATTTAATGGCAACCCAAATACCAAAGTTTGGAGAATAGCAGATTGGGATTTGGGTGTTACAGAACCAGGCTCTTCTGGCTCTCCTTTATTTGACCAAGATGGATACATTATTGGTAAGTTATCTGGTGGTTCTGCAGCATGTTCTGGCACTAATGATAATGGTGGTTATGATATTTATGGTCGTTTTGGAGTGTCTTGGGATTTTAGTTCGGTAAACTCACAACAGCTTAAATTTTGGTTAGACCCTGCTGGTTCAGACCCAACGGTCTTAGAACAATATCCTCCATTGCAAGTGTTTAATTTTGATGCTGCTGTAGCTGTTAGAGATGTGCCAACTACACTATGTGAACCGTCTATAACACCAACTATTAGAATTACTAATGCCGGAAATAACCAGTTAACAAGTGCTACAATAACATATCAATTAGATACCAACACTGTAGAAACTATTAATTGGACAGGTAACTTGGCTATTGGAGAATTTGATGATGTTGCTGTACCAACTACTTTAGTAACTGGTGTTGGCGCACATACTTTTACCACTAGTGTTTCTAATCCTAATGGTAATGTAGATCAAAGTAACTCTAATGATAGTAATACCAAACCATTCTCAGTGCCAGATGCTTTTGAAACCAATACAATAAAGGTAATTATTACACCAGATAGGTATGGTACAGAAACTACATGGCAAATTACAGACTCTAACGGATCTGTAATGGGTAGTGGTGGTCCTTATACCAATACAACAACAAACGCAACACAGCCAGATGTAATTACAGATGTTACAATCTCTACCTTTGATGAATGTTATACGTTTACTATAAATGACTCGTATGGTGATGGTATATGTTGTAGTTACGGCAATGGTACCTATCGTATAGAAGATGGTGGAGGTACTGTTTTAATTAATGGAAATGGTGATTTTAATTCTGTAACATCTCATTTATTTAAAATAAATCAGCCGCTTAGTGTAACTGAAAACACATTAGATCAAAATCTACATATTTATCCAAACCCTACGTTAACCGATTTTACAGTTAAAATTAATGGATTTTCTAATATCTCTTATGAAGTTATAAACGTAATGGGTCAAAAAATTAGAACAGGCACATTTAATAACGGGCAAAACATTTTACCTATGCAAAGTGAAGCCTCTGGTTTATATTTTATTAAATTAACTGACAATGAAACTAATGCTAGCTTGGTGAAAAAAATTATAAAAAACTAACCAACAACATCGCTTAAAATAAAACTTCAGCATCCATTTCTAAGATATTTAGAAATGGATGTTTTTTTTAAGATAAAAACGAATAGTAATACCTATTAAACTTAAAAAATCCGCTATATATAATATGAATCATATATTGTTTAAATGAAATAGAAAATTAAACTATAGTCTTAGTTACGGTTTTACTTTATCTTGAAAATCTGAGCGAAAGAGAAACGCATTAAGGAGATAAAATATAAGTTAAATAATAGACCTAAAAACCTCTTCAGTTATATTAATACCAATTGTAATTTAGAATGACCTATAAATAATAATTGATATGAGTGTATAATAGGGCTGATGAAATAAAAAATATTCATACCAAGATTGCATTAAGATGTCGCTTGTAATTGGGTTTCCTTTTCATTACTATTTCAAAAAATAGAACCGAAGCAAATACTATGCTTAGGGTATCTATTTCATCTGAACAAAAAATAATTCAAATTAGTAATACAACATTTTAAAACTATTTTGGTGTAAAAATTGAAATTACACAAATTACAGAACACAAAACAGCCAAAAATAGTTGGAAATAAACCTGCTATTTTTGGCTGTAATTTTTTAATAATTTGAGCGAAATTTAGAAAACTGTTTTAGCTCTATTATCTTCAATCTCTGCCGTTTTTTCTAAAGCATTATATACTTTAGTTTGTACACCATTTTTAATAGCGTTACTTAATCTATTCATTATTGCTGCATAGTTTTCTAATTTAGTAGCCTCTGTAACCTTAGTAACTTCTATAACATAAACACCTTTTTCTCCAACAATTGGCTTTGAGGTTTGTCCTTTTGTTAGTCCAAAAGCAGTACCTATAACTTTAGGCTCTACACCAGCTCCAGAAAGTGTAGTATTATTAAATGTTAAAGCTCCAGCAGTTTTAGCAGTCTGTGCTTGGTTTTTTGCAATTTCAGTTACCGTAGAAGCTGTAATTTTATCACTTATTAGTTTTGCTTTTTTCTCTTTTCTAATTTCTGGTAAAGCGGTTACAGAAGCATCTTCAACATTCATAAGTCCTTTTTCATTCTTTTTAACCACTTTGGCTACAATAAAACCAAAGTTTGAAACTTCAAATCTTTTGTATGCACCAACTTCTGTCTCTTCTTCAAAAGCCCAACGTACAATTTTTCTTTGACTACCTAAACCTGGTATATTTTCATCTAACTCTTTAAATGTAATTGGCTTAACTGTTAAATCTCTTTCTTTGACTAATGCATTAAAATCGCCATCTTTTGCAGCTATTTCAAATTTAGATACTTTGTTAAAAATGTCTTGCAAAGTCTCATCAGATGGCTCTACCTTATCTGCCAATGTTGCTAATTTAACTGTTTTATTAAAGCTCGTTTGATCTAGTATTTCTATAACATGGTAACCAAAAGATGTACCCACAACATTGATATCTCCTTTTTTATTATCGAACGCAAATGCTTTAAATTCTGGTGCCATACCAGCTTTGTAATCAAACTCAATTACACCCTCTTTTTCGTTACTTACTTTATCAGATGATAATTCTAATAAACTTACAAATTTAGAGCGGTTACCTTTTAGTACAGTTAATATACTATCTGCAGTTGCTTTTGCTTGTTCTTGTGTTTTTGTTACAGCTGCATCTGCTCTAGTACCACCAACATAAGGAATTAATATATGACGTACTTTAACAGAATCTGGCAATTGTTTAGTTGCCATTATTTTTGATAGCATGTAATATTCACCAGATCTGTATGGGCCATAATAATCGCCTACATTTTTATTTATTAAACTATCCTTTACATTAGCAGGCATATCTGCTGCTCTTAAAAAAGTATCACTATATTTTATATCTGAATTAGAATTAATAAACTCTGCTACATCTGTTGTAGTATCAAAACCTGCTATAGTCTCTGTATTTTTACTACTGTCATTGTACTCTTGTCTGTCTTTACGTAATGCTATTAAATCTGCTTTAATTTTATCTTCGTCTGCTTTAGAGGCTTCTTCTTTATATTCTACATATACTATCTCTCTAGTTGCATCAACTTTATAATTTTCCTTATTTTTTTCGATATAATTTTTAATATCTGTTTTAGAAACTTCAACTAAATCATCAGAAATGCTTGTGTAAGGTATTTGTACATAACTAATATCTACTGTTTTTGCATCACCTAAATATTCGTCTTCAGCTTCGGTTAATGTTGCTCCAACACCAGCTTTAATCATATTATAATAGCTTTGCTGAATAGCATTTGTTGCCATAGATTGTTCGCTATTTGTCCAACTATTATAATTAACTTGAAAAGTTCCTAATGGTGCTGTATCTCCATTTAAGTCTTTTAAATTGGCAATAAAAGCGTTAAGTCTATTAACATCAAACGCTCCGTTTTCGTCTTGAAACTCGGTGTAAGAAGAGAAACTGTTTTTTAATAACTCTCGCATTTCGTCTTTTTCAACTGACAATCCAAGTTTATCGTATTCTGCTTGCAAAATAATTCTACTAAGCTCTTGGTTATAAATAGTATTCATGGCCTGAGTTGTTGTAACTCTGCCTTGGCTTCTATCTTGATAATTTTTTACTTTTTGCTGAAACGCTATACGGTCTATATCTTCACCATTTATAGTTGCTACAACACCTTGTGTTTCTGAAAAAGAGTTTGGGCTATCAATAACTCCTTGAATTACAAAAGCAAATAATGCTAATGCAATTACTAAGATTAATACTAACGAACGCTGTCTAATTTTATTTAAAATTGCCATAATACTGTTTAGTTTGACGTATATATTTTATGTTTTGTTTTCACTCAACTCAACACTTTCCTATTAATTTATAAATTATTAAAAGTGGTTGTTGCAAATAAGTTTGCGAAAATAGTATTTTCTGCCAAATAATAAAAGGAGATATACAGTTTTTATGAATGTAGTAACAGATTAATCGACTTCAAGGATTTTTAATTGTACACCATCAAATCTTGTTAACGAAACTTCTTCAATATTAATTTAAAAAGTTGTGATTAATACATCTTCGTTTTCTTCAAGAATTTGCTCTTTGGCATTAACAATTAATCATCCAAAGGTTTCGCAATTTTCACCTTTACTGAGATATAATTTATAGGTTTCATTAATATATTCGACTTCTAACCTTGCTGAAAACTTGTAGATATTTTCATTAATTTGTTCTTCTCAAAACCCTAGAGTGTCGTGTTCGTCTTCAATTTCACCAAATAATTCTTCAATAATACCTTCAACAATTATAATATTGTGTTATCAATACGGATTGTTGCTATATATTTTGAAGGTATAGCAGTAAGTTTGGTTAAAATTTTCACTAAAACGTCCACTTGTTTTTTTTCTAATTCTATATGAATTTTATTAGAAGGAAGCAGTCTCGATACCCAAAAAATTGCAGACAGTAATAAGTGAGCTTACGACGACTAGTATATCTGTAGTCGTTAATTTGTATTACGGTCTTCCATTTTTTTTCTGAAACGCTTTCTAAAGAAAAACATAAAAATTGCTAATGCCGAAAAAAACAATAGCATGTAAGATTTATTTCTATCTACAGACCAATTTGAAATAGCTTCCCATAGAAATAATACTGCAAAAATTATATATGCGTATTGAAAGAGGTTTAATAATTTCATTACTTAATAACTTGGTTAATATAATGCAAAGGTAGTTAATTCTTGAATGTAAAATCGCTATCTACCATTTCTAATATTTGATAGTTTTCAAAATTTTTATCAGAATCAAAACCATTTCCATGAAGCAAACCAGAGCCGCGTTTAAATATAATAGGCGCATTGGTAAAAACCCATTCTAGCTTTTTGTTGTAATATAATTGTTCTGTAAATAAGGTATCTTTTTCTTGTGTGGCAATCCTTACATTACCTTGTAAATCTATAATATCTGTTTTATCAAAAGATATGGCATAATCTGCAAATATGGTTGTTTTTTCACCTTCCTCACTGTAAACTATTAGTTTTATACCTTTTGGAAACTCAGAAAAACTAAAAGATCTATTAGAATAATCTAACAAACTTGGGCTTATTAGGTTTGCAACTAACCTTACTTTAGTGCCATTGTACTCTGTATATTTTAAATCTACATTATCAGCTTGTGTCATAGGCTGATTTTGCAATACACCAACTTTTTTTACGTCTTCAAAGTTATTTTCACAACAAAAAAACGTAGCCACAACAAGGGTTATGACTACGCTTTTTAGATTATGTAAATTAAACTTTTGCATTTATATACATGGTACTTTTACAGAACGTCCTATCCAACACCCTACACTTATAGTTTTACAAGACATACCAGAACTAAAAATATCTGCTTTGCTTGGCGCGCTAGATCTGTAACTTGTTGCCGTTTGTGCTGCTGCTTTTCTTAAACGACTATCTGCTCTACCAGCTTTTTCTGCTGTACTTGCAGCTAACCAAAATACGGCTCTTTTATTAAAATTTGAGTCTCCACAGTTATTAGCACTTTTTGCATACATTGCGGCTATT
>JBMYXP010000049.1:0-14423 GCA_049608525.1 Winogradskyella sp.
TAATAAACCATTTACAGTGAAGGCTCTAGATAGTTTAAAGGCATTGAATATAGATGGTATTACAGAAACTGATTTTTTAATTTTAACCGATTGTATAAAAAATAACATTGATGATGCTTATGTAATAGGAGAAAAAGAACACACAAACAATATTATAGATATATTATTTGATTTGAATTTTAATGACAGAACAATTCAATCGGATGATCCAAACAATATAAATGATACTAAGTATGGTAGTCATATTGTTAGTAATAATGTGGTTTTTCTTAATCATGGAACTAAAATGGCAGGTATTATTTCTAATATTAATTTAGAAAATAAAATTGAGATTATGTCTTTGCCAATATCATGTTATGGTGATGAACACGACAAAGATATTGCCTTAGCTATACGATATGCAGTAGATAATGGAGCTAAAGTAATTAATATGAGTTTTAGTAAAGAATATTCTCTATATAAAAAATGGGTGTTTGATGCTTTTAAATACGCAGAAAAACATGATGTCTTAATTGTGGGTATTGCTGGTAATTTCGGTTATAATTTAACATTAAACAACTTCATTTATCCAAATGATAATATCGAAAATGATAAAGAAGTTTCTAACAATTTTTTAATGATTGGTGCTTCCAATAGCATGTTAACTAGTGAACTTAAAAGTGAAAGTTCAAGTTATGGTAATATTGATGTCGATTTGTTTGCGCCCGGGAATAATATTCAAACGCTATTACCAAAAAATAAATACACCACATCAGGTGGCACATCATCCGCTGCTGCTATTACCTCTGGTGTTGCTGCTTTAATTCGTTCTTATTATCCTAAGTTAACAGTCTCACAAGTAAAACATATCCTTATGGATAGTGGTGTAGAATACACTTTTAATGTAAAAGTTGATGATACGTTGTTGCCTTTTAATACGCTTTCTAAATCTGGTAAAGTGGTTAATGCCTATAATGCTTTGATAATGGCGGATAGTATTTCTAGGAAGCGTTAATTAAGGTTTTTAGAAGCTAAAGCCAATATATTAGAAGAAATTGGTAAACTTGCTAAAATTTTAGAGGTCTCCATCTCTCATATTTATATTTATGGAGAGGAAACCAACTCTTTTACCATTCACACTCAAAATGGTGGCAATTTTGGTCAGTACATTCAAGTTTCAGAAAAACTAATAGAACAATATGAAGTGCGTTTAAAAGAAAAAGATGAGTTGATAACTTTCCTAAAAAAACAAATACGATAAAACCTTATCAACTCTTCAAAAACGCAATATTCCGTTGCAACCCCAAAAACTTTGTGCGCTTTACAGCAGATTTTTTAAATACTTTTTTAAAGGTGTCTTCTGTAATGTCTTCCCAGTCTTTTTTGGTCATAGCTAACAATTCTGGGTGCGGATTAAATAATGGTTCTTGGTGAGGTTTTGAGAATTTATTCCACGGGCAAACATCTTGGCACACATCGCAACCAAAAGCCCAATCGTCTAGTTTTCCTTTAAATTCTGTGGGGATATTTTCTTTTAATTCTATAGTAAAATAACTAATACATTTGCTGCCATCTACCACATAAGGCTCAGTAATGGCTTCGGTTGGGCAAGCATCAATACACGCTGTGCATGTGCCACAATGATCTGTGGTGGCGTGGTCGTACTCAAGTTCTAAATCAATAATAAGTTCTGCAATAAAATAGAAAGAACCTACTTTTTGGGTTAGCAAGTTTGAGTGTTTCCCAATCCACCCTAAACCACTTTTTGCTGCCCAAGCTTTATCTAAAACTGGTGCAGAATCTACAAAAGCACGGCCGTGAACCTCTCCTATTTCATCTTGAATATGATGCAATAAAGACTTCAACTTATCTTTTATAACAAAATGATAATCGGTACCATACGCATATTTTGATATTTTATACGTGTTTTCAGTTTGAATCGCTTCTGGATAATAATTCAATACTAAAGACACCACACTTTTAGAACCTTCAACCAAAAGTGTTGGGTCTAATCGCTTATCAAAATGGTTTTCCATGTAACGCATTTCGCCATTATTATTTTTATTGAGCCAAGCTTCTAAACGTGGCGCTTCTTCCTCTAAAAAACCAGCTTTACTAATACCACAAGACAAAAAACCGAGACGTTTGGCTTCAGCTTTAATTAGTGCTGTATATTTGGTTTTGTTGTTAATCACCTTTTTTCAAATTTTAAAAACGCATTATTAGGTTTTAAGGTAATTAACGGTGTTATGGCAATGGCTTTAAAATCTGCTTCTATTTTATAGTTTGAAACAAGCTCGGTAACGGCAATAATCATTTCGAACATGGCAAAATTGTTACCAATACATTTGCGAGGCCCAGCGCCAAACGGAAAGTATTGCGACGAAAATTTGCGACCTCCTTCATTAAAACGTTCTGGCAAAAATGTGTTTGGTTGCTCCCATAACTTTGGATGCCTATGAATTTCGTAAACCGAAAATAACAAGCTACAACCTTTTTTAAATTCTAGAGTATTAAAACTATCGGCTTCAATATTAACACGATCTATAAAATAGGCTGGCGGATACAAACGCATTGCTTCTTCTATAACTTGCTGGCAGATTTTTGAAGCTGAAATTCGTGTCATTAAATCGGTACCGTTACCTCCTAGATTTTGCCATTCTTTAAAGATCTCATCTTGCCATTTGGGGTGTTTTGCTAATAACTGAAATGTAAACGTTAGTGCATTGGCTGTTGTTTCGTGGCCTGCTGTAAATAGGATTAAAATTTCATCGATAAGCTGTGTTTCGCTCATGCCTTTACCATCGTCGTACTTGGTTTCTAAAAGCATATCTAACAAATCGTCATATCGCTTTTTAGATGTTTTTCTGTCGTTTACAATCTGTTTTAAAATAGCTCTTGCTTCTTCTGTTAACTTTAAATGTTTGCTTAACGTGCCGCTAATTTTAAACCACCATGCTAAATAAGGTTGGCGCAATTCTCTTACTAACATTCTCTGGTTAACTTCGGTTATATACTGAAGCCGTTCCATGTCTTTTGGTTTTGCAGCTTTAGTAAATAACGATTTTACAACTGTTTGAAATGCCAAATCATTAAGAATAGGAAAAACGTCTATGGGTTTTTGAGTTGTTATGTTTTTAAATTCTGCACGTATTGTCTCTTGCATGCCACTTAGCAAATTCTCTAATTGCTTTTTATGAAACGCTGGCTGCATCATTTTGCGTTGTTTCTTCCATTTTTCTCCTTCGGAAGTTAACAACCCTTTACCAACATATTTTGCTAAATCTTCAGTTTGAATTTTAGACTTTACGTAATTTTTTTGATGCTTTTGAAGTACATATTGTGCCAAAGCGGCATCTCTACTAAAATAAATGTTAGTATTAAAACCGACATTGAGCTTAAATGTATCTCCCTTTTCTTCAAAATTTTTATTGTGAAAGGGCAGCGGGTTTTTTAAAATTTCTAAGGAATGTTTTATAAATTTTAAAAGCGATACTTCGGGTATGTTTTGTTTTAAATTCAAATTAAAATATATTTATCCTATCCTTAATCTTTTGCAGAAAAAAGGAAATACATAACTTTTTGTTCCTTCCCTTTGGGTAGGCTAAGATGGGCTAAAACAAACCACCTTGCGTTGGTGATTTTATTTTTCCTAAGTGTTTGTAAGCTTGCTCAGTAACTTCGCGTCCGCGAGGTGTTCGCATTATAAACCCTTGTTGTATTAAAAAGGGTTCGTAAACCTCTTCTATGGTTTCTGGGCTTTCGCTTACTGCAGTTGCAATGGTACTAATGCCAACTGGGCCACCTTTAAATTTTTCTATAATTGTGGTTAAAATTTTGTTATCCATTTCGTCCAATCCGTAAGCATCTACATTTAATGCTTTTAATGCAAACTTGGCAATAGCAATATCTATTTTTCCGTTGCCTTTTATCTGTGCAAAATCTCTTACACGTCTTAACATGGCATTTGCAATACGAGGAGTTCCTCTACTTCTGCCCGCAATTTCTATTGCTGCTTCCATAGTAATTGGCATGTTTAAAATTGACGCACTTCGTTGCACAATGGTAGTTAATAATTCGGTTTTATAATATTGTAAACGACTCTGAATACCAAATCTGGCACGCATTGGCGCAGTTAATAACCCCGATCTTGTGGTTGCACCAACCAACGTAAATGGGTTGAGATTAATTTGAACGGTTCGGGCATTGGGGCCAGACTCTATCATTATATCAATTTTATAATCTTCCATAGCTGAGTACAAATACTCTTCTACTATTGGGCTTAGTCTATGAATTTCGTCTATAAAAAGCACATCACGATCTTCGAGATTGGTTAATAACCCTGCTAAATCGCCTGGTTTGTCTAAAACGGGTCCGGAGGTTACTTTAATTCCTGCATCTAATTCGTTTGCTAAGATGTGAGCTAAAGTTGTTTTTCCTAAACCTGGAGGTCCGTGAAACAAAGCGTGGTCTAGAGCTTCTTCTCTTAAGTTTGCTGCTTGTACAAAAACCAATAAATTTTCTAAAACCTGATCTTGTCCTGTAAAATCATTGAACGTTAAGGGTCTTAATTTTTTTTCAACATCAAGCTCTTCTGGGGTAAAATTTTCGTTTGTTGGGTCTAAGTTTTCGTTCATCTTTAGTCTCTGTAAAAACAGCACTCTTTTTTAGTTACACTCTAATACTTTACAGTGTATAAAGTTAGGGTTTTATTTATATTTTTACGCAAAGTATTATAATGTTTAAATTATACCTTTTCTGCATTGAAATTACAGCAATAAAACCCCCTTTTTCCTTTCTTTTTTAACCTAAAAAGAAACCGTAACTAGGCTATGCTTTATTTTTCTGTTTCAAATAAAGAAAAAAACATCGTTTTCTTTTACAGTAATTTCAATGCAAAAATGGTATTATTAAAAAAATGGTTTGGGTTTACAGATACTAATAACACCAATTATGATGTAAACAAATAAGACTTTAACAAAATTGATAGCATGAAAAAATTCTTAATTGTTGGTTTAGGAAATATTGGAAGCGACTATAAAGACACAAGGCATAACATTGGGTTTAAAATACTAGATTACTATTGTAATGCCGTAAATGAAACTTTTGAAACTGAAAAACTTGGTGCTGTTTGCAGCGTGAAATTAAAAGGAAAAACAATCGTTTTTTTAAAACCAAGTACGTACATGAATCTTAGTGGTAAAGCCATAAAATACTGGCTAACTAAAGAAAAAATACCTCTAGAAAATTTATTAGTTATTACAGACGACCTCAACTTGCCTTTTGGTGCAATTCGCTTAAAAACTAAAGGCAGTGCAGGCGGACACAATGGCCTTAAAGACACACAAGATAAGTTACAGACTACAAATTATAACCGTTTTAGGTTTGGTATTAGTGATAGTTTTAGCAAAGGCAGACAGGTAGATTATGTTTTAGGAAAATGGAATACCGATGAAGCCTCTCAACTCATAGAACGACTTCCAAAATGTGTAGAATTAATAAACACGTTTGTTTTAGCAGGTGTAAATATAACTATGAACACTTTTAATGGAAAATGAGATTTGGGTTTTAGAGGGTAAACAACGAACCGTAAAACAAAAAATCCCAATCAAATTAATGATAGGGATTTTTTTTAAGTTGGCCCACTAGGTTTCGAACCTAGACTCTTCGGTACCAAAAACCGATGTGTTAGCCAGTTACACCATGGGCCAATCTTTTAATTGAGGTTGCAAATTTATAATAAAGTTTTATTTCAGCAAAAAAAAATAGACAAATAATTAAAATTTTTAATGTGGAGTAGCCACATTGTCTTATAACAAAAACATAACAAGCCTTAAAAATAGACCGTTGAGGGTTTTTTTAATTTCAGAAAAAGCACTTCAATTTTGAATAATACCAATTACAACTTAAAATAAGCTACACGTAATTATTGGTAACCTACAGGTTAACGTTTCCTTAAAAACTTAGGCTGTAACGTAATTATTAGTAAATTCGCCAGCATTATTAAGCACTGTTTTTTATGACCAATTTTAACTTTAAAACCTGGAACACTATTTTAGGATGGTTTTCTTTTGCAATAGCAGTTACAGTATATGCGCTAACCATTGAGCCAACCGTAAGTTTTTGGGATGCTGGCGAGTATATTTTAACGGCTTCAAAATTACAAGTTGGGCATCCGCCTGGAGCACCATTATTTCAGATGATGGGCGCGTTCTTTTCAACCTTTACATTTGGTAACAATGAATATATAGGTATGATGATGAATATGATGAGTGCTGTTGCCAGTGCTTTTACCATCTTATTTATGTTTTGGACTATTAGTCTATTGCTAAAAAAATTAGTGAAATACGACCAAGCACCAAGCACAAGCAAAGGGCAAGCTATTTTAGGTAGTGCTTTAGTAGGGAGTTTAGCGTTTACGTTTACAGATTCATTTTGGTTTAATGCCGTAGAAACCGAGGTATATGCCATGGCAACGCTAATAATGGCTGTTATGTTTTACCTAGCTTTACGTTGGGAGGAGGATATGCACAAACCTAGAGGTAATCGCTGGTTAATACTCATTGCTTTTGTTATTGGTTTATCGTTTGGAGTTCATTTTATGGGGTTATTAACCATACCTGCTATCGGTTTAATTTATTATTTCAAAAATTATAAAACCATTACAATTCAAAATTTCATTATTGCAAATGTGGTATCAGCAGCAATTCTGCTTTTTATATTCAAACTATTATTGCCTTCTGCCTTAAAACTTTTTGGTTATTTAGAAGTATTTTTTGTAAATGATATTGGGTTGCCTTTTAACTCTGGCACTATAATTACAGGGTTAATGGTTATTGCTGCTTTCTATTTTGGATTGAGCTACACCCGAAAAAAAGGCTACACACATGCCAATACATTAGTACTAAGCTTAATGTTTATTTTTATTGGGTTTTCGTCTTGGATGATGTTACCAATCCGTGCAAACGCTCAGGTTGTTATTAATGAAAACAATCCGTCGGATGCGCGAGAACTTTTAGCTTATTACAATTTAGAACAATACCCAGAAACGCATTTGTTCTACGGGCCACAGTTTACCGAAATTTATTCGGGGGCAGATGAAGACAATCCTTTTATAGATGATAAAAAAAATTACGAAAAAAATAAGGAAACAGGCACGTACGAAATTATAAACGATTGGCAAGGCAGCAAGCAAAACTATAACCACGCACATGCATCTCTTTTACCAAGAATGTGGAGTAGCGAGCATGCCGAAAACTACATGATGTTTACGGGTTTAATAGATTTTAAAGTGGATCCAACATTACAAAGTCGTGCTTACAGAGAAGCTATAAATGCAGGCATACCAGAGGAACAGGCTAGCCAATATGCTGCGCAAGAAAAACAGCGTTTTGATAAAATTGTAAGCGATTTTAGAATGCGTGTAATGCAAGGTGATATTGATTACGAAGGCTACGATAAGTTTTTAAGACGTTACGGACAACAATATCTGCAAATTGAAAAACCTTCGTTTGGTGATAATTTAACCTATATGTTTCAGTACCAATTTGGCTACATGTATTGGCGTTATTTTATGTGGAATTTTACAGGAAAACAAAACGATATACAAGGTAAGTATGATGATTTTAATGGCAATTGGATTTCTGGAATTAATTTTATAGATGCCATGCACTTGGGCATGTCGCAAGATAATTTACCAACAGATGTATTAGAAAACAAAGCCAGAAACACCTATTATTTTTTACCACTAATTTTAGGCTTAATAGGGTTTTTCTTTTTACTCAATGTGGACAAAAAACGCTTTTGGGTATTGCTTGTTTTCTTTTTAATGACAGGTTTAGCCATTCAGTTTTACACCAATGTAAGACCTTTTGAACCTCGTGAGCGTGATTATTCTGTAGTGGGTTC
This sequence comes from Winogradskyella sp., assembly GCA_049608525.1. Taxonomy (GTDB): domain Bacteria; phylum Bacteroidota; class Bacteroidia; order Flavobacteriales; family Flavobacteriaceae; genus Winogradskyella. The sequence goes on from JBMYXP010000049.1 coordinate 7,888, forward strand.
ATTCTATGTATTTGCAATTTGGATTGGTATTGGAGTGTATGCTATTTATGATCTTTTAAAAACATCTATACAATCAAAAATCTTAGCACCCGTAATTACTATTGCATGTTTAGTAATTGTACCAGGCATATTAGCTGCTAATAATTGGGACGACCACGATCGTTCTGGTAAACACACAGCAAATGCTATGGCTCGCAAATACTTAGAATCTTGCGCACCAAATGCGATACTATTTACAATTGGCGATAATGACTCTTTTCCGCTTTGGTATTTACAAGAAATTGAAGGTGTACGTACCGATGTGCGTGTAATTAACACCAGTTTATTTCAAACCGATTGGTATATAGACCAAATGAAACGTAAGGCTTACGAGAGTGATCCTATACCTTCGCAATTAACTCATAAACAGTACCGAGCTGGCACTAGAGATTTTATTGTTTACCGAGAAATTAACAAAAAAATTGCAAACGATACTTTAGATATAAAAGACTTAATTAACTTTATGTCTAGCGAAGAGCCAAGCACCAAACTTAGGTACATCGCCAAAAGACAAGGAGATGAAAGTGCTTACCCAGATAATTACTTAAATACTAATTACTTCCCTACTCGAAACTTTAGCGTATCTGTTGATAAAGAAACAGTGCTTAAAAATGGACTAGTTAAACCCAAAGATGCTCATAAAATAGAAGCTGCTATTTATGGTAAAATTACCAACAGTTCTATTAATAAAAACAGCTTATTAATGTTAGATATTGTGGCTAACAATAACTGGGAACGCCCAATCTATTTTACAGGTGGCGCATTTGGGGACGATGATTATATATGGCTAAAAGATTATTTACAGCTAGACGGTATGTGCTACAAATTAGTGCCTATAAAAACAGCTGTAGATAAGGCAAACCCTTACGATATGGGACGCATAGACTCTGAGTTAATGTATAATAAAGTAAAAACTTGGAATTGGGGCGGTAGCGGAGAAGCTATTTACCACGATATAGAAACTAGACGAAATGGTATTACCTACAGAGGTAATTTAGCACGTTTAATTGAAGAATTAATCAATAAAGACCAACTAGATAAAGCTGAAGAAATTGCCGATTTAGCAATGCAAAAAATGCCAGTAGATAAATTTGGCTACTACACATTATTAGAGCCTTATATTAGTGCCTATTATGAAATAGGAAACCTAGAAAAAGGAAGAGCCTTATTTACCGATGTTTCCAAAAAATATCAAGAAAATTTAATGTATCTAAGTACGCTTTCGTTAAAGAATCAAGACCGTTTTATTGAAGAAATTTATACCGACATTCAACGTTATAGAGCTTTAGTCGATGTTATTGTAATTTATAATGATAAAGAATTTGCATTAGAAGAAACTAAAAAATTTAATGATTATTTAAGATTATTTGACAGATTACTAAGTCCAATTGAACAAGAGCCAGAACCAGAACCACTAAAAGATTTAGATATTAACACACTATTAGGTACAGATAGCACAAATAGCATTTCTTCAGAAAACTAAGCGGTATGCAAATTATACCCGCAAAAACACCTAGATTTGTTAAGACACTATTTCCAAATTTAGTCTGGTCTATTGCTACACGTAAGAAAGAAATTTATTTAACATTTGATGATGGCCCAACACCCAAAATAACAGAATGGGTATTAGAAGAATTAAAAAAACACAATGCAAAAGCCACCTTTTTTTGTATTGGTAATAATATTGAAAAATATCCTGAAATTTTTAAGCAAATAATTGATGGAAAACACAGTGTTGGTAATCATACTCACAACCATTTAAAAGGCTGGAAACACAAAACCAAAACTTATATTAATGATGTTTTAAAGACTGAAATTCTTATAGATACCAAGTATAAACAACTAAACTCCAAAACTACCGATTTAACAATTGAACAATTGAAAATCGAAAATTGGAATTTGAAACTGTTTCGTCCTCCGTACGGAAAATTTAAAGCAAAACAGAGTAAGCAACTTCAAAAATTAGGCTATAAAATTATAATGTGGGATGTGCTATCTTACGATTGGGATGCAAACGTTAGTAAAGAAAATTGCTTCAAAAATAGTACTTCAAAAACTAAAGAAGGCAGTATTATTGTATTTCATGATAGTGTAAAAGCTTCAAAAAACTTAAAATACACGTTACCAAAAGTATTGGAGTATTATAGTAAAAAAGGGTTTGCATTTAGGCCTATAAAGTAAACGCACTTAAAGTTTTTCAATCTGCTAAAAATTACCATTATAGTTTTGGAAGACGTTCAATAAACGCTTCTGGTGTTAAAGCGTCACCAACTCTAAAATCCCCAATTCGTGTTCTACGCAATTCAGATAAATGTGCGCCAGAGTTTAAGGCTTTCCCAAAGTCGTGCGCCAATGACCTAATGTACGTGCCTTTACTACAAACGACTCTAAATTTTAATTCTAAACCTTGTATAGCTGTAATTTCAAATTCTTTAATTTCAACTTGTCTGGCTTTTATTTCAACCGCTTCACCTGCACGTGCAAATTCGTATAACCGTTTTCCCTCTTTTTTTAAAGCTGAAAATACAGGTGGAAATTGTTCAATTTTACCAATAAACTGATCGGTTGTTTTATAAATTTGTGCTTCTGTAATATGTGCTGTCGAAAATGTTTGATCTATTTCAGTTTCTAAATCAAAAGATGGAGTTGTTGCACCTAGAGTAAATGTACCTGTATATTCCTTTTCTTGACCTTGAAAAACATTAATTTGCTTCGTCATTTTCCCTGTACAAATAACCAGCAAACCTGTTGCTAAAGGATCTAAAGTACCTGCATGACCTACTTTTATTTTTTTAATTGAAAAGGCTTGTCTAATTGCCCAACGCAATTTATTTACAGCCTGAAATGACGTCCAAGTTAACGGCTTGTCTATTAGTAAAACTTGTCCGTTTTTATAATCTTCTTCTGTTTTCATTCTGTTAGCATAAAGACCAAATTATTGCAATACCACCAACTATAACACAGTAAATAGCAAAATAAGATAACTTACTTTTTTTCACTAAAGCAATCATCCAAGTACAGGCAAATAAACCAGCAACAAATGCCGCTATAAAACCAACACCTAGAGCGGTAATGTTAGAACTGTCGTAAGCTAACTCTCCTCCCAAAATATCTTTAGCCATTTTACCAAAAATTAAAGGCACAACCATTAAGAATGAAAAACGTGCGGCCTTTGTTTTGTCGTTACCTAATAAAACAGATGTAGAAATTGTAGCTCCAGAGCGAGATATACCTGGCAACATAGCAATAGCTTGAGAAATACCAATAATAAAAGCATTACCAAATGTTACTTTTTTCTGGGTGTCTTTTGCTTTGTCTGCTAAAAATAAAAGAATTGCCGTTATAATAAGCATGCAGCCCACTAGCATAATATTACCTCCAAAAAGTTCTTCTAATTGCGCTTCAAAAAAGAGACCAATAATAACTGCTGGCACCATTGAAATTGCAATTTTTGTTAGAAATTGTAGATCGTCATTCCATTCAAACTTTAAAATGCCTTTTATAATTTCAAAAATATCTTTTCTAAAAATAACAATAGTACTCAATGCGGTTGCAAAATGCAGTACAACTGTAAATAACAAACTTTCTTTAGGTACAGAATTATCACCAAGTATGGCTTTACCTAACTCTAAATGACCACTAGATGATACTGGTAAAAACTCAGTTAAACCTTGAATAACACCTAAGATAACGGCATCAATAATTTCCATATTGTAAACATATTAAGTCCCAAAAAAATGGGTTTTGGAATTTAATTTTTAGATTTTGATTTCTTATTAGGGTTTAAAAGAATAGCATAGACTTGTATGCCAAAACCTATTAAAACTAATGTTGGTGCTAAACGAATACGCGACCAGCTAAATATTCTTGGATCAAACACATTTGGATCATCATGGCTACCAGCATAAGTAAAATCAAGACCTAAAGCCATTATTATAAAACCTATGCTAATAAAAGCTAAGCCAATAAATAGCCATTTATAGTTTCTTTTACCAAAAATAAATTGAGGTTTAGTGTTGTTATTGCGTTTTTGTTCTCCCATAATCTTTTTACTAACTTACTAAGTGCAAAGTAACTGTTTTATTTAAAACCAAAGCGTTAAGACTGTCTAAAAATATTACAATTCCTTTTCTCTCATTTCTTTTCTGTCTTCTCTTTTGCTTATTGCTTTATGCAAGCAACTAATAATACAACTGGTCTGTTTTTAAATTTAAAAAACGTTGTGTTGCAATAAACGTACTCACCCAAGTAATAAGAATACCTAACAGTAAAATTGCAGCAAACAAACCTGTAATAAGTACGGTGTTTTTAAGTAACTCTAATTCTGGAAACGCAATATTTAGATAATACAGCACTACTGCCATACCTGCCAATGCAATTAATGCCCCAACGATACCTAATTGTACACTTTTCCATATAAAAGGTCTGCGAATAAAACGTTTAGTTGCGCCAACCATTTGCATGGTTTTTATTATAAAACGCTTGGAGTAAACTGCCAAACGTATAGAACTATTAATTAATAACACAGCAATTAAAGTAAATAATCCGCTAATTAGTAAAACCCAAAAGGTAATTTTTTTAACATTATCATTCATTAATTCTACAAGATCATTATCGTACCTAATCTCTTCAATAAAAGATTTGCTAGACAAATTTTCGGTGATTTCGGTAAGCTTATCTGTGGTTACAAAATCGGCTTTTAAATACACATCTATAGCGTTTTTTAATGGGTTAAAGCCCATAAAATCCATAAAGTCTTCTCCATTCTCTGCCTTCATAAATTCCGCAGCGTCTTCTTTAGAAACGTAAATGGCATCTTTGGTATAATCTGCCATGGCTAAACTTTTCTTTAGCTGATTTATTTCAACCTCTTTTGCGGTATCGTTTAAATAAATAGTCATTACGACCTGTTCTTTAAAATGATCGGCAACTTTTTTAGAGTTAATAACCAAAAGCCCCAAACACCCCAAAAGAAATAAAACCAACGCAATACTTATCACTACAGAAATGTACGAGGATATAAGTTTTCGTTTTTGATAATTGTCAAAAGATGATGCCATGAATCAATGCGAATTTATGCTGTAAAAATAATAAAGAAAATGCTTATGTTTAACATTACAACGTTTCATTTTTAATTGTGTTGTAATAGGTTTAAATTTGCGCTTTAAAGTAACGGCAAAATTCGCGCAAACGCGCTAAGACGCAAAGAAAAATAAACTGATTTTTCACTATTAATTTTACGACTCTGCGCCTTTGCGTGAAAACACAATTAATATGACATACAATTTCAACGCAATAGAAAAAAAGTGGCAAAACTACTGGGCAAAACACCAAACGTTTAAAGCCTCTAACACCAGTAACAAACCAAAATATTATGTCTTAGACATGTTTCCTTATCCATCTGGTGCGGGTTTGCATGTTGGGCATCCGCTAGGTTATATCGCTAGTGATATCTATGCACGTTACAAACGTCACAAAGGCTTTAATGTATTGCACCCACAAGGTTACGATAGTTTTGGTTTGCCCGCAGAACAATATGCCATACAAACAGGGCAACACCCTGCAATTACTACCGAAACAAATATTGCAACCTACAGAAAACAATTAGACCAAATTGGGTTTTCTTTCGATTGGAGTCGTGAGGTCCGCACATCTAACCCTGAATATTACAAATGGACACAATGGATTTTTATTCAACTGTTTCAATCTTGGTACAATAACGACACCAACAAAGCAGAACATATAGATACGTTAATTTCTAAATTTTCTTCGGAAGGAAACACCACTACAAACGCAGCTTGTGATGATAATATTGAACCTTTTACTGCTGAAGATTGGACTAGTTTTTCCTCTGAAAAACAACAAGACATTTTATTAAAATACAGACTAACGTATTTAGCCGAAACCGAAGTCAACTGGTGCCCAGCATTAGGAACCGTTTTGGCAAATGACGAAATTGTAAACGGTGTTTCTGAGCGTGGCGGACACCCAGTAGTGCGCAAAAAAATGACACAATGGTCTATGCGAATTTCTGCGTATGCCGAACGCTTATTGCAAGGTTTAGATACTATTGATTGCACAGATGCACTCAAAGAAACGCAACGCAACTGGATTGGAAAATCGGTTGGAGCAACAGTTATTTTCCCCATCCTATCCTTCCCCACGGAGGAAGAGAAAGCAAATTCTGACAATGTGGACGCTGACTCTGCTAAACGACCTGGCTATATGACAGGTGGAAATAATTCTCATTTGTTAATTGAAAAAGCAAAAGAGATGCGTGCAAACCCAACTCAAGCAGAAGCAGCACTTTGGTCAGTATTGAGAGGAAAACAATTGGAAGCTAAATTTAGACAACAACATTTAATTGGTGATTTTATCGTTGATTTTGTTTGTCTCGATAAACAATTAATTATTGAAGTCGATGGAAAAATCCATGAATCTCAAATTGAAGAAGATGCTTTAAGAACAGAACGATTAGAAAATGATGGTTACAAAGT
>JBMYXP010000050.1:0-14277 GCA_049608525.1 Winogradskyella sp.
GTAATAAAATAGTAACACATTACTAAAGTAAGCATGCTTATAACTATTAATGCAGATGTTACTAAATGTTGATTAAAAAAGAACCAGTTCCAACTCACATTTAACACCAATTGAAAGCCAAATAATGCCCAAAGAAACTTAGAGGCTCTTAGTGCAAAAAGCTCTGCAAGATACCAAGAAAAGCATATCATAATTGTTGTCCATGCAAAACCAAATACCCAACCTGCAGGTGTCCATGGCGCTTTATTAAGAGAAATATACCAAGTAGAAGTTGGTCCATCATTCATTAACCAACTACCTATAGCTAGCCCACCAAAATTAATGACTAGGAAAATTAAAAAATAATAAAGTTTTTTCAAATTATTTTTGTTTTAAGATGTCTATTTGTTCAATTACTTTTTGAGCTTCAGCATATTTTTTATCACTCTCGGCTCTATTAGTCGTCGATAATTTGTGCCAATCTGCCATAAGCTTTTCATATTTACTTTGTAATTTATCTAATTGAGATGTTTTTTTAAATAATCCGAACATAGTTTTTTACTTTAAATGTTTTGTAATTTTAGGACTTAAAGGCTTGGTAATTGCGTAATAAAAATCTAAAAATTCTCCGTTTTCATCTACTAAATACTTCTGAAAGTTCCATTTAACTTTAGAGTTTTGTTTTCCATTTATTGCCTTTTTAGTTAGCCAAGTATATAACGGATGTTGATTTTCTCCTTTTACATTAATTTTTTCTGTAATTAAAAAAGTAACCCCATAATTAACCTCACAGAATGTTTCAATTTCATTTGAATTTCCTGGTTCTTGATTTCCAAACTGATTACAAGGCACACCAATAATTACAAGGTTGTTTTTGTAGGTGTCTTGCAATTGTTGAAGTTCTTTATATTGTGGTGTAAAACCACATTTAGACGCTACATTTACAAACAGTATTTTTTTACCTTTATACAATGCCAAATCAATAGGTTTTCCTTGTAAAGTATTAATTATTATGTCATAAATTGGTTTTGATGCTTTTTGTTTTAGGTCTGTACCTGTTGTTAATGTAGCAAAAAATGCTTTTAAAGGATTCATTTTTATTAGAGTTTAAAACTTACAATACCACAATCCATTTCAAAAATTTGACCTGATAAAGACGCTGCTTTATCTGACAATAAAAATGTTGCCATGTCTGCAACTTCTTCTGGTTGCAAATATTTTTTTAGTGGATGACGTTCATTCATGTTTTCAATCATACGCTCATTGCGTAATAATTTTGAAGCTAATTCAGTATCTGTTACCGTTGGCGCAATTGCATTAACTCTAATAGTTGGAGCTAATTCTGCTCCTAACGATTTTGTTAAACCTTCTATTGCACTTTTTGAAGCAGCTACACTTGCATGAAAAGGCATACCCAATTTAGCTGCAACTGTACTAAAAAGCAAAATTGAAGGTGCATTACCATTTTTTAAAATTGGCAAATACTTTTGTATAGACTTTACAGCTCCTAAGACGTTAATTTCAAAATCAGTTTTAAAATCATCTAAACTTAGCCGTTTTATAGGTTTTAAATTTATGCTTCCTGGGCAATACACTAAGCCGTCGGCAGACTCTAAATCTGGCAAATCGTCATTAATTACATTACAACTGTAATGGGTTAAATTATTGTGAGACTGTACTGGTGCTGTTCTACTAATATTAATAACTTTATGAGAGGGTAATAAAGCTGAGATAATAGCATTACCAATACCTTTACTCCCTCCAATTACTATATATTGTTTCATTTACTTTATAAATTATTTATTTTTTTTAATATAATCGCAAACCACTAACAATTAAATTACTAAACATAATTAGCGTGGTCTTTTTTGAATTGTAAACTTGTTTTTTTTGAATTAAGAATCTGTTAATGGTCGTCCTTTTAAACGCTTTTCAATTTTTTGTTTAATCACTGTAAGACGTTTCATTAAATCCATAAGTTTAATGTCTTTCTCCTTTTTATATAATTCGTTAACTTCTAAAATAATATCCTTTGCCTCTCTAGCAGCCATTATACGCTCACTTGTCGTTTTAAACGAAAATTTTCTGTTTTCAAACTCTAAAGCTTTTTTTAATGTATCCATAACTTAATTCTTTATGTAATTTTGCAATTCAACTATTTTTTTGGAGGCATTAAATATACCCCCATAATACGTTGTTATTGTTTTTGATGTGTCATCTTGTACACCTCGTGAAGATACACATAAATGTTTAGCATCAATAATTACTGCAACATCTTCGGTTTCTAAAACCGTTTTAAGTTCATTGGCAATTTGGTTTGTTAAACGCTCTTGCACTTGTGGTCGTTTTGCATAATACTGTACAATACGGTTTAATTTTGAAAGACCAATTACTTTACCAGACGATTTGTAAGCTATATGAGCTTTACCAATAATTGGCACAAAGTGATGCTCGCAATTAGAGTAAAAAGTTATGTCTTTTTCAACCAACATTTGGTTATACTGGTACTTATTATCAAATAATGCAATTTTTGGTTTGTTCTGCGGGTCTAAACCCGAAAAAATTTCTTCAATATACATTTTTGCGACACGATTTGGAGTGCCTTTTAGCGAGTCGTCGGTTAAATCTAAACCCAAAACATCCATTATTTCTGAAAATAAAATAGAAATACGCTGTTTTTTTTCGTTATTTGACATTTCAAAAGCATTGGGCTTCATTGGTGTATCTAAACTGGTAAATAAATGATCGTCGCCAATGTCGTCATTAGAAAAACCATTGAGTTTTTGATTTTCTTTTTTGAAAATAGTTTTAGTATCCATAATATCTTTTTTAGGTGCTGTCTTTAAGTACCCCAAACTTAAATCAAAGCACGTGTTAACGTTTTGAAATAGAGTTATTTGTTATTGTACGCTGACGAGTGCATTTAAACCTGCCTTCGTTAAACGTTCTTTTTTTACTGTGTTTTGTTGCTCTTCCTTGTACTCTTGCTCTCCATAACCTAAAGCTTTTTGGCTTTAGTTCTCTTCGCATTAAGGTAATAACTTCTTGTTCTTTTAAGTTAAATTGAAACGTAATAGCATCAAAAGGTGTTCTGTCTTCCCAAGCCATTTCTATAATACGATCAATATCTTTAATATTTAACTCCATATTTGTTGTGGCATTGTGTATTGCAAATCATACTTTACTTTTTCATTTAATAGTTTATCAAAGAATTTTTTATTTTCTCTAAACGTTTTACTATTTGCAAAGTGAACAAAGCGACCTTGCGCATGTACGCTACACCCATTTGTTTTATATAGCACCAATTGATAATATGGTATAATCCAAGTAAAGTTTTTAAGCCCTTTGTTTAGCATTACCAAAACACCATTAGGCCGTAACTCTATGTTTGCATAAGTAATACTAGATACTTGGTTTACCATAGATTGCATATTAGGACTAACCTTATCTACAATCATTCGTTTAGAGCCTACTCCACGTAGTTTTAATTTTTCAATTAAACTAAAAGATTTACCAACTAAATTAGAAATAATAGCCTTATGCTTATACTCGTAATGGGTCGTATTTAAAATCATAACAATTCAAAGTTACAAAATGTTTAACCTTTAAAGCATAAAGTTAAACAAAATTAACACATTATTTAACAATGTAAGATAAATGCTGTAAAATAAAATCGCTTACTTGTTTGTAAACAAACGATTTGTTTGACTTATAGTATGTCGTTTTAAAATACGAATACTTTCTCTACGCACATGTTCTTCGCCCTTCATATTCCACAAAATATCACTAGCACGTTTACGGTTTTCTTTAATAGCTACGATTGGTTTTGGATAATCCTTTCCTAACTTAAAGTTGTAAAACGTTTGTTCCATCTCAGTCATTAAGTATGGCTCGTGAATAAAGTGCGTGTCTAATACTGCAAGTTCTGGCACCCATTTTTTTATAAATACGGCATCAGGATCGTGTTTAAGACTATTTTTTGTTGGGTTATAAATTCTTAAACTATTTATACCCGTTTCGCCTGCTGCCATTTGTAATTGAGGGAAATGAATACCAGGTTCAAAATCTAAAAATTGTTGCGATAAATGTGTGGTTGCTGCTTGCCAAGGCTGCCAAAGGATGTGTGTAAAAAACGATGCTAACATAGCGCGCATTCTAAAATTAACATAGCCTGTTTGGTTTAAACAACGCATACTTGCATCTACCAACGGAAAACCTGTTTTACCTGTAAACCATGCGTTTTGGTAGGTCTCGGATATGCTTTTTTTGAGTTTATGATAGCCTTTGTTTACGCTGGCATGCTCCATAGTATGTTCCATTTCAAATTTTTGAATGAAATGTGCCTGCCAGCGCAATCGTGATAAAAACCCATTAATGTGCCGCTTATCTGTTGCTTTAGACTTAATGGCTTGCCCTTTTTGAAACACTTGTCTAATTGATAGGTTTCCCCAAGCTATGTATGGAGAAATTCTACTACAACTACTACGAGATGCTTCTGGCTTAGAAATATTAAACATATATGAGGTGTGCCTATTCTCAAAAAAAGAATTTGCATACCTCCAACCCATCGTACTTCCGCCTTTTTGAAAGCTGGCATCTTTTGGGGTTTTTAAATCTGTTAACGTAAATATGTTTTCGAGAGTTTCAATTTCGGAAGGTGTTAAAAGTTGATTTACGTTTGGCTTAAAAACTTCAATTTTATCATACATATAAGATTCCCAATTATCAAACCAATCGGCTCGGTTTGTTAAGCCACGTTCTACACCATTGTTCTTATTTTCTACCCATTGTATAACGTTATTTTTGCAATAGCGTGCAAACTCTTTATCTCTATTATAAGTTACTAGCAAGCCTGTTTCTGTGTGAGAATAAACTGCATCAATTTTGTAAAACGTTTGTAATTGATTAAAAGCACTTTTAATAGTGCTTGTAACTGATAATACTTTAGAATTATAAGCATCTAATTGTGTGTTAATATCTATTATAGACTCTTTAATAAAATTAAAATGACGCGTACTATAATGGTTGTCATTTAGTAAAATATGTTCAAAAACATAAAGTAAAAGCACACGTTTGCCTGTTTTTAGAGCGTTAGAAATGGCCTCATTATCTTGAAGCCTTAAATCGCGCTTTAACCAAACAACAATAATATGTTCTTTTTCTGCCATTTATAATTGCTTTAAAAAAGTTTCTGCGTGTTTACGGTGAGCATCTTTTGTTTCAGGTTTCATTTTATCAAAAGTTTTAACTAACATTCCTAACCTTGGGTTGCTTAAAAAAAAGTTGCGATGCTTATCCATAAACGTCCAAAATAAACCGTCCCAAACAGGTTGCCAATCGTCTTTAGGATAATCGCTCATTTTTTTTATATAATTACTACCACTTATGTAAGGCTTAGTGGACATTAGGCCTCCATCTGCAAACAAACTCATACCATATACGTTTGGTACCATTACCCAATCGTAAGCATCTATAAACAACTCCATAAACCATTGGTAAACCGCATTGGGGTTAAACTCGCACAATACCATAAAATTACCAAGAATCATTAAACGTTCTATATGGTGTGCATAGCCTGTTTTTAATACTTTTTTGATAACATCATCAATAGGTTTAATACCTGTGGTTCCGTTATAAAACGATGCTGGTATTTTTCGTGAAAATTTCCAAAAATTCGTAGTTCGTTCTTCTGTACCTTTTACCTCATAAACACCTCTTATAAATTCTCTCCAGCCTAATATTTGTCTTACAAAACCTTCGGTTGAGTTTAATGGAACGGTATTAGATTTTGCATAAGCAATAGCTTTTTTAATGACATACTCTGGCGCTAACAAACCCACATTAATTAAAGGCGATAATACGCTATGGTTTAGGTAATGTTCTTTTTGCACAATGGCATCTTCATAAACACCAAACTCATGAAATCGTATTTCTAAGAAATTTTGAAACCATGCTTCTGAAGTTTTATAATCAATTGGGTATAATGCAAAATCGGTTAACTCGCCGTAATGATTATTAAAGTTAGCGTTAACGTATTTTTCTGCTTCTTTATGATATTCAGTTTTATCTGGAAACTGAATTGTTGGTGGTGTTTTATCTTTGGGGTATTTTTTACGGTTCTCGGTATCATAAGTCCATTTACCACCTTCGGGTTTACCAGACACCATTAAAATATTTCTTTTTTTACGCTGTTCTTTATAAAACGATGTTTGAAAAAATTTCTTTTTTGTTGGTTTGAAAAATGAACTAAGTTCTGCTTTACTGTTTATAAATAATGGATTTTCGTACCATTTAACCTCAATACCACCAGAAACTGAATTGATATGTTTTTGAAGCCAATTGTCTGTTGGATCTGTAATGTGAAGCGTTTTAATTCCATCGTTAATCAATTTAGGAATAAGCTGCCTAACATCTGATAAATTGCTTATAGCTTCAATATAATGTACAGTTTTACCTTTAGATTTTAAATGCGACTCATAACATTTCATTGTAGCACGATGAAACGCAATTTTCTGTTTATGAAACTTATACTGTTTAAAAAACAAAAACTCTTCAACCAAAAAAATAGCGCAATTGGTGTTCAAAATTTCTGAATTTTTAAATAATTGATGCGGAAATATAATTGTAGCCTCTTTTGTGTTCATTTATATATTTTATTTAAGGTTGTCTCGCACCTCGTTTTTCGTAAAGACAGTACGTTTTAAAACAAACGAGGTTGTAACCAAAGTTTTCTAAATTTTCTGTTAGCATCATAGCGTTCTGCTTGTAATTGCACATTAAACTTTCGGTCTCGTGGGTCGTTACCAACACCTGCAACATACATCCAATTGCCATAATTGCTATGCACATCGTAATCTATTAGCAAGGCTTCAAAATAAGTAGCGCCAATGCGCCAATCTAGTTTAAGTTCTTTAGCAAAATAAGAGGCTACGTTTTGGCGACCTCGATTACTCATCCAACCTGTTTTTTGTAACTCAATCATGTTTGCGTTTACAAAGTCCGAATTTGTTTCGCCATTTATCCATTTTTTAATGTGGTTTGGGTTTGTACTCCAAACGTAATTTTTCTTCAAAATACCTTCTAGTTTAAAAATTTGATTGTTGTGTTTTAGCGATATATATTTAAAATAATCGCGCCAAATGAGTTCAAAAATGAGCCAATATGTAGATTGGTTTTTAAAATGTTGGTTTTCAAATTGTTTTATTTTGAAATAAATGGTTCTGGCAGAAATAGAACCATTTGCCAACCACGACGAAAATTTAGAACTATAATCTGTACCAACTAATCCGTTTCGGGTTTTCTTATAAAATCCTAATTTTTTAGTATTAAAGAAATAATCTTCTAAACGTTGTAAGGCTTGTGTTTCGCCACCTCTAAACGGAAATGCTGAATGCGGATGTGTTTCAAAATTATTAAAACCCAAATCTTGTAATGATGGAATTTTAGTTGGGTTTTCTATTCGGTTTTCAATAGTGCGTTTTTCAATTGTTAACGTTTCTCTTATTTTTACATACTTCTCTAGCTTTTTTCTAAAAACTGTAAACACTTGTGGTATGTTTTTAACCGCAATAGTTATATCTTCTGGGTGATACAAAAATTGATTGTAAATGCTCGTAAAAGAAACTTCTGGCAATTGAAGTTTAATTGCATTTTCTACGCTTGCCTCTTCTGCTGTCCATTCCGCCTGATAGAAAATATGATGCACATTGAAGATTTTACATACCTGAGGAATACTAACTTCTGGTCGCTCTACATACACTAACAAATCTATATTCAATCTATTTAGATTTGCTTTTAAATTGGTGAGCGTTTCTAATAAAAATTGACTTCTGTATGTTTCTGTTTTTTTAAAGCCGTATGGAGTAACTTCAAAATGTCTTGGATCTAAACAATAGACACCAACTACATTAGCATTGCTATTACAAGCGTTGTATAAAACGGCATTGTCTTGCGTTCTTAAATCGTTTCTAAACCAAACTAAATTTGTTTTATCTTGTTTTTTCTGCATTTTTCGCTACAATATTTAACGTTTTCCCAATTTTTCTCCCATTTTTTCCTCCAAACAAAAGGTTTTTTACAAACCTCGCATTGCTTTTTTGGAAGATGCTGTTTCTTTACACCTTTCATTTTTTAATCTTTTAGGACTAAAGCGTTAATCATTCCGTTAAAAACAAAAGCATGAAACGGCAATACCATAAACCAATACAACCTGCCCCAAAGACCTTTTGGTCTAAAAACGGCACGTTGGTAAAGTTTATCTTTTACAATTTTAAACTCTAACCAAGCCTCGCCAGGTAGTTTCATTTCTGCAAATAAGAGTAAACGTTTTTCTTTTTTATCTGCTAACAGAACTCGCCAAAAATCTAAAGGATCGCCAGCTTCTAAATAAGTATCGTGAGTACGACCACGACGTAGGCCTACACCACCAAAAAGCTTGTCCATATAACCTCTAATTTTCCAAAGCCAATTAAAACTGTACCAACCATTACGACCACCAATGCTCCAAATACGGTCTAATGTGTAAGCTTCGTCTTTAACAATTCTGTATCTTACATCTTTATAACAGCCAAAATGTGGTAGCTCTATGTGTTTAGATAATTGATCTTTAAACACACCACTACTTACAGCATCTTTCCAACTTGATATTACTGAGTTTTGTTCTATTTTTTGAAATGCTAAGTTCACTGCCGTTTTATAAGCCATGGGTTTAATAGCTATGTAATCGTTGATGTTGCTTTCTTTACCAATAACCTCAACCTTCATACTGTCAACCAATGCAGATGCTAATTGAAATGATGTAGATGTTACAAAATACAACCAAAAAGAGGATAGTTTTGGTGATAACACAGGTAGCGTATATATGTAACGTTTTAGACCTCTAACTTCTGCAAATTGTAATAACATGTCTTTGTAGGTTAATACTTCTGGTCCAAAAACATCGTAAGAATTATTATACAATGCGTCTTTACCTAAAGCACCAGACAAATACGTAAGTACATCTCTGATGCCTAGTGGTTGCGTTTTGGTATTTAACCATCTTGGTGTTACCATTATTGGTAGTTTTTCTACAATATCTCTGATAATTTCAAAAGATGCGCTGCCACTGCCTACTATAATACCAGCTCTAAACGTGGTTAGCCCATAAGTATTAGATTTTAATGTTTGCTCTACTTGTAATCTCGATTTTAAATGTTTTGAGAGTGAATTGTCATTTACAATACCGCTTAAATAAATAACCTGTTTGCAGTTGGTAACAGCAACTAATTTTTTAAAGTTTGAAGCACAACGTTCTTCAAGTGATTCAAAATCTTTAGAAGATGTTGCCATAGAATGAATGAGATAATAGGCGGCATCAATATCTTTAGGAATAGTTGCTAATTCTGGTTTTAAAAAATCAACTTTTATAAATGTACAGTTTGGATGTTCTTCTATCTCATCTGGTATTCTGCTCATATCGCGTACGCAACAGACCAACTCGTGTTTATCTTCTAATAGCTGAAGCGCGAGTCGTTTAGCAATGTAACCTGTTGTACCTGTTATGAGAATTTTCATCTGTTTATAATTTTATTGCAAAGTTGCAAAGTCGCAGAGAAAATTTGTCTCTACATTCTTTATTTTGTTGTGTGTTTTACTATTAAGCGAAAATGTTTCATTGACATTTTGTTTTGTTAAACTTATGCGTTAAGTTTTATAGTTTAATGTCTAAAATTTTGACACGAATTACACAGATTCACTTCTTCGTTTTATACAAACAACAATAATATAGTAATTTAATACTGCTGTATTTTAGTACCTGTTTATTTTACAAATTCTGGTTTAGGGCGCTGATAATTTAACCGTGTTTTTAGCTGCGGTATAGCATAACCATCTAAACCATTAATACTAGCTACTTTACCTTTAGATAAGTTTATAAAACCATCATTTTCTAACAAATTATCATTAATATAAAGGGTTTCAATTTTACCAATAACGAGAATAGTGCCATTGGCTTTTATGGGGTATTCCTCTACATAACGCATTTCCATTTGTATCGGTGATTCTTCAACAAATGGTGCAAAAATAGGGTCTTTATAATTTTCTTTTAGTTTGGTAACATCAAACTCAGAAATTGACGCATCGTATTTTGCAGAAGTATGATGTGCGTCTTCTATAACATCTTCATAAATATGATTTATGGTATAAACCCCTGTTTCTTTTATATTATCGTACGTGTTTCGCATTACTGTTGTTGGTCTTAAAAAAAAACCTAATAATGCTGGGTTAGACCCCAAATGCGTTACCGAACTAAACACAGCAACATTAGAAATGCCAGCTCTACTTTTTGTACCAATAAGATTGGCAGATTTGTAACCCGAACAACTGTTTATAAGATTTATACGATATAAATGCTCCATTTTATCAAAATCTTTAGTGCTGAATTGTGCCATTTATAGCTGTTGAAAATTATTAATTTTTACGTTTTCGGCTTTTAAATCGAACATAAGATTGTACAACCCAAAAAAGGTTCTGTTAATATAAATAAAATGTGTAGAACCACGGTTACCATTCATGTTACGTAATTCTGTACTTTTAGAATAGCGTTGTCCCATTTCTGAGATTTCGTTAAAAAATTCTGCATTTGAAAAATCAAAAGTTTCAGAATGGAATGGTTTTGTAAACAAACTTAACAACTCATGAAACATGGCACTAAAAAATTCAATCTCTTCTGGCGAATCATCTGCTCTTAGAATTTCTAACTCGTATAATTTTTTAGTAAATAGCTGCTTATTATCAATGCAGGCTTTTTCAGCCAATTCAAAATAAGGTGTATAAAATTCTATCGGAATAGTTTTCATACAACCAAAATCTAAGGCTATTAAATTAGCGTCTTTAGATATTAAAAAATTACCTGGATGCGGATCTGCGTGTACTTTTTTTAACTTATGAATTTGAAACATATAGAAATCCCACAAGGCTTGCCCAAGTATATTTGCTTTGTCTTTATCTGTGTTGTGCGCTACAAATTCCGAAAGGTGTTCGCCTTTCATATAATCCATAGTTATAATACGCTCAGAAGAATAGTTTTCGTAATACTTGGGAAACTTTAAATTGGGTATATGTTGGCAGGCATTAACAACGGCTTTACTTTGTGCTATTTCTAATGTATAATTGGTTTCTTCTGTAAGCTTATTTTCAACCTCTTTAAAATACTTATCTGAGTCTTTTCCTTTAATATTAAACATTTTAATGGCTATGGGCTTTACCAAAGCTAAATCTGATGCTATACTTTCTGCAACTCCAGGGTACTGAATTTTCACAGCAAATTTTTTCCCATCTTTTGTTGCCTCATGGACTTGCCCAATACTGGCAGCATTTACTGAAGTTGCATTAAAAGTATCAAATAAATCTTCAGGAAGTTTCCCAAAATATTTTTTAAATGTTTTTTTAACTAAAGGTGCAGATAATGGCGGTACAGAAAATTGAGATAAAGAAAATTTTTCTACGTAAGCTTGTGGCAAAATACTCTTTTCCATACTCAGCATTTGTGCAACCTTTAATGCGCTACCTTTTAAGGTTTTTAAACTATCGTATATATCTTCCGCATTATTTTGGTTAAGGCGCTTTTTGGCATCTTCTTTAGAGTTTACCATTTTATCGCCATAATATTTTAAATAATTTACACCAACTTTGGCTCCTGTAGATACTAACTTAGAGGCACGAGATATTTTAGAAATCGGAATACTATCTATTGTTTTCATATTAGCTAAAGATATTTTAGTATGCTTTTAGTTAGACATTATTTTTTCTTTATACAAAAACTTACCAAAATCTATAATGCTTGTTAGTGGTGTTGTATCTATAAGATCAAAACTGGCTCTTACCGATTTTTCTATAAAAAGATCTGTTTTCTCAAAAGATGATGACGTATCGTCTAACCAAAACTTTAATGTTACTAAAAGTTGTAACCATGCCGATTCTTTTAACCCTCTATTTTGAAGTTTTAGTAATTGCTCTTGTTTTAAATCTAGAGTTTTAATATCTAAATGCTCGATGTAGTTTGTAAAACGGGTTTTTAATTGCGCTAAGCGTTTTAAAGACTTTAATTGATTTTTTTCACCGCTTAGTGCATGTACTACGTAACTTCTGTTTGCTGTAAGTAACTCAAAAAATGTATAGTAAAAACTCAATAATTTACTTTTAGCATCAAAAGTTAGGTAATCCTCACTTTTCTCTAAAGTAGCATGTGTGTTGTCAAAAAACACTTTAAATATAGATTGCTCTAAGGCATCAAAAGATCCAAAAAACTCGTAGAATTTTTGTTCTTCAAAATTATTGGCCTTTGCAAACGCATAGACTGTTTTTGGTTTTTCGTTATGCAATAGTACATAATCCATATAAAAACCGATAATATGAGATTCTGAAATTGATTTCTTCTTTGCCATTATAAAACTATTTTTAAATATTGGTAAATATAATAAATGTTTAATCATTTATTAATAATGTTAAACAAAATTTAACAAGAAAATAGAAAATCCTTATGGTAAGAAAAACAATTAATAAAAAAATACTAAGGTTTAACAGCCTTATGGCAAAAAATAGCTAAAACAGCACCTAAAAAAGGAGCTGTAAGATAGAGCCATAAATGTGTGAAATTACCAGAAATTACCGCAGGTGCTAATGATCTTACAGGATTCATAGACGCTTTTGTCATTGGCCCAGCAAACATAGCTTCTAATAAAATAACACCACCAACCGCAATGGCTGCCATTGAGCCTGTTTCTTTACTGCCTGTTGATACGTTAATAATAACTAACATTAAGAAAAAAGTAAGTAATCCTTCAAATATAAAAGCTTTATAAGGCTCAAAACCATCTATTGGATAGGTATGACCAAAACTTTTACTTTCTGGGAAAAGTAGCCATAAGAAACCAATAGCTAAAAATGCACCTAAAGTTTGAAACACAATATATTTGGGTACAGTACTCCAACTCATTTTTTTGGCTACCGCAAAACCAATAGTAACAGCAGGGTTAAAATGTGCTCCAGAAATTTCACCAAAAGCATAAATCATAGCCATAACAACCAATCCCCAAGTTATTGCAACACCAACATGTGTAATGCTTCCGCCTGTAATTTCATTCACAGTCATTGCTCCACAACCACAAAAAACCATGGTAAATGTGCCTAATAATTCTGCTAATAACTTATTCATTTTAAAGCATTATTTGGGTAAACACAAACTTCATTTCTGTGGCAATTTGAAGACTTCGTTCGCTATATTTTTCTAATTGTTGTGGTGTATCATCAAACGCTTTTGGGTCTTTGTAAGTTATAGAAATGCGTTGTTCTGCTCCTGCTATAAACGGACAGCCTTTATCTGCGCTAGAACAGGTTAAAATTGCAGCAAAATGTGTTGCTGGATTAAATTCTGAATCATACGTTTTTGAAAACCCAATAATAGGATGACAATTATCGTTATATTTTATACTGTAAACAGGATTTTTTTCGTTTGATAGTTTTTCAATTTTAAAACCTGTGTTATTTAGCGTTTCTACAGCAACAGCAAACATCGCCGTGGTTTCTGTTCCGCCAGAATAACAAAATACATGATGAAGTTTAAAATACGATGCCATAGTTTGTGCCCAAACTTGAGATAAATGACTACGACGCGAATTGTGTGTACAAATAAAATTTAGATTAACGGGTTGATTGGTATTTACTTTATTTTGAATAAAATCTATTAACGGTTGTAAAACAATTTTACGTTTTTCGGTGATAGAATTTATATCTAATTGTGCTATTTGTTTTTTTATAGGTTCTAAAATCATAATAACTTATTACATTGGTTTAACAACATCCTGAACTTGGATTGCAAGATGAAGCTACGTTTTGTAAGTCCGAAAGTTTTACTTTAGGCTTTTTAGTTGGCACACCACAATTATCTTTTGCTAAACAGTCCGTTTGTTTTGCAGTTAATAAAAAATTTGAGCCATCAAAGTCTAAATTGTACTTTCCTATGGTATCACTTTGGTACTCTACTTCTATTTCTAAATCGCCAATATGTAACTGTTTTTCAGAAAGTTCAATGATATGTAATAATTTTTCGGGGTGTAATCTGTGATCGTAATCATTGGCTTCCCAAAGTTGAAAGCTTACGACTTCTTCTCTTCTTTCTGTTCCTCCGCAATCTATAAAATGCTTTAATACTTTACCAACTTCTGTAACATGAAAATGCTTGGGTACTAATGCACCATTTGGTAATTGAAATGCAATACTATTTAATTGCTTTAGTTTTGATTTTATTTCTGAAAGTTTCAT
>JBMYXP010000051.1:0-14130 GCA_049608525.1 Winogradskyella sp.
CAACGTACTTATAAACTAATACGTTACGTATTCTACAATTTCTAACCCATAACCAATCATACCAACGCGTTTGGTTTGCAGACTATTAGATAGTAATTTAAGCTTACTAATTTTTAGATCGTGTAGTATTTGTGCTCCAATACCAAAATCTTTCGTATCTATACCAATACTTGGAGCTTTTACTAATTTGCCTTCAATTTGGCTTTCTTTAAGTATAGAAAGTCGTGTTAGCAAGTTCATAGATTCTGCCTGTTGGTTAATAAAAATAATTGCACCTTTTCCTTCAGAATTAATAACATTAAACATGTTATCTAATTTTTGATCTGCATTGTTAGTTAAAGTACCAAGAATATCGTTATTAACTAAAGTCGCATTAACACGTGTTAAAATAGGTTCATTAGATGTCCAACTGCCTTTTGTTAGTGCAATGTGTATTTGATTATTAGTGGTTTGTAAATAAGCTCTTAGCCTAAATTTACCAAAGCGTGTTTGTATATCAAAATCTTCTTTCTTTTCTATTAACGAATCATATTCCATACGATAGGCTACTAAATCTTCGATAGAAACAATTTTTAGATTAAATCTTTTTGCTACGTCCATTAATTGGGGTAAACGTGCCATTGTGCCATCTGGGTTCATTATTTCTACAATAACACCAGCGGGTTTAAAGCCTGCCAATCTTGCAAAATCTATGGCAGCTTCTGTATGCCCAGTACGTCTTAACACTCCACCTTCTTTTGCTACTAAAGGAAATATATGCCCAGGTCTTGCCAACTCAAAAGGTTTTGTGTTAGTATTTACTAAAGCTTGCACGGTTTTAGATCTGTCGCTTGCAGAAATACCAGTACTAACTCCATTACCTCTTAAATCTACAGAGACCGTAAAAGCAGTTTCTAGAGGGTCGGTGTTATTTCTAACCATCATATTTAACTCTAATTCTTCACAACGATGCTCAGTGAGTGGAGCGCAGATTAAACCACGTCCGTGGGTTGCCATAAAATTAATCATTTCTGGCGTTACTTTTTCGGCTGCAGCTAAAAAATCTCCCTCGTTTTCCCTGTTTTCATCATCAACAACGATAATGATTTTGCCTTGTTTTATATCTTCAATGGCTTCTTCTATGGTGTTTAACTTTAGTGTTGTATTGGTTTCTTTTAGCATAATTGGGAGGTGTGTTGAATAAAAAAAATAGGACTTATTTTATATTTTTAATGCAACTTTGATAAAAGTCGTTTGCAACCTTATTTTTCAATAAAAAATATTTTAAAGGATATATAGGAAATAGAAATAGACTTATAAGATTACTTTTTTGATTAATAGTTTTATAAAATTTTGAAAACACAAAAGCATCTACAAGTGTATAAATTAAGAAAAAAGCAAAAGCAACAAAACTAAGGCTTAATACATAGGTTGCTAATTCTGGAAACTTATTGTTTTTTAAAATAAAATGCGAAATTAAAAGTACAGCCCCAATACTATAACTCACCAAACTTGTTTTAGAATACGCTTTATAATCTTCTAGTAATGATTCTGCTTTACTAATATGTTCTGGGATTTCTAAACCTTTAACTTTTAACGTGTCTAATGAAATAGGTCTGTTTAATAAATTATGAAGCGCAATTTTTTTCGGTTTTTTATTGATATCTAAATCGGTTTTATTTTTTATGATATCAATTAACTCTTCAGTTGTATATTTTTTGTAATTATTATAAGATTTTGTATCACTTTCTGAAAGTTGTAACTTGTTTTTAGATACAAACAGTTGTTTTAATGGTACTAAAATAAAATCTAATTGAAATACTCCTTTATCATTTGTAGCTCTTGTGGTTAAGTAAATACTTAATGGTAACATTACAGCAGTAGAAAGCCAAGCGCCCAAAACAGGACTGAAACTGCCTTCTTTTGCACTATTTTTTGCAAAAATACCAAAGAAATGATAGGTTAAAAATAGCACAATTGCAATGACTAGTGGTAAGCCCAAACCGCCTTTGCGTATTAAAGCTCCTAGTGGTGCACCTACAAAGAATAAAATAATACAGGCTATTGCTAAAACATACTTATCGTGCAAAACAATAATATGCTTATTTAATATTGTGCTTTTGTTGGCAAAATTATTCTCGTTAGATTTTATAACTTGTCTTACACTATTAGAAGAGCCAATTGCAGAATTTATAATTTGAAGTTTTCTCTTTGTATCAAAAAGATTTAGTATTTCGCCTTTGTAT
This sequence comes from Winogradskyella sp., assembly GCA_049608525.1. Taxonomy (GTDB): domain Bacteria; phylum Bacteroidota; class Bacteroidia; order Flavobacteriales; family Flavobacteriaceae; genus Winogradskyella. The sequence continues at coordinate 2,226 of JBMYXP010000051.1, forward strand.
AACGAGTCTGTCTTAACTGTTTTTTTGGAATGTAATGCCGAGTATGTTGATCGATTATATAACGTCGCAGATAAAGATTCGTAATCGTTTTTTTCTTTGTTTTGTAAACTGTCAATTGTGTAATTTAATTGACTAACTGTTAGCATATTGTAGCGGTCTGTGAGACTTTTATCATTTAAATCATCACCACTTAAAATTTCTAAATCTACATTTATAATATAACTATCGAAGTAGCTTTTTGCGTGTGGCTTTTTTTTGTTTTTTCTAGCATTTTTATTTACAATCTCTTCATAGTAATTGCCATCAATTAGTTTTAATTGCAAAATGCTAGAGTTTTCACTGCTTATAAGCTCACCTTTTTTAGAGCTAATAACAGTATTGTTTTTGCGAGACGCATTTTTTTTATGAATAATAACACCTTCTAAAAACTGACCTTTTTCTCCGCTTTTTTTCTCAACTTTTATGTTAATTTCTCCAATTTCATTAAACTGACCTTCTGCTATGGCAAGTGCTGGCTTTACTTTGGCAATATTTCGTCTAAGGTTATAAAACTCGTATTCTCCCCACGGTATGACGTTATTTGCAAAAAAGAAACATGCAATGCCAAGTGCCACAATAAAAACACTTAGACTACGCATGGCACGTTGTAATGAAATGCCAGTAGATTTCATGGCGGCAAACTCATAGTTTTCAGCAAAATTACCAAAAACCATTATAGAAGATAATAGTATAGTTAGTGGTACTACTAAAGGAATAAGCTTTGGCATGTAGTACACAATAAATTTTGCCGTCACCGATATATCTAACTCTTTACCTGCTAACTCTGATATATAGAGCCATACTCCTTGCAAAACAAAGATGAACATAAATATAATAAAGACGCTAAAAAACGTCCTTAAGAAAGTGATAAGTATGTACCTATCTAATATTTTCACGTATTAAAATTTTGAGTTTAATCAATTTTATTGATAAAATAATCGTTATACTTATTTTCATCAAAGGTAAATAAGGTTTTTGAAATAGGTTGGTTGGTTTTAAAAGAATTAACAGTTAAGGTTGTTTTTGTGCCGTTTTTACCAACTTCAATTAGGTTGTAAATATGCTTAGTTGTAGCATCTATACCTAGTAAGACGTATTTTATTTCAGAGTTTGTATCGATAGAATTTAATTTTATATACTGAATTTTTCTGCCTTTTACATTTTGTATTATGTCCATTTTGTAGGTGTAGCCATTTTCATAAAAGGATAACATTTTACTTGGTGTTATGGTGGCTTCGTCTTCTTTGTGATTTGAAGATATGGTAACTTCTTCATCTTCAGGACTTATAGTGTATAGTGTTTTACCATCGAAAATACGGGTAATGCCTAAAACGTTTAGTTTGTATTTTTCGCCATTTATAACAACATCTCCTCGTGTTTCTTGTTTTATGTTTTCGCTAACGTTGTTTAATTCGTATTTAAAATCTAAACTTATATTGGTATAAGATTTTATTTTTTTGCTGACTTCGTTTAATAGTGTTTCGGCTTTTGCGTCATTTTGTGCAAAACCTGTAAAGCTTAATGTTACTAGTACAACTATAAGTATTTTTTTCATTTTTCAGTCTTTATATTTTATATTAGTTTTAATTCTCAACTTACTCTTTTTCATTTGCTAAAAGCTGATCTAAAGCCACTAAATCTGGCACTAACACTTGCCTTGCTTTACTACCTTCAAAATTACCAACAATGCCAGCAGCTTCTAACTGATCTATAATTCTACCCGCTCTATTATAGCCTAATTTTAATTTGCGTTGTAATAAAGATGCCGAACCTTGTTGTGCTGTAACGATAAGTTCTGCGGCTTGTCTAAACAATTTGTCTCTATCCGAAATATCTACATCAAGATTTGTGCCACCTTCTTCACCGCCTACATATTCTGGTAATAAATGTGCATCTGGATAGGCTTTTTGCGAACCAATAAATTCTGTAATTTTTTCAACCTCTGGTGTATCTACAAACGCACATTGAATACGAATTAAATCATTACCTTGAGTGTATAACATGTCTCCACGACCAATTAATTGATCTGCGCCAGAGCCATCTAAAATAGTACGCGAGTCTATTTTACTGGTTACTCTAAACGCAATTCGTGCAGGGAAATTGGCTTTTATCATTCCTGTAATTACGTTTACAGACGGACGTTGCGTTGCAATAATTAAATGAATACCTATAGCACGAGCTAGTTGTGCTAAACGTGCAATTGGCACTTCTACTTCTTTGCCAGCTGTCATTATTAAATCGGCAAACTCATCGACCACTAAAACAATATATGGTAAATATTCGTGCCCATCATTTGGGTTTAATTTACGTGCTTTAAACTTGGCATTGTACTCGGTAATATTTCTACAAAAGGCATTTTTTAGCGTATCATAACGGTTATCCATTTCAATACATAGTGAATTTAAGGTGTTAATAACCTTTGTATTATCTGTAATTATGGCATCTTCACTATCTGGTAGTTTTGCTAAATAATGACGTTCAATTTTATTAAAAAGTGTAAGTTCAACTTTTTTAGGATCTACTAATACAAATTTTACCTCGGCGGGGTGTTTTTTATATAAAAGCGATGTTAAAACAGCATTTAAACCTACCGATTTACCTTGCCCAGTTGCACCCGCCATAAGCATGTGTGGCATTTTTGCTAAATCTACAACAAACGTTTCATTACTAATGGTTTTACCAAAAGCAATTGGTAATTCCATCTTTGATTGCTGAAATTTTTGAGATGCAATCACCGATCGCATAGATACTATGGTAGAGTTTTTATTTGGCACTTCTATACCAATTGTACCTTTTCCTGGTATTGGAGCAATAATTCTAATTCCTAAAGCTGCGAGTGATAACGCAATATCGTCTTCTAAATTTTTAATTTTTGAAATTCTTATACCTGCATCTGGTACAATTTCGTAAAGTGTTACTGTTGGGCCAATAGTAGCTTTTATACTAGTAATGCCAATTTTGTAGTTTAAAAGCGTTTCTACAATTTTATTTTTATTTTCTTCAAGCTCTTCTTGGTCAATAGAAATACCTTCGTTATCGTATTTTTTTAATAAATCTAAAGGTGGAAATTTAAAATTACTCAACTCTAAAGTAGGATCAAACTCTCCAAAATCTTCAACTAATTTATCTGCCAAATTTTTAGTTTCGGGTGGTGCTTCATTTGCGGTTTCAACCTTCATTTCTAACTCCTCAACAGTTGCTTCTTCGGTGTTTTCTTCAATTTCAATTTTAAGACTTTCTAAAATAGGTTCGGTTTTAGAGTGTTTGCTTATGGTTGGTTCTAAATTTTCTAAAGGGGTTTTAAAAGTAGATTTTATAGCTTCAGCTTCGTCGGTTAAGCTATTATCAAATATTGCTGTTGGTTTTGGTTTTGCATTCGATTTAAAATCGTCTTTAAAATCGTGTTTTGCACGTTTAAAGAGGGTAATAAACGTATTGCCTGTAACTTTAAACCGAATGGCTAAATACGTAATAAGACCAAAAAGTAATACTAATGCAACACCAATTTTACCGATGTAATCTTGGAGGAATTGATTTATTTCAAAGCCAATAATGCCGCCTAGTATGTCGTACTTATGCGTAAAAAAACCAAAAAATATAGCTAACCAAATTGCAATTAATGTGCCCCAAACCCAGTGTTGTCTCAGTTTTGCTTTGTTTAAATTTAAAGTAACATAAACACCAGATAAAAAGATTAAACCCGAAAAAATAAATGATGGTAAACCAAAACCTTTGGTTATAAATAGCTCGCTAACCCAAGCTCCAATTTGGCTTGCCCAATTTTTGTATGCGTTAGTGCGTTGCGGAAAGTTACTAAGCACACTTTGGTCTTCTTTACCAGTAACTATAAAAGACAAAAATGAAACAAATAGCAATAGCCCAATTATAATTAGTAAACTTCCAAAAATAAATTTTTGTTGATTAGATAATTGAAACGCTGTCTTTTTTGTTTCGGACTTTGTTTTGGTGGTCGCTTTTTTTTTAGTGTTTTTTTTTGCCATGTTTTGCCCAGTTTATTTCGGTACTTTTTTTTGAGGGATAAAAACTCTATTTTTTATTAAATGCTTTAGCGTTTTGGGCTATGCCATTAACATATTTTGAAATAATTTTTAACGCTTCTGCTAGGTTGCTGCCTTTAAAATCATTAATATCTGCATTGGTAATTGATTGATTATAAAACTCTAAATACTTACTAGCCAAAGGCAAATAGGACCAATGCCATTTTTCGAGATTATAACCAGTTCTATTACTATCTTTTGTGTTGTAAACTTGGTAAAATCCAAATGTATTGGCGTTAGTAACCAGCCAATTGTATTCTTTTTTGCCTTTACCGCTGTTAAAATACAAATTATTAAGGCTATTTAAGTCTATATCTGTACCCCAATGGTGCCGAGATGTAGATGGCATAGCGCTGTATTTTAATATTTTTTTAGCACAATTTATTGGCTTTAACGTTTTGTAACGTGCCCATTTGCGTTCCCATATTGTTTTTTGTTCTTTAAAACTACGTGTGCCCGAAATAATTTTTAAATCAATTCCGTCGGTTTTTGCTGCATTATACATTTTTACAAACGCAGTATAGGCTTCTTTTTTTAGATATAAGTGTTTAGCTGCATGTTTAGCGTTTACTTTAATAAATGTAGTATCTGTTTTATAATTAAATTTTCCTAAAACAAAAGTTTTCGTAATTTTTGGCGCAACCTCTTCTATATTTGTTTTGCTAGCACTATTTAAAGATGTAATTTCTACTTTGTCATTGTTTTTAGCAGTACCATTACAACTTATTAGTAAAAGTGAAATAGAAAATAATAGAAATAGGTGTCTCATACGACCAATGGATAATTGTATTTTGAATAAAATGTTGTTTCTATTTTTAATAATCAGTAAATTGTTAAGCAATATATGTGGCCTACAAAATTAACGAAAATTACAAAAGAATATTGAAAGTACTGAGAAAAATAAAGTTTAAACATACGCATCCGTATCCGCCATTTATTCCACCAGAAACTAAAAAACTTATTGTTGGCACATTGCCACCACCACGGTTTTCTACAGGAAAATTAGATGAGAAAGATGTTAATTTTTGCTATGGCAGTTATCATAATTCATTGTGGTATAAAATAGATAAAATCCACAACCTTAATTTGCGTTACGACAATTCTGAAGAGGCCATAGCTCAACGAAAGCAATTTTTAATTGAGCATAAAATTGGCATTTGCGATATTGTAGAAAGTGCCGAGCGCGAAAAAATTGATGCATCGGATGTAGGAATGCAAAACATAATACTTAGAGATGTTATTGGGTATTTAAAAAAACATTCTACGATTACTACAATTTTATTTACTGGTGGAAAAAGTAAAAATGGACCAGAATATTTTTTTAGAAAGCAACTAAAAGCATGTCATATAAAATTAGAGCTAATATCTAATGAAGTGCCACGAATACATGAGTTTTTATTGCCTGTAACGTTGAATGCAACGGAAACTACAGTACGTAAAATAAAAACGGTATCACTAACATCGGGCTCTGGTGCTGCAAATATTTCTATAAGCAGATTACCACTTTATAAACAATTAAAAGCTAAAGATCCTAATTTTAATACGTTTGATTTTAGAGTGCTGCAATATCGTGCATTTTTTTGATAGGGTAATAGTAGCATTAGTGGGGTGTCATTTCAAAAAAAAATTAATAGCTTCTAATACTAATTACAACTTAAAACGAATTACATAAAACGTACTTTAGTGGTCTTAAATTTAATTAAAACGCTGTACTTTAGTGTAATTCGTTTTAGCTTCTAAAAATTTTTGACACGGATTTTACAAGTTTTTACGCGTTTGAGCTGCTGTGTATTTGTTATTTACGGTGCCGATTTTTAGTTGTATTCTAATTCAAATTAAAGAAAAAATAAGAGCATTTTAAATAGCTAATACTTTACCAGAACCTACAGTTTTAATGTTTTTATTTTTTGGCTTACCTTTATAGTTTACATCGCCAGAGCCAGTTACTTTAACTTTTAAATTGCCGTTACAAATTACATTTGCTTGTCCAGAACCTGTAATGGTTGCATTGGCATTTTGAGTTACTAAATCTAAACCATCAAAATCACCAGAACCTGTAATTTTTGCGTTTAGGTTAGTTGTTTTTCCTTTTAGTTTAATATCACCAGAACCTGTAATATTGGTTTTTGTTGTACTAGCTTCTATATTAAGGTTTATTTGACCAGAGCCAGCTAATGCTACATTAAATGTGTTAGATTGTATTTTGCCTTCATTTGTAATATCGCCAGAGCCTGCTAATACAACACTGTTTATAGATTTATACGGTATTGTTACACTAATTTTTTTACTTGGCTTTATGCGTGTTCCTTTTTTTACTTTAACAACAAGTTTACCTTCTTTTAATTCTGTGATAATAAAATCTAAAATATTTGCGTCTCCAGTAATGGTAATGTTTCCTTCCTTACCTGGCACCAATTTAAAGTCTATTGGTCCTGCTGTTTTTATGCCATTATAATCGGCAGTAGATCGTGTTATGGTTGTAATATTGCCGTTGCCTTTTATTTTTTTACCATTTCCCCATTGTGCAAAAGCAAAAGTTGTAACTAGTAAGCATGTAATGATTGTAATTGATTTAAAAATTTTCATAATTAAAGTATTTTTTGTGTTATATTTTTTTGAAGGTTACACTGCCGTATTCAGAGTTTATCTTAACCTTGTTTCCCGAATCTTTTGAGCCATAATACCCACCATATTGCTTTTCTGAGTAATCAACGTTTTTATTGGTATAATTAAAACCATCTGATGCTCTTAGTGCGCCATAATCTAAATTTATATCAAAATTGAAGTGATACTCCTTATCAAAACCAATAGTTATACCAACAAAGTCTGAGTTTATCGTTATATTTTTAGCTTTAGAAGCCATACGCTCAATTTTTATGGAGCCATAATCTGCTTTTATAGCTACATTTTTAAACACATTACCAAGTCGTAATGATAAATAATCGCCGTTACCTTCTAGGTTATTAATGTTATCAATTTTTAATGCTCCATAATCACAATTGTATTCTACATGTTCTGCAATCTCTATTATAGATTTTGTATAATCTGCATTAAGGTACAAATTTTCAGCTTTTGCAATGGTAAAACCACTATAATCTGCAGTAATTTTTCCGTTTTTTATGTATTCAAAATAGCAATTATTGCTGTAATCAAAGTTAATAACGTTGTTGTTTGCCATTAACTCTTTTGTAGTTATTTTACCATAGTCACAGTTAATTTTTGCAACACCTTTAAGCTTATCTAAATTAATTGAGCCATAATCATTACTAAGATCTACGTTATTAGTAATTGGCATTTTAATGCGGTAGTTAACCTCAATTTTTAATTTGTTGTTAGTGTTCCAACTCCACCAAGATTTATCTCTTTTTCCAAATTTTGTTTCAGCCGACACAAAGTTATCAGCGTTAGAAAAATGTACAGTGATTGCATTCAGTTTTTCCGATATTTTTTCTGAATTAGAGCCTGTAACTTTAATAATTACTTCAAACTCAATTCTGTTTTCATTCCAAGTTACAAGGTCTAAATTTCCGTAGCTATTTTTTACTTTTAGAGTGGTATTTGCTGAGACATTAAACGATTTTTTAATGATTTTTTCTTTTGTTGATTTAGCAATATTTACTGCGTTTGCAAATGCCATAACTGGTATTAGTAGAAGTAATAGGGCTAATTTGTAGTGTATTTTTAGTTTCATGTTTTTAGTGTTTTAAAGCAATACGTACATATTTTTTTGCTTAGGTTGGTACCTTATATAAACGTTTTGTTAGTGTTGGTTTTTAGTTGTTTTACAGATTCAATCTGTTCTAAAACAGAGGTTAAGATTTCTATTCTACTTTGAAAATTACTAATCATTGCATATATAACGCGTTGGTCCTTACCGCTTTCTGTTAAGTCTATTTTCAATTTTTTGTAATTGGTTTCTAAAATTTTAATTTGCTTTAAAGCATCGTTAATTATGGTATCCGTTAACGGAGAACGTTCGTTATTTAGCTTTTTTAATTCATTTTGTAGGGTTACTGTAAAGAAATCTTGTGTTTCCGATAATTTTGGAGACACATTGGCTAAGTCTAAAACTTTGGGTTGGTGTTGTAGGGTTGTATAGACACCAATACAAATAATAATTGAGGCTGCAATAGCTAAAAAAGGTCTCCAATTAAAACCAAACGATTTTTTAGATGTATGGGTCGCCAAGTTAGTTGCATTGAGTTTTTCTATAAAGCGTAGCTCATGGTTTTGGTTTGGTGTTTCAGTATTAAATTCACCTTTTAAATCTTCAAATAAATCGTTTATTGCATCGTTTTGCATTGCTTTATTTTTTTAAGCGGATTGTATTAATTTTTGTCGTAAACTTTCTTTAGCTCTAGAGATTAATGTTCTACAATTTGCGTAAGAAATGTTCATTATATCACAAATTTCTTCATAATCGTAACCTTCAATTAAATGTAAAGACAAGCTTAAGCTGTAATTTGGTTTTAAGGTTTTCATTACCATTAATATTTGCTTTACTTTTTGGTGGTTTACAGTACTGTTTTCAATACCATTATTATCTTCTACTTTAAAAAGTACAGTTTCTAATGGTACTTCATTTTGTTTTATAGTTTTGTTGTAATGTGCAATACTATTGTTAACCACAATACGTTTTAACCATGCGCCAAATACGCTAGTATCCTTTAATGTTTTTAATTTTGTAAAAGCCGTTAAAAAGGACTCTTGCATAATGTCTTCAGCTTTAAAAGAATCTTTTACAATTCTAATTGCTGTATTGTACATTGCGTTGTTATATCTGTTATAAACCTCTAACTGTGCACGTTGGTTTCCAGATTGGCATTGCAATAGTAACTGCTCGATATTTTGATTGGTTGATGTCAAAAAAAAACAATTGATTTTATTATAAAGATAGCGTGTCTTTTTAATTGTTACAGTTTTGGTTATAAAAATTGTAAATTTTGTTTAAGTTACACCAATTGTTATTTATAGGGCATTTTGAATTGTAATCGGTAAAATGGCATAACAATTGAAATTAAACAGGTGTGAGTTGCTTTAAATATCTTGCAAGGCATTGATAATCAATATAAAATTAATTATTAATAGAATTAAACAAACGCTGTTCGTTAGTTATTAATGACAGAATGGCTTAAAAATACTATGGGAAAACAAAAATTTATAGGACTAGACAGTTTGTCATTTCAAGATTTTGACGAAAATTCAGAATTAATTCCGTTAATGACACCCGAAGATGAAGAAAAAATAAACAACGAATCATTACCAGATACTTTACCAATATTACCATTGCGTAACACGGTATTATTTCCTGGTGTGGTAATACCAATAACAGCAGGTAGAGATGCGTCTATTAAATTAATAAATGACGCAAATAAAGCGGGAAAAGTTATTGGTGTGGTTTCGCAAAAAGATGAAGCGGTAGAAAACCCAACCGCAAAAGATATTTATAAAACAGGTACAGTAGCACGTATTTTAAAAGTGCTAAAAATGCCAGATGGCAATACAACGGTTATTATACAAGGAAAAAAACGTTTTGTAATAAATGAAATTACATCACAAAAGCCGTATTTAACAGCTACCATTTCTGATATACCCGAAGCCAAACCAGCAGCAGATAACGAAGAGTTTAAAGCCATTATAGAATCTATAAAAGATTTATCTCTAGAGATTATAAAGGAAAGCCCAAGTATTCCTTCTGAAGCATCTTTTGCGATTAAAAATATTGAAAGTAGCTCTTTTTTAATAAATTTTGTGTCTTCTAACATGAACTTAAAAGTAGAGGAGAAGCAAGAATTATTAAAAATTAATGATTTAAAAGAACGCGCGCTTCAAACCTTAAAATTTATGAATCTCGAATATCAAAAGCTAGAGCTAAAAAATGATATTCAATCTAAGGTTCAAAGTGATATGAACCAGCAACAGCGCGAATATTTTTTGCATCAGCAAATGAAAACCATTCAAGAAGAATTGGGTGGAGGAGTTTCGTCTGGTGAGGAAATTGAAGAGCTAAAAACGCGTGCTAAGGCAAAGAAATGGGACGATAAAGTGAAAACCCATTTTGATAAAGAATTAGCCAAAATGCAGCGCATGAATCCGCAAGTTGCAGAATATTCTATACAACGTAATTACTTAGATTTATTTTTAGATTTACCTTGGAATGAATTTAGCAAAGATAAGTTTGACCTGAAGCGTGCCATGAAAATTTTAGATCGCGATCATTTTGGCTTAGACGATGTTAAAAAACGTATCATTGAATATTTGGCAGTTTTAAAGCTGAGAAATGACATGAAATCTCCAATACTTTGCTTGTATGGTCCACCAGGAGTTGGTAAAACCTCTTTAGGAAAATCTATTGCAGCAGCTTTGGGTAGAGAATATGTAAGAATATCGTTGGGTGGTTTGCGAGACGAGTCAGAAATACGAGGTCACAGAAAAACCTATATTGGCGCAATGCCAGGACGCATAGTGCAGAGTTTAAAAAAAGCAGGTACGTCTAACCCCGTATTTGTATTAGATGAAATCGATAAACTCTCAACAGGTAGCCAAGGAGACCCGTCTTCTGCAATGTTAGAGGTTTTAGATCCAGAACAAAACAATGAGTTTTATGATAATTTCCTAGAAATGGGTTACGATTTATCTAAAGTTATGTTTGTGGCAACGGCAAATAGCTTAAGTACTATTCAGCCTGCATTAAGAGATCGTATGGAAATGATTAACGTAACAGGTTATACCATTGAAGAAAAAGTAGAGATAGCTAAACGTCACTTATTGCCAAAACAATTAAAAGAACATGGTTTAGATGATAAGGCTTTAAAAATAGCAAAACCACAATTAGAAAAAATAGTGGAAGGTTACACACGCGAGTCTGGTGTTAGAGGTTTAGATAAGCAGGTTGCCAAAATGGTGCGTTATGCCGCCAAAAATATTGCTATGGAAGACGACTATAACATTAAAATTACAAATGATGATGTTATAGAAATTTTAGGCAGCCCAAAATTAGAACGCGATAAATACGAAAACAATAATGTTGCGGGTGTTGTTACAGGTTTGGCATGGACTAGAGTAGGAGGCGATATTTTATTTATAGAGTCTATTTTATCTAAAGGAAAAGGCACACTTTCTATAACAGGTAATTTAGGTAAAGTAATGAAAGAGTCTGCAACTATTGCTATGCAATACATTAAAGCCAATGCAGACGAGTTTGGAATTAACCCAGACGTATTTAGTACGTACAATGTACATATTCATGTACCAGAAGGCGCAACACCAAAAGATGGTCCAAGTGCTGGTGTTACTATGTTAACCTCTTTAGTATCGCTATTTACACAACGTAAAGTTAAAAAAAGTTTGGCTATGACAGGCGAAATTACATTGCGAGGAAAAGTATTACCTGTTGGTGGCATAAAAGAAAAAATATTAGCAGCAAAGCGTGCCCGTATTAAAGAGATTTTATTGTGTGAGGATAATAAAAGAGACATTGATGAAATTAACCCAGATTATTTAAAAGGTCTAACTTTTCATTATGTAAAAGACATGAGCGATGTTTTAAAGCTGGCATTAACAACCCAAAAAGTAAAAAATGCAAAGAAATTGTAAAACACAATTGTAAAAAGAAATTGTAAAATTTAAACCAATAATTTGGTGGGTTTTTAATAAAAGTAGTATATTTGCACCCACTAAAAAAGGCCTCGTGGCGCAACTGAATAGCGCACTTGATTACGGCTCAAGAGGTTATAGGTTTGAATCCTATCGAGGTCACAATTATATATAAAACGCTTTAAACTAAATGTTTAGAGCGTTTTATTTTT
>JBMYXP010000052.1:0-14027 GCA_049608525.1 Winogradskyella sp.
TTTTTACTTTAGCCATGCTATTGAGTTGTAAAGTTTTTAAAAGTTCCTAAAGTTCTAAAAGTTGAAAAATTGAGCATTTTACATTACGCAATATAAAATGTGCTTTTTTAATAGTAACAATAGCTGTTTAATTCTCAAATTCTGCCTTAATATCATCGGCAAGGTCCAATAAATGATCTTTTGTTATGCCGCCAATTTCTTCAAGTATATACGCATCTTTATAAACTTTCATTGCTTTTTTAGACTCACCAACTCTTTCGTAATATTGGCCTAAATAATAATTGTGTAAAACGGTATCTGGGTATTGTTTGCGTGCTAGTTTTGCTAAATCTTGGTAATAGTCCCATTGTTGTTTCTTTTTAATTGCCGCAGCTATGGCTTTAAAATCGTTAATTAAAATTTGCTTTTCTATGCCAAATAACGTGCTAATTTCTTCGTATTTCTGAATAAGATACTCAACGGGAGATGTCTTTAAATTTAATATAGACTCTTTATATTCTTTTTTGCTAATGGGTTGAAATGTGAAGAAAATACGGTCTAAAGCTCTAGGTATGGCATGTGCAGGTGTTGTGTAATGGTTAGCTCCATTAATTTCATTGAAGGTGTAAAATAAATTTGTATTTTCAATAGTATTTATACGGGTGTTTAAGGCATTAGTTTCTTCCATTATAAAAGGCACATCATTAGTAGATGTTGCCATATAATAAAATATTTTTTGTTCTAAAGTTTCCATACGTTTTATAATATAGTTTGGCATGTCTTTAGCAAAATCTGGACTAATAGATATGTAAGCGTTAAAAACTGGAGCTTCTCTTACAAGGAAATAATTAACAAAATTAGCTGTTTTACCATGGCCAACAATAACTCTAAAAGGTTCGGTTTTGTATGTTTTCTCTATGTGTTTGGTTAATTCGCTGCCTACAAACTTAAAAAAATCTGCACCACCATCTACAGGTAAAGAGTTTTGCCCAGAATAAGCTAAATCGTCATCTCTTTCTTCAGATTGAATAACTCCAACAACAATAGCATCTGGTATATCTTCCCAGTACGAGTAAAAATCTACGTTGCCAGAAACGACTTCAAATAAATAATCTCCATCTAAGACATAGATAACGGGGTATGCTTTTTTATCTTCGTTAGAGTAACCTCTTGGTAGTAAAATTTTTAATTCGCGCTCTTCTTCCATGGCATTTGAGTACATGGTGGTTTCTATGGCTTGAGAAAATGCAGTTAAACCAATAAATAAAGTAACTACAACTAGTTTTAATTTTTGCATGGTAAGTGTTGAATTAGAATTTAACTTAAGCAAGGTAAAAAAAAATGTTATAGCATAGTTTTTTTTCTATTATAGATTGGTAGAAATAACAAAGAAAAACCTCCAAAAACTATAATTGCAAATGTTTGAGATGCCCACATAATCCATCCAAAAGCTCTACTTGGATCTTCGGGCATATTAAATAGCGAAAATGCAATAACTATAGCTTCGGGGAAAGACCCAATACCTCCATTTGTTGCAGCAATACTAAAACTCGCCAATATAAACCCAATAAGTACAGTTGCTAATGAGATGTTTTGTAGCTCTGGTAAAGCAAGCGTGGTTACATAAAACATAAGCAGGTACATGGTCCAAATAAACACGGTATGAAAAATGAAAGCCCATTTCTTTTTCATTTTAAAAATACTTAATGCTCCTTCGGTAAGCCCTCTAATAAATCCTTTTACTTTAATAGCAATGTTTGAAGTGCTTTTTTTTATAAAAAGAAATACAACTACGGCGAGTGCAATTAAAATTACAACACCAAAACTCATGGCTATTGGGTTAAATTTTTCTAAGAGGAAACTATAAATAAAGTTAAATTCTAAAAAAAGTGCTATGGCAATGACGAGTAGAAGCATAATAGAGTCTGCAATACGCTCTGCTACTATAGTGCCAAAGCCTTTATCAAAAGGCACAGATTCATAGTTTTTTAAAATCGTAGCTCTTGCAATTTCGCCAGCTCTGGGTATTGTAAAATTTATTAAATATGCAGAATAAACAGCCATAAAGCTATTAGCAAACTTGGGCTTATAACCTAGTGGTGCAGCCATAAAAAGCCAACGGTATGCTCTAGACGCATGGCTTAGCAAACCTAAAGTAATTCCAAAAATTATCCAAGTATAATCTGCGTCTTTAAAATATTGCGTTAATTTAGATATTGAAATTTGAGATAACGAATACCATACTAAAACAACCCCTAATAATAGAGGTACTATAATTTTAAGAATGGTCTTGGCTTTGCTCAAACCTACTTTAAAAGATTAGTAGCTTCATCTGGGAAAACTAAAGCAGGTTTAAATACTTTAGCGTCTTCAATATCCATAAACGCATATGTGATAAGAATTAAAGTGTCGCCAACCGAAACTTTTCGTGCAGCTGCACCATTTAATGTAATTTCACCACTTTTGCGTGGGCCAGGAATGCAGTAAGTTTCCAAACGTTCTCCATTATCATTATTTACAATCTGAACTTTTTCTCCTTGTATAATATTAGACGCGTCCATTAGGTCTTCGTCAATAGTAATACTACCTATGTAGTTAAGTTTTGCTCCTGTAACTTTTACACGGTGAATTTTAGATTTTACAACTTGTATTTGCATAGTACAAAGGTAATTAATTTAATGCGATATTATCTATAAGTCGTATATCGCCAGCATATACAGCCATAAATGCTCTATATGTTTTTGTTGATGATTTGCGTTTTACGGGTTTTAAGGTGTCAATATCTGCAATAGTAAAATACTCTAACTCTAAAAGCGGTTGTTTTTTAAATTGCTTTTTTACCCATTCTGTAACCACTTTTGCACTTTTTGTGCCAAACTTTACTTTGGCAATTTGTAATGTTTTGTATATAAATGGTGCAGCTTTTCTATGCTGGGCTGTTAGTCGTTCATTTCTAGAGCTCATTGCCAATCCGTCACTAGCTCTATAAATAGGGCAACCTACAATTTTAACAGGTATGTTGTGTAGCTCAACCAGTTTTTTTATAATCTGTAATTGCTGAAAATCTTTTTCGCCAAAATACGCATAATTAGGGTGTACAATTTCAAACAAACGCTTTACGATAGTGCCAACACCATTAAAATGACCATCTCTAAAAGCACCTTCCATTTCGTGTTCTAGCCCATCAAAAGTAAAGATAGAAGATTCAACCTTATCAGTATAAATATCTTCTATTGTTGGTGCGTAAACTACTATTTTTGTTTTGCTTATAGTTTCTAAAAGTGCAATATCTGCTTTTAGTGTTTTTGGATATTTAATGAGATCTTCTTTATTGTTAAACTGCGTAGGATTAACAAAAATACTAACCACAACCATCTCATTTTCACTCAAAGCTTTACTAACTAATGACAAATGCCCATTATGTAATGCTCCCATGGTAGGCACAAACCCAATGGTTTTTGTATTAGATTTTAGAACCCTTATGTGCTCTATGAGTTTGGTTTTTTTATAAAATAGTATCAAGGTAATAACAAAAGTTTAACGCTTGCAAACATAATATAATACTATCAATCTGCATAAAATTTTGTAATTTTGCATGTTTTTATATTTTAAATAGTACTAGCACGAAGATTTATGAAAGATAAGCGAATATTGTATGTGTCCTCAGAGGTTGTTCCATACTTACCAGAAACAGAGATTTCTTCAATGTCTTTTGAAGCCCCAAGAATGGTAAACAAACAAGGAGGTCAAATAAGAATATTTATGCCGCGTTTTGGTAATATAAATGAAAGAAGACATCAATTACACGAAGTTATTAGATTGTCGGGTATTAATTTAGTGATTAACGATTTAGATATGCCTTTAATAATAAAGGTAGCATCAATACCAAAAGAGCGTATTCAAGTTTATTTTATAGATAATGAAGATTATTTTAAGCGTAAAGCCACATTAACAGACGAAAACGGAAAGCTTTTTACAGATAATGACGAACGCGCCATTTTCTTTGCAAAAGGGGTTGTAGAAACTGTAAAAAAATTAAACTGGGCGCCAGATATTATTCATGTTAATGGATGGCTCGCATCTTTATTGCCATTATATTTAAAAGAGTTTTATAAAACCGAACCCTTGTTTACAGAAAGCAAAATAGTAACCTCTATTTATAATCAAGGTTTTGAAGGAACGTTAAATGAAACCATGATAAATAAAGTGAGTTTTGATGGTTTAGATGCAAAAGCAATACAACCATTAAAAACACCAGATTATATCAATTTAATGAAAATAGCAATGGATAACTCTGATGCTATAATAAAAGGGTCAGATAATTTACCCGAAGCATTAGAGAAGCATATTGAAACATTATCAAAACCTGTTTTAGATTACTTTCCTCTCGAGGATTTTGCAGATCCATACACCGAATTTTATAACAATACTGTGTTAAACGGTTAAAAATAATTATGAAAAAAAATAAGTTTACCCTACAGATATTAATTCTCGTATTATTGTTTGCAAGTTTTATTGCATGCGATAAAGATTTTACAACCCTAGAGTCAGATATTATAAACTCTAGTAACGCTACTAATTTTGAAATTCTTAATGGTTCTCAAGATATTATTGCTTATACAGATGTGTTAGAGCCAGTACAAACCAATAATCTTAGGTTAAGTACACTTGGTTACTACAATGATGTTTATGGCAGTACAACATCTAGCTTTGTAACACAGTTAAATGCAACAAATTACGACCCCAACTTTGGAGTAGAAGACGGAAATTTCGTGGCCATGGATTCTGTAGTGTTAACTATGCCATTTTATAGTACAGTAACTGGTATTGAAGACGATGAAACTGTGATTTACGAAATAGATTCTGTATTTCCTAAAGCAGATACCTATAGCCCAATAAAGTTAAATATCTATGAAAGTAATTATTTTATAAGAGATTTTAACCCTAATGCAGATTTTAATGAGTCTCAGCCTTATTTTTCAAACAAAACAGCCTCAGCAACCGAGACAATCAGTGCTTCTGCATTAGAAGCTCAAGAACTTATTATGTTTGGAGACCAACAAACATCTCACTTGGCAGGTAATATTATAAATATTAATCAAAATGGTTTTGTATTACAAGAAGACAATGAAGATGGAGAATCAGAAGTGTCTCAAAGAGTGGCGCCAGGTTTAAGAATTAAGTTAGATACAACATATTGGAGAACTAAAATAATAAATAAAGAAGGTACTGCAGATCTTAGTTCTGCAAGTAATTTTGCAGAATACTTTAGAGGGCTTTATTTTAAGGCAGAAGCAGTTAATAATGAGGGTAGTTTTTTAATATTAAACCCAGCAAGTCAAAATGCTAACATTACTATATATTACAAAAGATTAACAGTATCTGAAACCGATGAAGCCGATGCCACAGAGCAAGAAACTTATACTTTAAACTTTGGGCAAAACAGAATAAACTTTATGGATAATAACTTTTCATTACCTCTCAATGATGGTGATGCGATTAATGGAGATAGCAGACTTTATCTAAAAGGAGGAGAAGGCTCTGTAGCAAAAGTAAAGTTATTTGCAGGCAGTGATATAGATGATGACGACTCCGTTGACACTCCTTTTGAGGTGTGGAAAAATAAATTTGTTGAAACCGATGAAAATGGGGATTTCTCAAAATCTAAACGTTTAGTTAATGAAGCTAATCTTGTGTTTTATGTAGATCAAGATATTGTAGATGGTAACGAACCACATCGTCTGTATCTATACGATGCAAAAAACAACACTCCTTTAATAGATTATTATCTAGACGGATTAAGTAATAATTTTCCAGAATTTTCAGTAATTAATCATCTTGGACCGCTACAAAGGGAAGAAACAGACCCAAACCGAGGTGTTAAATACAAATTAAGAATTACAGAGCATATTAATAATTTATTATTAAGAGACTCTACAAATGTAGAATTAGGTGTAGCGGTGTCTTTAAATGTTAATTTAGAAGAATCAATAGCACAATTAAAAGAGCAAACTACTGATAACGTTGATAAATCATTACCAGTCAGTTCAATATTAACTCCAAGAGGTACTGTTTTGTACGGTAATAATACTAGTACAGCAGACCAAGCAAAAAAAGTGTCTTTAGAAATTTATTACACGTGTTTACAGGGTAATGAAGACTGCGATACTAGTAACTAAATAATAGACTAATAATTAAATAATATGTGTGGAATCGTCGGGTATATAGGTCATCGAGAAGCTTATCCTATTATAATAAAAGGACTTCAGAGATTAGAATATAGAGGTTATGATAGTGCAGGTATAGCATTGTATGACGGTAAAGATATAAAGCTTTCAAAAACCAAAGGAAAAGTTGCAGATCTTAAAGAAAAATTAGAAAAAGATATTACTACAACAGGTACACTTGGTATTGGGCATACACGTTGGGCAACACATGGTGTGCCAAACGATATTAATTCGCACCCGCATTACTCTAATTCTGGAGATTTAGTTATTATTCACAACGGAATTATAGAAAATTACGATAGCCTAAAAAAAGAATTAATAAATCGTGGTTATACATTTCAATCCGATACAGATACAGAAGTATTAATCAACCTAATTGAAGACGTAAAGAAAAAAGAAAACATAAAACTAGGAAAAGCGGTTCAAATTGCATTAAATCAAGTTGTAGGTGCTTATGCTGTTGCGGTTTTTGATAAAAATAAGCCTAACGAAATTGTAGTTGCAAGACTAGGTAGCCCTTTAGCAATAGGCATAGGTGACGATGAATTTTTTATTGCAAGTGATGCTTCCCCATTTATAGAATACACAAAAAATGCCATATATCTTGAAGATGAAGAAATGGCAATCATTAGACGAGGAAAAGACATAAAAATTCGTAAAATTAAAAGCGATAAATTAGTTGCTCCATACATACAAGAGCTGCAACTTAATTTAGAACAAATTGAAAAAGGAGGTTACGACCATTTTATGCTTAAAGAAATTTACGAACAACCAAGTGCAATATTAGACACCTTTAGAGGCAGACTTCTAAGCAACGAAGCCATAATTAAAATGGCAGGAATAGAAGACAACATGAAACGGTTTTTAAATGCAGATCGTATTATCGTTGTTGCCTGCGGTACATCTTGGCATGCAGGTTTAGTTTCAGAATATATTTTTGAAGATTTAGCACGTATCCCTGTTGAGGTAGAATACGCTTCAGAATTTAGATACAGAAACCCTGTAATTACAGAAAAAGATATAGTTATAGCCATTTCTCAATCTGGTGAAACAGCAGACACATTAGCAGCTATTAAATTAGCTAAATCTAAAGGAGCTTTTGTTTTTGGTGTATGTAATGTTGTAGGGTCCTCAATTGCAAGAGAAAGTGATGCGGGTGCATATACACATGCAGGTCCAGAAATTGGTGTAGCATCAACAAAGGCATTTACAACACAAATTACCGTGCTAACATTAATAGCATTAAGATTAGCAGCTGCAAAAGGTGTAATTTCAAATTCAGAGCTTAGACATCATTTAGTAGAATTAGAAACCATACCAAGCAAGGTAGAAGACGCTCTAAAGTCTGATGCCTATGTAGAAACTGTGGCAGAAATCTACAAAGACGCAAAAAACTTTTTATACCTCGGTCGTGGCTTTAATTTTCCTGTTGCATTAGAAGGTGCATTAAAATTAAAAGAGATTTCTTACATACATGCAGAAGGTTATCCGGCAGCAGAAATGAAACATGGCCCTATTGCCTTAATAGATGAGCAGATGCCAATTGTTGTTATTGCTACAAAAAAAGGGCACTACGAAAAAGTAGTAAGTAATATCCAAGAAATTAAATCTAGAAAAGGTAAAATTATTGGTATCGTTACAAAAGGAGATACCGCTGTTAAAGAATTAGCAGACCATGTCATCGAAGTCCCAGAAACTTTAGAATGCCTTACTCCATTATTAACTACAATTCCGCTACAATTATTATCATACCATATTGCGGTAATGTTAGAAAAAAATGTAGATCAACCTAGAAATTTAGCTAAATCAGTTACTGTAGAATAAGAGTTAGCTGCATTATTTTTTAAGCCCTAAAATTGAGAATTATTCAATTTTAGGGCTTTTATTTTATAACATCTTATATAAGTGGTAATGATTTTTTGTCAATTTGTTGTAAAAGTTTCATATATTTAATTAAATTGCCTACTAATAAATTAACTAAATCAATACAATGAAAACAATTTTAAAGCTTTTTACACTACTTTTTGGTGTGGTAGCATTTGCGCAAACCACAGTAAAAGGTAAAATTACTGATAATACAGGGCTGCCTTTGCCAGGAGCAAATATTGTCGTTGTTGGTACTTCAACAGGAACGGTTTCAGATTTTGATGGTAACTACGCATTAACAGTAGATCAAAACCCACCATTTTCTATAAGAGTGAGTTACACAGGTTTTGAAATTCAAACTCTAGAAGTTACAACCAATAACCAAACTCTAAATGTTACTTTACAAGAAGGTAACTCACTAGATGAAGTTGTAATATCCGCATCTCGTACTCCAGAAAGAATTTTTGAATCTCCTGTAACAGTAGAGCGTTTTGGCTTAAAAGAAATAAAGAATACAGCGTCTGCAGGTTTTTATGACGGACTAGAAAACCTAAAAGGTGTAGATGTAAATACAAACAGTTTAACCTTTAAATCTGTAAACACAAGAGGATTTGCAACATTTGCAAACACCCGTTTTATGCAGCTAGTAGATGGTATGGACAACTCGGCACCAGCGTTAAATTTTCCAATAGGAAACTTAGTTGGTATGAACGAAACAGATGTTTTTAGCGTTGAGTTATTGCCAGGTGCAGCTTCGGCACTTTATGGAGCAAATGCCTTTAATGGTATTTTATTTATGCGAAGTAAAAGTCCTTTCGATTTTGAAGGAATTAGTGGTTACCATAAACAAGGTATAACATCTCAAGATGCTGGAGGTGATAATACTTACCGTGATTCTGGTATTAGAATGGCTTATAAATTCAGTGAAAAATTTGCAGCTAAAGTTAATTTTGGGTGGCTAAAAGGTACTGACTGGACTGCTAATAACTATAACGGCAAGCCAGGTACTGGTAATACAAGAGCAGACTATGGCTATGATGGCTACAATGTATATGGGGATTTAGTTGCTGCAAATATTAATGTGCTTGCAGGCGGAACAGGTTTAGTGCCAAATGTTGTAGTGAGTAGAACTGGTTACAACGAAGAAGACTTAACAGACTATAATGCAGAAAGTATTAAAGCAGATTGGGGATTATATTTTAGACCTTGGGAAAATGATTTTGAAATTCAGTATGTTGGTAAATTTGGTACAGGAAATACAATTTATCAAGGTAGTAACAGGTATAATATTAATGGTTTTTCTCAGCAACAGCATAAACTTGAAGTAAAAAACGATAATTTTTTTGTTAGAGGTTACGTAGTTTCAGATAAGGCTGGCGATTCTTACGATATGGTATTTACTGGTGTAAATATAAACAGAGCTTGGAAATCTGACGAACAATGGTTTGGGGATTATATAAACACCTATGTTGGTGCTACAATCGGAGGTGCAACAGATGCGCAAGCACATGCACTTGCCAGAAATATTGCAGAAGAAGTTGTAGATGCTAATGGAATAGATGATGGTATAGAGCGTTACCTACCAGGTTCTCCAGAGTTTATTGCTGCTTTTAATAAAAGTGTTAATGACCCAGACCTAAGAACAGGGTCTAAGTTTCAAGATGCTTCAAAATATTATCACGGTGATGCAAATTACAACTTTAGCCATATTTGGGATGTTGTAGATGTTCAAGTTGGAGGTTCGTACAGAAAATACAGCTTAAATTCTGGTGGTACTATTTATACCGATTTTGATGGGCCAATAGATTATTCTGAATATGGAATATACACACAACTTCAGAAAAAATTTGAATTAAATGGCGGTATGGAACTAAAACTTACAGGATCGGCACGTTATGATAAATCTGAGTTTTTTGAAGGCTTCCTTTCACCAAGAATTTCTGCAGGTTTAAGTTTGAACAAAAATCAGAATATTAGAGCATCAATACAAACGGGTTTTAGAAACCCAACCACACAAGATTTATTTATAGGATTAGATGCTGGACCAAGAACGTTAATTGGTTCTGCGTCAGCAAACTTAGACCGTTATGAAAGGACTTACAATGTCAACCCTGGCGGAATTGCTTTAGGGCAACCAGCAACAATTTCTCAAACAGGACGTTCTGCATACGAAAACTCCTTTTTAAGATCTTCTGTAGATGCGTATTTAAGTAGCGGAAATAGTATTAACAATAGAGATGCTAGCTTACTAAAAGTGGGTAACTCTGATATTGTTAAGCCAGAAAAAATTACGTCTCTAGAAATAGGTTACAGAGGTAAGCTAAATAAAGTAACTGTAGATATGAGTGTGTATTACAACAAATACCAAGATTTTATATCTGGCGAAGTTGTAAGTGCACCGTTTTATGGAACAGCTGGTGCTAACGATATTTCTGTTGATGCCATTTCTAATAGCGATTTTAGAGATTACCAAACGTATAACAACTCTGAAGCAGATGTTAATTCTTATGGTGGCTCAATAGGTTTAGATGTAAAAGTTTTTGGAGGTTTTGACTTAAGTGGAAACTATACTTATACTAAACAAGACTTTGATCAGGCTGCATTCCCAGATTTTATAACCAGTTTTAATACCCCAGAGCATAAAACAAAATTAAGTTTTGGCAATACAGAAGTTGTTAAAAATGTAGGATTTAATGTTGCTTGGAGATGGAGCGACAACTATTACTGGCAAGCAACATTTGGTAATGGAGATATCCCAGCATACCATGTTTTAGATGCTCAGGTTAATTTTAAAATTCCTAAATTAAAATCTTCTTTTAAATTAGGTGCAACCAATCTATTAGGTGATGAATATTATACCGCTATTGGTGTTGGTAGTATTGGTTCTATGTATTACGCATCTTGGACAATTAATAATCTATAAAATTGAAAAAATGAAAACCATAAAATATATTTTTTTAGCTGTCGCCTTAATTGGGTTTACAGCCTGTAATGACGATGAGTATGATTACAACCCAACCCCAGAACCATTACCAGCTTTAACTAAAGGTACTGCCGATTTTACAAATTATGTAGCGGTTGGTGCATCTTTTACAGCTGGTTATACAGATAGCGCACTCTTTATTGCTGCGCAACAAAACTCGTTTCCAAATATATTAGCTCAGCAATTTGGTAGTGTTAATTTTACGCAACCATTAATGAACGACAATATTGGAGGTCTTCTATTTGGAGGTAATGCTATAACTAGCACAAGGCTATATTTTAATGGGTCTGGACCAGCTCTACTTCCTGGTTCACCAACCACCGAAACAACAAATGTACTTTCGGGTTCATTTTCTAATATGGGTGTTCCTGGAGCAAAGAGCTTTCATTTTGTAGCACCAGGCTATGGCAATCTTGCTGGTGTTCCAGTAGGAGCTGCAAATCCTTATTTTGCAAGAATGGCATCCTCATCTAGCGCAAGTATAATAGGTGATGCTGTTGCTCAAAACCCTACATTTTTTACGCTTTCAGAAATCGGTGGTAATGATGTACTAGGCTATGCAACTTCTGGTGGTGTAGGTGTAGATCAAACAGGGAACTTAAATCCTCTAACTTACGGCGGAAATGATATAACAGACCCTACTGTATTTGCACAAGTATTTACTAGCCAAGTTGCTGCTCTAACAGCAAATGGTGCAAAAGGAGCAGTAGCTAATGTCCCTTACATTACAAGTTTGGCACATTTTACAACTGTCCCTTACAACCCAGTTCCTTTAGATGCAGCAACAGCAGCCGCTTTAAATCAAGGGTACGCATTATACAATGGAGGACTTCAACAAGCTTTTGCGGCATTAAATGGCACAGGTTTATTTACAGCAGAAGAAGTTGCTAAGCGAACAATAAGCTTTACTGCTGGCGAGGGTAATGCACTAGTTATCATAGACGAAACTTTAACAGATTTAGGGGCTATAAATCCTGCTTTTGCAGCAATTCCTAAATATAGACAAGCAACCGCTGAAGATTTATTTGTTTTGCCACTAAGTGCTTTAATACCTCAGGGTTACGGAACACAGATTCCTTTAGAAGACAAATGGGTTTTACTACCTAGTGAGCAACTAGCTATAAAAACAGCTACAGATGCTTACAATGCAACAATAGCTAATGTTGCAGCGACAAACAATTTAGCGATAGTAGATTTTAAAGGCATTTTAGATGAAGCTGCAAGCACAGGTGTTTCAGATGGAGATTTTACTTTAACAACTGCTTTAGTTTCAGGTGGATTAATAAGTTTAGATGGTGTACATCTAACCGCTAGAGGCTATGCGGTAATGGCAAATAAGTTTTTAGAAGCTATAGATGCTACTTATGGTTCTAATTTTATAGCTGCGGGTGTAAAAGCAAACGTAGGAGATTACCCAACAAACTACTCGCCAACACTTCAATAATTTTAATTTATAAATTATAGATAAAACACGCTCTTTTTGAGCGTGTTTTTTTATACAAAAACACTATTATTTTTTAATTTAAAACTATATCTTTGCAGCGCAAAAAATGCGATATCCTTTAATATTAGGTAAGTCGTTTTTTTATATTTAAATTATTGAATAACAAAAACATAAGAGTAATGTCTAAAGTTACAGGTAAAGTTGCACAGATTGTAGGTCCAGTTATCGATGTAGAATTCGCTGCTGGCTCAGAGCTTCCAAAGATTTATGATTCATTAGAAATTAACAACCAAGATGGTTCTAAATTAGTATTAGAAGTACAGTCTCACATAGGTGAAGATACAGTACGTACTATTGCTATGGATTCTTCAGATGGTTTAAGTCGAGGAACCGAAGTCCATGCAACTGGCGCACCAATTCAAATGCCAATAGGAGAAAATGTTTATGGACGTTTGTTTAATGTAATTGGTGATGCTATTGATGGATTAGGAGATTTACCTAAAGCTGGTGATGCAGGTTTACCAATTCATAGACAAGCTCCAAAATTCGAAGATTTATCTACCTCTACAGAAGTTTTATTTACAGGTATTAAAGTTATCGATTTAATTGAGCCTTATGCAAAAGGTGGTAAAATTGGTTTATTTGGTGGTGCTGGTGTTGGTAAAACAGTATTAATACAAGAGTTAATTAACAATATTGCAAAAGGTCATGGTGGTCTTTCTGTATTTGCAGGTGTTGGAGAGCGCACACGTGAAGGAAATGATTTGCTTCGAGAAATGTTAGAATCTGGCATTATTAAATATGGTGATGATTTTATGCACTCTATGGAAGAAGGCGGATGGGATTTATCTAAAGTTGATAAATCTGGTATGAAAGCATCAAAAGCCACTTTTGTATTTGGACAAATGAATGAACCACCTGGTGCTCGTGCTCGTGTAGCATTGTCGGGTTTAACTATTGCAGAATATTTTCGTGATGGTGCAGGAGACGGACAAGGAAAAGATGTATTATTCTTCGTAGATAACATCTTCCGTTTTACACAAGCTGGTTCTGAGGTATCTGCATTATTAGGTCGTATGCCATCTGCGGTAGGTTACCAACCTACATTAGCAACAGAGATGGGAGCCATGCAAGAGCGTATTACATCAACTAAAAAAGGATCTATTACCTCTGTACAAGCGGTTTACGTACCTGCAGATGATTTAACGGATCCTGCACCAGCTACAACTTTTGCTCACTTAGATGCTACAACAGTATTATCTCGTAAAATTGCAGAATTAGGTATTTATCCTGCGGTAGATCCATTAGATTCTACATCTCGTATTTTAACGGCTGATATTTTAGGTGATGAACACTACAACTGTGCACAACGTGTAAAAGAGTTATTACAACGTTATAAAGAATTGCAAGACATTATCGCCATACTTGGTATGGAAGAATTATCTGAAGAAGATAAAATGGCAGTAGGTAGAGCAAGACGTGTACAACGTTTCTTATCTCAACCTTTCCATGTAGCAGAACAATTTAC